>DASSUC010000064.1:0-29564 GCA_035707405.1 Micromonosporaceae bacterium | reverse complement strand
CTTGTCGATGACCCACCCGGCCATCGACGGCACCGCGATCTTGATCGCCTGGATCTCGGTGTGCGCGCCCTTGTTGCCCACGGTGTCCATCAGCCACGCGGTCTTGAGCACCAGCAGCCGGGCCTGCTCGATGCGCACCCGCGACTCGGCGATCCAGTGCTGGACCACCCCCTGCTCGGCCAGCGGCCGGCCGAACGCCACCCGGGCGGCGGCGCGGGCGCACATCAGCTCCAGTGCCCGCTCGGCCATGCCGATCAGCCGCATGCAGTGGTGGATGCGGCCGGGACCGAGCCGGGCCTGGGCGATCGCGAAGCCGTCCCCCTCGCCGGCGACCAGGTTCGCGGCCGGCACCCGTACCCCTTCGAAGGTGATCTCGGCGTGCCCGCCGTGCGGCCCGTCGCTGAAGCCGAAGACCGACAGTCCCCTGTGGATGGTGACGCCCGCGGTCTCCCGCGGGACCAGGACCATGCTCTGCTGGCGGTGCCGCGCCGCCGCCGGGTCGGTCTTGCCCATCACGATGAGCAGCGCGCACCGCGGGTCCATTGCCCCGGACGACCACCACTTGCGCCCGTCGATGATGTAGTCGTCACCGTCGCGCACGATCCGGGTGGCGATGTTGGCCGCGTCGGAGGAGGCCACCTCCGGCTCGGTCATGCAGAACGCCGACCGGATCTCGCCCTCCAGCAGCGGCTTGAGCCACCGGTCGTGCTGCTCCGGCGAGCCGAACTCGGCCAGCAGCTCCATGTTGCCGGTGTCCGGGGCGGCGCAGTTGAGCGCCTCCGGCGCCAGGTGCGGGCTGCGACCGGTGAGCTCGGCCAGCGGCGCGTACTGCACATTGGTCAGGCCCGCCCCGAAGCGGGGGTCGGGCAGGAACAGGTTCCACAGCCCGCGCCGGCGCGCCTGCGCCTTGAGCTCCCCCATCACCGCGGGCCGGGACCACGGGTCGGCCGCGGCCGCCACCTGCGCCGCGTGCACCGGCTCGGCCGGGTAGACGCACTCCTCCATGAAGTCGGTGAGCAGGTCGTGGAACTCCTGGGTGCGGTCGTCGAAACCGAAGTCCATCAGTGCTCCCGAGTCTTGGGCGCGGTCTTCAGCGCGCGCAGTCCAGCGTCGACGAGCGGGGCCA
Organism: Micromonosporaceae bacterium; assembly: GCA_035707405.1. Lineage (GTDB taxonomy): Bacteria > Actinomycetota > Actinomycetes > Mycobacteriales > Micromonosporaceae > DASSUC01. The sequence continues at coordinate 28,438 of DASSUC010000064.1, read as the reverse complement.
CCATGTCACCCATCCGGTCGAAGCCGGTGCCCACGGTCTGGCCGAGGGTGTAGCGGTAGTGGATCCCCTCGCAGATCACCGCGAGCTTGTAGCAGCCGAGGGCGACGTGCCAGTCCAGGCCGGACGGGTCGGTGCCGGTGCGGTCCGCGTACCGGGCCAGCAGCTGCTCGCCGGTGGGGAACCCGGCGGCGGCCCCCAGGCCGTCCGCGACCGGGTTGCCGGCCGCGACCTGCGAGTCGCCCAGGACATCCCAGTACGTCAGCAGCAGGCCCAGGTCGGCGAGCGGGTCGCCGAGCGTGGCCATCTCCCAGTCGAGCACCGCGTTGACCCGCATCGTGACCGGGTCCACCAGCATGTTGTCCAGCCGGTAGTCACCGTGCACGATCCGCCCCGGCCCGCTGGGCGGCACCGTGGCGGCCAGCCCGTCTCGAAGCTCGTCGATGCCGGGCAGGTCCCGGCTGCGCGAGCGGTCCAGCTGCTGCCCCCAGCGCCGCACCTGGCGGGCCAGGTAGCCCTCGGCATGGCCGAAGTCGCCCAGCCCGACCGCCTCCGGCTCGACCAGGTGCAGCTCGGCCAGGGTGTCCATCATGGCCCCGGCGAGCCGGGTGCGCTGCGCGCCGGTGAGCCGGTCGGTCTGCGCGCGGGACCGGAGCACCACCCCGGGCACCCGCTCCATCAGGTAGAACGGCGCGCCGAGCACGTCGGGGTCGAGGCAGAGGAGCAGAGCCGCTGGTACGGGCACCGCCGTGCCGGCCAGCGCCGAGATCACCCGGAACTCCCGGCCCATGTCGTGCGCGGTGGCGAGCACATGGCCCAGCGGCGGGCGGCGCAGCACGAGCTCCCGCTCCCCGGCGCGCACTAGGTAGGTCAGGTTGGACCGGCCGCCGGCGACCACGGACGCGGACAGCGGCCCGGTCGCGAGCTCAGGGCGCTCCCCATCGAGGAACTCGCGCAGGCGAGCCAGGTCGAGCCCGGGAGGGTCGGTCATGGCGCCCAGTCCACCGATGTGGTAAGCCGCTGTCAAGCGGCAGCCCCCGTGGACTCGGCCCGGCCCGATTCTCGTGAGGACGCCCGAGAAACACCTGGCTGCCAACTCAGTGCCAGACCCACCTGCGCGCCTCCCTGCGCTGCTGGCCAACAGCGCTATTCTGCTCAGCTGTCGACCAAGGTGCACAGGGAGCGTGTTGTGGCCCATGCCAGGGAGATCGAGGTCAAGTACCGAGCCCTCGACACGGTAGCCCTGGAGTCTGCTCTCAGCGCTCGTGGCCTGGTGCTCTCCCCGCCAGTCCACCAGGACGACCAAGCGTACGCACCGGAGGGTTGGCACTATGGCATGAGCAAGCTCGGTGTGCCTTTCGCCCGTCTCCGCACGCAGGACGACCGCCACCTGTTCACGCTCAAGCGACCCATCGACAACGAGCTGGCGTGCCTGGAGTTTGAGACCGAGGTGTCCGACCGGGAGCAGATGCACGGGGCCATCCAGCACATGGGCTTCTATCCGACCGTGCGCCTCGTCAAGACCCGCCGTACGGTCCAGCTTGGCGAGCTTTCCCTATGCCTGGATGAGGTCGAGCACGCGGGGGCGTTCCTGGAAGCGGAAAAGGTCATCGGGCCAGACGAACCAGGAGATGCGGTGCAGGCTGAGCTGGATGCCTTCGTGCGGTCGCTCGGTATAGATCTGGAGCGCACTACCGACACCTACGACTCCCTCGTGCGTGCGGTGTTGGTCAGCGACTAGCGCAGATTCCGGGAGGCCGACTGAACTGATTAGAACAACGTTGCCGGCGCGTCGTAGCCCGGGTCGTGGATCTTGAGCTGTCGTACGCGGGTGACCCCGAGCCTTTTCTCCCGACCTCTCGTAGGGTCACTTTATGTTGGTCCTGCACGCTGATCCAGGCCGGGCGTGAAGCCGTGCCGACTGAGGAGGAGGACGGGTTGGGGAGCCGGTCGTCAATGGCACCGGGCCCGACAGTCGATGGCCATGATGACGCTAACTGAAGACTTTCCACGCCCTGCGCCGGAGCGCCCGGCGGCACCCGTACCCGGGCAGCTCGTGACGGTCCGCGGGCGGCGATGGGTGGTCGCCGACGCGGTCCCCAGCACGATTGCGGCCGACCGGGCCACAGCCGGCCCGCAGCACACCGAGCACCTGCTCACCCTCACCTCGGTCGAGGACGACAGCTACGACGACACCCTGCGGGTGGTGTGGGAGGTCGAGGCGGGTGCCCGCGTGCACGAGTCGGCAGCCCTGCCCAGCCTCGACGGCGGGCGCGGCCTGGACGACCCGCAGACCCTGGACGCCTTCCTCGACGCGGTCCGCTGGGGCGCGCTGACCAGCGCCGACCGGAGCCTGCTCCAGGCGCCGTTCCGCAGCGGCATCGACATCGAGACATACCAGCTCGACCCGCTGGTGCGCGCCCTTGCCATGCCGCGCGCCAACCTGCTCATCGCCGACGACGTGGGCCTGGGCAAGACGATCGAGGCGGGGCTGGTCATCCAGGAGCTCATCCTGCGCTACCGGGCGCGTACCGTGCTGGTGGTCTGCCCGGCCAGCCTGTGCATCCAGTGGCGTGAGCAGATGCAGGACAAGTTCGGGCTGGAGTTCCGGGTCCTCGACACCGCGCTGGTGCGCGCGCTGCGCCGCGAGCGCGGCGTACGGGTGAACCCGTTCACGCACTTCCCGCGCCTGGTCGTCAGCATCGACTGGCTCAAGCGGGACCGTCCCATGCGGATGCTGCGCGAGGTGCTGCCCAAGGAGTTCACCCTGCCGCGCGCCTTGGACCTGCTGGTCGTCGACGAGGTGCACTCGTGCGCGCCGACCGGCCGGGGCCGCTACGCCACCGACTCGCGGCGCACGAAGGCCGTCCGCGAGCTGGCCCCGCACTGCGAGCACCGGCTCTTCCTGTCGGCCACCCCGCACAACGGCTACCAGGAGTCCTTCACCGCCCTGCTGGAGCTGCTCGACGACCAGCGCTTCGCCCGTGGCGTCCAGCCCGACCCGCGGCAGCTTCGGCAGGTCATGGTCCGGCGGCTGAAGTCGGAGCTGCGCAGCGACTTCGACGGCCGGCCGCTCTTCCCGCCCCGGCGGGTCGTGGCGCTCCCGGTCGACTACGCCGCCGAGGAGCGGCGGGTGCACGACGACCTGCGGGAGTACGCGAGGTCGCGGGTCGCCCGGGCCACCGCGGAGGGTGACGCGGCCCGGATGGCCGTGGACTTCTCCCTGACCCTGCTGAAGAAACGGCTGTTCTCCTCGCCGGCCGCGTTCGCCCGTACCCTTGCCGTGCATGTGGAGTCGCAGCGCAGGCCGCCGGCGGCGAGCGCGCGGGGGCAACGCGCGCGGGGGCCCGGCGCCGGCGCCCGGGCGACCAGCCCCCGGGTCCTTCGCGACGCGTTCGAGGCCGTCGACGACGCGCTCGACACCGACCAGGACGACGACAGCTCGTACGAGAGCCTGTCCCGGCGCGCGCTGGCCGCGGCCGGTGGTTCCGAACCCGCGCTGGCCGCCGCCGAGCGGGACCTCGTGGGACGGATGACCGCCTGGGCCGAGCGGGCGCAGCACCAGGCGGACAGCAGGTTCGAGGTCTTCCTCCGCTGGCTGGAGGAGGTCGTGGGGCCGGCCGGAGGCCGTCCCGGCGAGGACACCGGCGCCGGTGCCGGCGCTGACGAGCGGGTCATCGTCTTCACCGAGTACCGGGACACGCTGCGCTGGCTGCACGAGCAGCTGGCGGCCCGGGGCTACGACACCGGCGGCCGGATCGCGGTCCTGCACGGCGGGCTGGACACCGAGGAACGTGACCAGATCAAGAAGATGTTCCTCGCCCCGCCGGCCGAGTCGCCGGCCCGGATCCTGCTCGCCACCGACGCCGCCAGCGAAGGCATCGACCTCCAGGAGCAGTGCCACCGGCTGCTGCACTGGGAGATCCCGTGGAACCCCAACCGGCTGGAGCAGCGCAACGGGCGGGTCGACCGGCACGGGCAGCGCGCCGATGAGGTGCTCATCTACCACTTCCTCGGTGCCGGCTTCGCCGGCGCGGAGCTGGCCGACGCCCCGCCGGGCTCGCTGGAGGGCGACCTCCAGTTCCTCGCCCAGGCGGTGCGCAAGGTGGAGCAGATCCGCACCGACCTGGGCAGCGTCGGGCCGGTCATCGCCGAGCAGGTGACCGAGGCGATGCTCGGCCGCCGCACGGAGCGGCTCGACACCTCCGCCGCCGAGGCCGGCGCCGCACAGCGGGCGGTGCTGCGGATCCAGCGGCAGCTCGCCACCGAGCTCGACGAGCTGGTCGCCAAGCTGCACGAGAGCCGCACCGACCTCGGCCTCACCCCGCAGGCGGTGCAGCGGGTGGTCGAGGTCGGCCTGCGCCTGGGCCGCCAGCAGCCGCTGGCCCCGACCCGGCTGGACGGGTTCACCGGCGAGCTGTTCACGGTGCCGCCGCTGGGCGAGGAGTGGGGGCGGGCGGTGGCCGGGCTGGCCCACCCCCGCACCGGCAGGGCGCGGCCGGTGACCTTCGACGCCGACGCGGCCCGCCCGGTCGACCGGCGGCGGGGCCGCCAGGACGTGGTGCACCTGCACCTCGGGCACCCGCTGGTGCAGCAGTGCCTGCGGCTGCTGCGGGCCGAGGTGTGGTCCGGCAGCCGGCAGGCGAAGCTGTCCCGGGTCACCGCCCGGGTGGTGCCCGACGGCGCGCTGGCCGAGCCGGCGGTGCTCGCGCACGGCCGGCTGGTGGTGACCGGCGCCGCCGGGTGGCGCCTGCACGAGCAGGTGATCACCGCCGGTGGCTGGCTGCGTGAGGGCCGCTTCGCCTCCTTCGGCACGGTCCGCGAGATCGACCAGGCCGCCGCCGCGGCCCGCGGCGGCGCCACCCCGCCTCCGGCCGAGCTGGCGGAGCGGCTCGCCGTCCTCCTTCCAAAGATCAGCCCAGGCCTGGTACGGGCGCTGGAGCGCCGCCGTGACGACCGCCAGGCCGGCATCCGCCGGATGCTGGCCGACAACGCCGCCCGCGAGGCGAGCGCCGCCGAGCAGACCCTCACCGAGCTGGCCGGCGCGATCCGCTCCGCGCTCGACGAGGACCCGCACGAGCAGCTACGCCTTTTCGAGCTGTCCCAGGAGGAGCGCCAGCAGCTCGACCGCGACGTGGAGGCGCTGCGGCGCCGGCTGGAGCGCATCCCCGCCGACATCGAGACCGCCCGCGACGCGGTGGCCCGCCGGTACGCCGAGCCGGTGGCCCGGTTCTTCCCGGTGGCCGTGGAGTTCCTGGTCCCGAGGAGGGCGGCGCGGTGACCGGCCACGCGCGCCGGGTGGCGCCCCGCCCGTCGAAGATCAGCCCGCACGCCGAGTGGCTGGCCCTGGTCGAGACCGTCGAGCCGTTCCTCGATCTCGAGGTGCTCGACACCGCGTTGCCGCAGGGGTGCGCCCCGGTGTCCTCGCTCGTGCGGGACCGGCTCGCGCTGGCCGTGGAAGAGCTGCGCGCCGAGCCGGCAAAGGCCGAGCTGTTCGTCGACCTCGTGCTGCGCGAGGTGCTGGAGTGGCCACTCGATGCGGACCTGGCCGGCCGGGCCGCGGTCCTGTCCGGCCAGGCGGTCCCGCAGGCGCTCACCTACCGGCCACCGTCCACAGGGGACGAGCTGCGCCCGGATGCGGTGCTGCGCGCCGGCGGCACGGTGCAGGCCCTGCTCACCTCCTGGCCGGCCAGCACCGGCCTGGAGCGGGTGGTGCCCGACCGGGCCTGGGCGGCCAGCCCGGTGGACCGGATGGTCGAGCTGTGCCACGCCACCGGCGTGCCGGTCGGCCTGGTCACCAACGGCTGGCGCTGGGCCCTGGTGCACGCCGCGAAGGGCCTGCCCACCGGGGTGGCGACCTTCGACGCCGAGATCTGGGTGGACGAGCCGGCCACGCTGGCCGCATTCGCCGACCTGCTGGGCGGCTACCGGTGGCTCAGCCGGCCCGACGCCGAGCAGCTGCCCGCGCTGCTGCGCCAGAGCGGCAGCCGCGAGGAGGCGGTCACCGGTCAGCTCGGCGCCCAGGTGCGAGCCGCCGTCGAGCACCTGGTCGACGCGTTCTCCCGCGCCGACCGGGAGGCCGGTGGGGCACCGCTGGCCGGCGTGGCGCCGCGCGACGCCTACCGCGGCGCGGTCACCGCCACCATGCGGATGGTCTTCCTGCTCTACGCCGAGGACCGCGGCCTGCTGCCGGTCAACGACTCGCTCTACGCCGAGTCGTACGCCATGCACACGCTCTTCGAGAGCCTGCGCGCGGACGCGGACCGGCTCACCGAGGACATCCTCGACCGCCGCGCGACGGCCTGGGGGCGGCTGCTGGCCACGTCCCGCGCGGTCCACATTCCGGGGTACGCCACGACGCGCTGCGCCTGCCGGCGTACGGCGGGGCCCTGTTCGACCCTGGCCGGTTCCCCTGGTTCGAGGCGGTCCGGGTGGACGACCGCACCATGCTGCGGGTGCTCACGCAGCTGCTGGTGCTGCACCGCCGCGGCCGGGCCAGCATCGAGGCGCAGGCGCTGTCCTACCGCTCGCTCGACGTGGAGCAGATCGGGTACGTCTACGAGGGGCTGCTCGACCACTCCGCGGTGCGCGCCACCGGGACCGTGCTGCCGCTGGTCGGCCCGGCGCAGCCGGAGGTCCCGTTGTCCACACTGGAGACACACGCCGGCGACCGGCTGGTCGACCTGCTGGTGGAGCGGATGTCGGTGGGCAACCGCCGCAAGGTCACCGCGCGCCAGGTGCAGCGGTGGCTCGACGAGGAACCGGACGCGCCGTCGCTCGCCGCGCTGCGGGCCGCGTGCGGGGGAGACGACGAGCTGGCGGCGCGGGTGCGGCCGTACTGGGGGGTGCTGCGCCCCGACCTGCACGGCGGCCCGCTCGTCTACGGGCCTGGCGCGCTCTACGTCACCCAGGTCGGCGACCGGCGGGCCGCCGGGGCGCACTACACGCCCAAGCACCTCGCCGAGGAGATCGTCCGGCACACGCTCGACCCGCTCTGCTTCTCGCCCGGCCCGGTCGAGGGCGCTGACCGGGATAGCTGGCGGGTCCGGCCGGCCGAGGAGCTGCTGGCGCTGCGGGTGGTGGACGTCGCGATGGGGTCCGGCGCGTTCCTCGTGTCGGCCTGCCGCTACCTGGCGAACCGGGTGGTCCAGGCGTGGGACCGCGACGGCGTCCCGGACGGGCTGCCGGCCGGCAGCGGCAGCGACGCCGAGGAGGAGCGCCTGGTCGCGGCCAGGCGCCTGGTCGCCGACCGCTGCCTCTACGGCGTGGACCGCGACGACATGGCCGTGGAGATGGCGAAGCTGTCCATGTGGCTGGTGACGCTGGCCCGCGGCCGGCCGTTCGAGTTCCTCGACCACGCGCTGCGCCGCGGTGACTCGCTGCTCGGCATCACCTCGCTGGACCAGCTCCTCCACCTGCACCTCGATCCCGCGCAGGGGCGCCAGCTCGCCGGCCACGTCTCGTTCTTCGACGACGCGGCTGGGGCGATGTCGACGGCGCTGGACGAGGCGGCGCGGTCCCGCCGCGCGCTGGAGTCCATTGTGGTGCGTGACGTCCGCGACGCCCAGGACAAGGCGGAGCTGCTTGCCGAGGCCGAGGAGCGGACCCGGGCGCTGCGGCTCGTCGCCGACGGCGTGGTCGCGGCGGCCCTGCTGCGCGCGGGTCGCCCGGTCGCGGAGTACGCGGCGGCGCTGGAGGGCGTACGGCGGTACGCCGAGGCTGCGCTCAGTGGGGACTCAGCGGCGAGTGCGGCGCTGGCCGGGCAGAACCGGTCCTGGCTGGACGGTGGCCGGCCGGAGGCGGCGCCGGAGCGTGGGTGCTTCCACTGGCCGCTGGAGTTCCCGGAGGTCATGGCGGCGGGCGGCTTCCACGCGGTGGTCGGCAACCCGCCGTTCCAGGGCGGGCAGCGGATCACCGGCGCGGTGGGCACGGACTACCGGGACCACCTCGTGCGGTGGCTCGCCGGCGGGCGGCGCGGCAGCGCGGACCTGGTGGCCTACTTCTTCCTGCGCGCCGCGGAGATCGCCCCGCAGGGCCGGATCGGCCTGCTCGCCACCAACACGATCGCTCAGGGCGACACCCGCGAGGTGGGGCTTGACCGGCTCGTCGAGCGGGACTGGTCGGTCGTCCGGGCGGTGAAGAGCATGCGCTGGCCGGGCGAGGCGACGCTGGAGGTGGCGAAGGTGTGGCTCGGCCGGCGGGGCGGAGCCGAGCCAGTGGCGCTGGATGAGGCAGTGGTCAGCGGCATCACGCCGTCGCTCGACCCAACCAGCCGGGTCACCGGCACCCCGTACCGGCTCGCCGCCAACGCCGGTATCGCGTTCCAGGGCTCGAACATCTTGGGCCTCGGCTTCACGATGACGCCGGAGGAGGCCCGGGCGCTGATTGAGCGTGACCCTCGCAATGCTGAGGTGCTCTTTCCCTACCTCAACGGCGAGGACCTCAACTCGCGACCGGACGGCTCCGCCAGCCGCTGGGTCATCAACTTCCGAGACTGGCCGATCGAGCGCGCTCAGCTGTATCCAGACTGCTTCGATCGCGTGGTCCGGCTGGTCAAGCCAGAGCGCGACCGCAACCGGGACCGCAGCCGTCGAGAGATCTGGTGGCGCTTCACGAGACCCGCGCTCGACCTCCACCGCGCGATCGCGGGCCGCGATCGTGTGCTCGTCATTGCCCTCACAAGTAAGGTGGTGCTTCCGGCGTTTGTGCCGACCGGCTGGGTCTATTCGCATGCGTGTGGTGTGTTCGCGACGGATGACGCTGCTGACCTGGCGCTCCTGTCAAGCGCGCCGCACTACTGGTGGGCGATCTCACAGGCGTCGTCCCTCAAGGGAGATCTCCGCTATACGCCGTCGGACGTGTTCGAGACGTTGGCCCGGCCGGAGCTGACGCAACGGATGCGCGACATTGGGGAGCGGCTGGATGCGTACCGGCGGGATCTGATGCTGGACCGCGACGAAGGTCTCACCAAGACCTACAACCGGGTGCACGACGAACGTGAGACCGCCCGCGACATCGCCGGCCTGCGTGAGATCCATGTCGAGATCGACCACGCGGTGGCTGAGGCGTACGGCTGGCACGACCTCGCGCTGGATCACGGGTTCCACGAGACCCGGCAGGGGGTGCGCTACACGGTGGGTCCGGTTGTGCGGCAGGAGATCCTGGACCGCCTGCTGGAGCTGAACTTCGCCCGCCATGCCGAGGAGGTCCGGCGGGGCCTGCACAACAGGCGCACCTCGGGCCGGCGGCCGGGCGCCGGGACCGCAACCCTCTTCTGACCACAAGGGACTGATCGATGGCGGAGACGCTCTACAAGGACACGACATACACCGTCTCGCTGCTGGTGCAGTCGATCGAGCACGGGAAGATCGCACTGCCGGACATCCAGCGGCCGTTCGTGTGGCCGGCGGGCAAGGTGCGTGCCCTGTTCGACTCCATGTACAAAGGCTTCCCAGTGGGCTACCTGCTGTTCTGGGAGACCGGAGCCGACCCGGGCGCCCGCCAGATCGGGGTGGGTACGCCGAAGGCGGTGCCCAACCTGCTCATCGTCGACGGCCAGCAGCGGCTGACCTCGCTCTTCGCGGTGATGACCGGTGCGGCCGTGGTGCACGACGACTACTCCGAGTCCCGCATCCGCATCGCCTTCCGGCCCGCCGACGCGACGTTCGCGGTCACTGACGCGGCGATCGAGAAGGACCCCGAGCTCATCCCGGACATCAGCGTGCTGTGGCAGAAGGGTGGGAAGAAGGCGGCGACCAAGGCGTACCTCGCGGCGGTCTCGGCGCGCCGGCCGGTGGACGACGCGGAGGAGGAGCGGCTGGAGGATGCCATCGACCGCCTGGGCCAGCCGGGTGCCGGCGCTCACCGGGGCGTCGCCGTTCAACTGGTACCTCCAGCCGCAGCCGCCGCAGCTGCTGCGGGCCGCGGTGGCGGTGGCGTTCCGCCGCGCCGTGCTCAAGCACGTCTACACCCTGCTGCGCGGCAAGGACCTGGAGACCGGCCGGCCGTTGCCGGAGCGGCGCGACGCGCAGTTCGCCCGGCTCGCGGCGGCGCAGGAGCACGTGCTGAACCTGACCCACTGGCACGAGTTCCTGCTCTGCCTGGAGCGGGCCGGCTTCCGCGGCCGAAAGGTGGTCTCCAGCGAGAACGCGATCATCTTCTCGTGCGCGATGTGGCTGATCGGCCGGGTCGACTACGGCGTGCCGGTGGCTCGGCTGCGGGAGGCGATCGCCCGCTGGTTCTTCATGGCGCACACCACGTCGCGCTACTCCGGGTCGTTCGAGACGCAGGTCGAGCGCGACCTGGCGCACCTTGGCGAGGTGGCGCCCGGTGACGCGGACGGGTTCGTCGCGGTCCTGGCGCGCATCGTCGACGACACGCTCACCACCGAATACTGGGAGATCACGCTCCCCAACGAGCTGGCCAGCTCCGCCGCCAAGTCACCAGCCCTGCTCGCCTACATCGCGGCGCTGAACATCGTCGACGCTGAGGCGCTGCTGTCCACGGTCCGGGTGCGGGCCCGGCTGGACCCGGCCGTCACGGCGAAGAAGGGCATCGAGCGACACCACCTCTTCCCGCGGGCCTACCTGCGTAAGCAAGGGGTGAAGGGGTCCCGGCAGATCAACCAGATCGCGAACATGGCGCTGGTCGAGTGGCACGACAACATCGACATCTCCGATGCCTCGCCGGCCGCCTACTGGCCCGATCAGCTGGCCAAGAAGCGCCTGCCTGAGGAAGCGCTGGCCGCGCAGGCGCGGTGGCACGCGCTGCCCGAAGGCTGGACCGGCCTGCCGTACGACACCTTCCTGGCGCGGCGGCGCAAGCTGATGGCGGCCGTGGTGCGGGAGGCATTCTCCCGGCTGGCGGAGCCGCGGTACGCCCCGGTCTACCCGGCGCCCGGGGTCCCCACCGCAGCGGCGCAGCCGGCGCGCGTCTCGTACGCCGTGCGAGTCACGCACCTGCTCGACGCTGGCCTGCTCGACCCCGGCGCGGTATTGATCAATCCGACTGACGGCGTGGAGGCGACCGTGCTGCCCGACGGCCGGATCGAGCTCGACGGCACCGCATACGACGCGCCCTCCGGGGCCGGCGACGCGGCGCACGGCAGCGGCACCAATGGCTGGACCTACTGGTACGCCGACACCGCCGAAGGCCTGCGCCCGCTCGCCTCGTTGCGGCAGGATCTGCTGGCGGCCGGCGACGGCCCGCTGGAGTAGGCGCCGTTCCGGGCGCGCGCTGTTGTTAGGGTGTCGATCCGCACCGACACCCTGGTGGTATCGAGCAACCAGTGCATCGGCCGACCCGGCTCTGTGGGGCTCATGGCCGCATCTGTTTTGTGTGAAGGACGCGAGCGGGTGGATCACCTGAGCGGTCACTCGAAGGTCTACGCTGGTGGCGTGGACGCGGCTCGGCCTGGGTTCCGGCGCCGGGTGCCCTACGAGGCCCGGCCCGGCCGTTCTGCCGTCGTCGTCGCCGACCTGGCCGATCTGCACGGGCCGACCAGCGGGGTCGTGGAGCTGCCGCATCGGCTGTTCTGGCAGCCGGACCGTCACGTGGATCTTGACAACCCTGCGTTGCTCGCGTGGATGTACGAGACGGTGCTGCGGGAGGCGGTGACCGTCCAGGAGCTGCACGCCTGGCTCGACGGGCCGACTCTGATCCGGCTCTGGCCGGACATCTTCGTGCCCCGCGGGGTACGCCAGGCGTGGGAGGACCGGCACCCCGTCCTGCGCGCAAGGGCCGCTGCCGCCTGATGACCGCACCGGACCCGCTCCAGGCCGAGGTCGCCCGCCTGGCCCTCACTGCCGCTGGCAAGCATGGCTTCGCGCTCGCGGGTGGGCGGGCCCTCATCGCCCACGGCATTGTCAACAGGCCCACGGCGGATGTGGATCTTTTCACCGACCAGACCGGTGGAGTCCCAGCCGCTCCCGAGATCCGTGCCCGGTTCGCGGACTGGCCCCGGGCGTAGGTACTGAGGCGGCTCGACTCAGGTCAGGCCTTGAGCCGCCAGCTGATGACGGACCTGCCTGACCTCTGGCGCGTCCCGCCATGGTTCCAGCTCGGTCACCCCGTGCCGCAGCTGCTCGACCAGCTGTGGCGAACGGTAATGAGCGGCTAGGGTCGCGGCCTCGCCGATGGCTTGGGCGGCGCCGGCGACGTCAGGCTTGGCGGTGCGCAGCCGGCACGCCGCCAGCATCAGCGTGATCCGGGCGTACGTGCGCGGCTCACTCGCCGGGTCTATTGCGGCCCGGTCCTGCTCGGCCGCTATGGCGCCGCGTTCGTGGTCACCGAGGTAGAAGTTGCACCTGGTCTCTGTCCAGTCGAGGCGACCGCCTACGGTGAGCCAGTAGGCGTAGCTGGCGCGGTCGGCGTCGGCTCTGGCTAGCAGTCCTATGGCGTGCTCCATGGCCGTGAACGCTGCGGCGTCCTGTCCGTCCCGGGCTAGTGCCCTGGCGGTGTTGTCCATTGCGTAGGCCCGTAGCCGTAGGTCGTCGGCCTGACCGGCCCAGTGCTGGGCGTTGGTGGCATGGTCGAGGGCGACTCTGGCCTGGCCGCGGTCGGTGGCCACCCAGGCCATGTTGGCCAGGACGAAGGCGGCCAGCTCGGTGTCTCGGGCCTCGTGTGCCGCCTGTCGTGCCGACTCGTAGTAGCCGGCGGCTGCGTCGAGGTGGTTGAGGTTGAACGACAGCCAGCCGGCCAGCCGGGACAGGCCGCCGTAGGTGGACAGCAGCCGGTCTCGTACCACGGTTGGCGCTTCGGGCAGCAGGCTACGGACCAGGCTGCGCTGGGCCAGCACGGTGTCCAAGGTGGCCTGCGGGCCGAGTAGGTCGTCCTGCTTGGTGCAGCGCCACAGCACCGCCTCGATGTGGTCGACCACCTGGCCGTCGACGCGCTGGGGCGTCTGGATCGCGAGCGCGACGCGTTCGCTTTCCTGCTCGTCCAGGTGGTGCAGGGCCGGCGAGCCGGCAGCGGCCGTGGCGGCCCAGCCCAGCACCCGCAGCAGCTCGCGCCGGTTCACGGTGTGCGCCCATGCCGCCAGGTAGTGCACGAGCTGGGTGTAGGCCGCCTCGCGGCGGTGCGGCGATGGGCCGGTGGGATCGTCACCGGCGAGGGCGTCGAGCTGGCCGAGCAGCGCCGGGAGCTGGTCGACGGCAGAAGATCGATCGACGTCACCTGCCCATGCTAACGCCGGCTCTGGTAACCGGCGAAAGGCCGTTGGCTCCTTGACAACCGTTGCCGTGCTCGCTGCGATGTCTACGGCGGTGAGCAGCACGTGCAGCTCCTCGACCGACACCGCTAGCGCCTTGGCCAGCAAGGGCCGTTGCCCGGGCTGCGGAGCGTAGTCGCCGTTCTCCCAACGCACGACGGTGATGCGGTCGACGCCGATCACTTCGGCCAGCTTCTCCTGGCTCAGGCCCACGGTCTTGCGCCGCTCGACGAACCGCCAACGCCTGCGCACGTTGTTGGGCTCCTTCCTGCGTACCGGTCACGGTAGTCGGCTGGCTGGGGCCAGGCGGCGAGAAACACATGGGTGCGACACAAGTGCCACATGAGTGTCACGGCACCCGATCGGTAGCGTGCTGGGTTCGTATGCCCACGGGCGGTTGTCTGTAGGTGGCACCGAGGCGCGGTGAACCGGAAGTCCACCCAATCTCCCTGGTCTGCAACGTGGCTGATGGGCGGACGAAGGCGCCTCGGTGCCCCACGAGGGCCCCGGCCGGGCGTGAGGCTGGCTCCGTCCGGTCGGGCAGCTCTGACACCGTGACTGTGCCGGGGAGGACGGGCCAGCGATGACCACGGCCGACCCTCCGCTATCGATGTCAACGAATTGTCAGAAGGCACCCACCCATCGCTTCGTAGTCGCCGTCCGTTGTCGCACGATTACTTCAGGCTCACTCGTGGCGGGAGGGATCATGCGGGTGGCACTGGTATATCCCGAGGTGCTGGACCTGGCCCGGTTCCGGGAGAAGCGCAAGGAGTTCCCGCCGTTCGGGGTGCTCTACCTCGCCGCGGTCGCGGAGAAAGCCGGGTACGACGTGACCGTGTTCAAGGTCGACACCGGTGCCGGGCTGGACCTGCGGGGATTCGAGGCGGTCGCGTTCACGATCCCATCGTCAGCTACCTATGGAGTTATCAGGGACTGTCGGGCCGCCAGCCGCTACGACGGCGATCCGCTGATCATGGTGGGCGGCGTACATCCGAACTTCTACCCCGAGCAGACTCTCCTGCAGATCGCCCCGCACGTGGTCGGGATCGGCGAGGGCGAAGACACACTGCTCGACCTGCTCTCGCAGGCCCGCACGCGACGCTTCGACCAGGTAGCCGGCGTCTGCTACCTGCGCGGCGGTGTGCCACACCGTACGCCACCGCGTCCGCTCATCCGTGACATCGACAAGCTGCCAATGCCGGCGCGGCACCTGCTGCCCACCGAGGACCTGGTGATGGCCGACCGGCTCGGCGCAACCAACCTGCGCATGGCCCACGTGATGTTCAGCCGCGGCTGCCCGTTCCCGTGCCGGTTCTGCGCCGCCGCGCAGACCCGCATCCAGTACCGTTCCGGCGCCACCGCCCGCGCCGAGCTGGCCGAGCTGACTAACCACTACGGTGTCGAGGGCTTCGCCATCGTGGATGACAACTTCATCGTCAACAAGGCCAAGGTCCGCGACATCTGCACCCACATCACCGACCTGGGGCTGAAATGGTCGGCACTGTCCCGGGTGGACACCGTGGACGCCGCCCTACTGGCCGATATGGCCGCTGCCGGATGCATCGAGATCAAGTATGGGATGGAGTCCGGCAGCCTCCGACTGCTGAAGGCAATGCGCAAGAACATCACCGCCGGCCAGATCCGTCTGGCGGTCCGGCGCTCGCGGGCGGTCGGGATCGGCGTCAAGCTGTTCCTGATCCACGGCTACCCGGGCGAGGACCTCGACTCCACCCACGAAACCATGCAACTGCTGGAAGAGCTCGCGCCGATGATCGACCGGGTGTCGCTGTTCCGGTTCGTGCCGCTGCCCGGGACCTATGTCTACGACCATCCGGAGGAGTTTGCGCTGCGGGGAACCGACCGTGACCCGGACTGGGACGGTGACTGGAGCCGGTACCACATTCACCACAACGACCGGCACTGGTGGGGTACCGGGGAACAGTTCGCGCAGGTGCAGGCCGGCTACGTGCAGCTTGCCGCGATGGTCCGCGACCTGTGGCCCGATCGACACGCCGCACCGCCGATGGCCCAGGCCGCCTGAGCCTCGCCGATACGCTGTGCGCCACGCACATGCGGCACAGAGGGAGGAGCGGACGTGGCGCTGGTGGTGCCGGCCGCGGTCGAGCGCGGCTTTGTCGCGAGTCGACACGGCTGGGGGCTGACTGCGGCGTCGGCGCTAACGGAGCTGGCGGTGGCGATGGCGGGGCTGCACGCCGCTCGCCTGCTGACCCCCTACGTCACGCTGCGCACCCGTCATCCCGACCTCAGCGCCGGGCGGCTGCGCGCGGCCCTTACCGCCGCCGGTGGACTGGTCAAGATCAGATGTGTACGGCGGACCCTGCACATCCATACCCTCGCGGACGCGCCTGCCGCCCACGTCGCGACCCGCCGGCTACGGCTCGGGACCACCGAAGCGACCGCCCGCCGTCATGGCATCGACCACGCCCTCCTATCCCGCTTGGCCGACAAGGCCGTGGAAGCTCTGCTTCCGGGGCCGCTGGCCTACCGCGATCTGCAGGACCGCGTCGCCAAGGCCGCCGCCCGTACACCGGTGGAGATCATCCGACTCGGGATCAAGTGGGCCTGGGAGTCGGGGCACATTGTCTACCTCAACACCGCGGGGTCGCTGCACCACGAGCAACGTGCGTTCGCCCTCACCAGCCAGACGTACCCGGGCTTGGACCTAAACACTGTCAGTGTTGGGGAGGCCACTACCGCGCTGGTCCGCCGCTATCTTCGCGCCTTCGGCCCGGCATGCCTTGGTGACCTGCTCTGGTGGTCCGGGCTGAACCGTGCCGACATCCTTCCTGCTCTGGAGGAGCTTCGACCCGAGATCATCCCCGTGCGCTGCGGCGACCAACCCGAGCCGATGCTGCTGCTGGCCGACGATGAGGAGGTCCTGCGCGCCGCCGAGCCGCTACCCGCCGACCATCTGCGGCTCACCGCGTTTGAGGACCCCACCTTCAAGGGCTATTTCACCAGCCGGACCCGCTACGTCGACCCCCGCTATCAGCAGGCCGCGTTCAACCAGATCGGCGAGGTCCGGGCTGCCATCACCGCGGCCGGACGGATCGTGGGCAGCTGGGCTTGGCACCGTCAACAGCGGTGTGTCTCGCAACAGCTGTTCGCCACCACGCCGAAGGTCAACAGGCGAGCGCTCGGTCGTCGCATCGCCGAGATGGAAGACTTCCTCCGTTCGGAGGCATGAACCACAGACGGGGCCATGGCCTCGCGTCCCCACTTGGTGGCTTTTACCGGTGCATAATCTGTGGCTGGTCCGAGTCCCGGGAGATCACACATGCCGACCAGCGCAACGCGGCGAACCTCAGTCCGCCATCGGCGCATCGTCGACGTTCACGTGCTCCTCATCGACCAGTGCCGCGTCCTGCTGACCCTGCGGCAGGGTACCGGGTACGCTGACGGCCAATGGCAGGTCCCCAGCGGTCACCTCGAAGACCAGGAACACACCGCAGAGTGCGCAGCCCGCGAAGCCGCCGAGGAGATCGGCATCATCCTCGACCCGGCCCGGCTGACCCTTGCGCACCTCATCGACCACCGCGCGCCCGACGACGCCGCCCCGCGGCTAGGCGTGTTCTACACCGCCACGCACTGGACGGGTACACCCGTCAACGCCGAACCGCACAAGTGCGGCGGCATCGGTTGGTTCCCGCTCGACCGGGTGCCGACGAGCACCGTTCCTTACCATGCCGCCGCCATCGCCAACGTCACGGCGGGACGCGTTCATTCGGTCTTCGGCTGGGCCTAAGCTGCCGGTGCCCGGCGGGGGCGGCTGCCGCAGGTGCCCGGGTTGCGGGCGACCGGCGATGGCGTGGGCGTCCGGTGTCGTGCTCGGTGTGCGGGTCTGACGCCCTACGCTTAAGGCAATGCCTGCCGCTGACGTGATCCGCATCGGCACCCGTTCGTCCCCGATGGCCCTGGCGCAGGTCGAACGCGTCCGGGTGGAGCTGGCGATGCGCTTGCCGGACCTTACGACCGAGGTGGTGGCGTTCACCACGAGCGGGGACCGGTGGGCCGGTCCACTGTCGGCACTGGGCGGCAAGGGCGCGTTCACGAAGGAGATTGACCAGGCACTGCTGGACGGGCGCTGTGACCTCGGCGTGCACTGCATGAAGGACGTGCCCGGGGACCGGCCCGTGCCGGCCGGGACGGTGTTCGCCGCGTACCTGGCCCGTGACGACATCCGCGACGCGTTGGTCCACCCTGGCGGGCTGCGCCTGGCGGAGCTGCCCGCCGGCACCCGCATCGGCACCTCGGCCGTGCGCCGGGTCGCGCAGCTCGCCCGGGACTTTCCGCACCTGGCCGCGGTGCCGATCCGGGGCAACGCGAACACCCGGCTCGCCAAGCTTGATGCTGGGGAGGTGGACGCCTTGTTGCTGGCGGTGTCCGGGCTGGAGCGCATCGGGCAGGCGGACCGGATCACCGAGGTCCTGCCCGTGGAGGTGATGTGCCCGCCGGTCGGGGCCGGGGTGCTCGGCTTGCAGTGCCGCGAGGACGACGCGGCCACGATCGAGGCCGTGGCCATGCTGGGTGATGCCGACGCGTGGCGGCAGGTCACCGCTGAGCGGATGTTGTTGCATGTGTTGCAGGGGCACTGCAACAGCCCGGTCGCCGGGTACGCGTCCACCGAGGAGGACGGGCGGCTGTCGTTGCGGGCGCGGGTGTTCTCCCCAGATGGCAAGCGGATGCTGGACGCGCACGAGTGCGACACCGACCCGACCACCCTCGGCACGGCCGTGGCGCTGTCGCTGCTGCGTCAAGGTGCTCGGGAGCTGATCGACACGATCCCGTGCTAGCCCGGATTGCTGATGATCGGGTGGTGGTGCGGTGGCTACGCCGCGGCGCGGCGCTCGGCTGGGCGGACCTGGGCCAGCGCGCGTAGCGCGTCGGCCAGCAGGATCGGCCGGTCTTCCTCGGCGGACAGGTGAAGCTCGATCCACTCCCGGATGAGCACGCTGGGCCGGGTGCCATGGGCGTCGGCGTACTCGCGCAGCCGGCGGTGCAGCCCGCCGGAGTAGGCGCCGGTCCGGGTGGGGCGCGGCGGTTCGGTCGTACCCCTTGGATAGCGTGACGGGCATGGGTGAGGAGCGGGTGCTGGCGGCGCCCAGCGGCCGGGAGATCCGGGACGAGCTGGCCCGCCTGGTCCGGCTCGACCTGGTCGGCCCGGCCGGCGGGGAGCATGAGGAGGTCGGCGGCGCGGCCGGGCAGCAGCGGGTCATGCTGCGCGAGCGCTACCCGGTGGGCTGCCTCGCCCCCTACGGCGTGCAGGTCAACACCGCCGAGCTGGACGCCCTCGCCGAGGAGGGCCAGCCGGCCGGCGACGACGACGGCGCGGGGGAGCGGGCGCCGGCCACCCAGACGTTCTACCCGTCGTCGATGGGGCTGAGCTTCGCCGTGCCGGAGCGCAAGACCGCGCTGGCGGTGGAGGCGCGCTGGGGGCGCTACGTGCGGGCCGAGTCGGCGACCGCCCGCGACGACGGCACCCGGCCGCTGGTGTGGCGGCGGGAGCCGCGCGGGGGCACGCTCACGCTGCCGCTGGCCGGCGGCGACTTCGGGCCCCACCCGGTCGACCCCGAGCAGCCCGAGGTGGTGGTGCGCGGCCGGGCCCGCCGCCGCGACGGCCAGTGGGTGGTGTCGGTGTTCCTGGTCAACACGACCGACCCGGGCAGCCAGCCGGCCAACGCGACCTGGGTCTTCCAGTGCGTGCTGGCCGTGCGGGGCGACGCGGCGGGCACCGCCCCGTTCTGCCCGCGGGAGCTGCCGCTGCCGCCCGCCGAGACGGCCAACCCGGCCACCGTCGAGCTGCGCACGCTGGCCATGCGCTACCGGCACTGTCCCGCCTTCGCGACCGGCCACGGGGTCGGCGTCATGGTCACCACGGTCGCCGGCGACCCGACCCGCGCGGTGGAGATCCGCACCGACCCGATGCCGTGGCACGAGCTGCCCGCCGTCGACGCGACCGGCCCGGCCGACACCGACCGCCTCGCCGGCGCCGTCCTCGACATGAAGGTCCTGGCCGGCGCGGCACCGGATGAGCTGCGGGGGATGCTGGAGCCGATCCTCACGGCCTACCAGGCGTGGATCGACGACCGGGCCAAGGAGGCCGCCGCCGACCCGTCGCTGGACCGGTTCGCCGTCGACGCGCAGCTCGCGCTCGACGAGTGCCGCTCCGCCGCCGGCCGGATCCGGGCCGGCATCGAGGTGCTCTGCGCCGACCCCGAGGCACTGGCCGCGTTCCGCTTCACCAACCGGGCGATGCGGCTCCAGCGGGTGCACACCGTGGCCGCCGCCAGTCGGCGGGCCGACCCGAGCCGCCCGCTGGCCGAGGCGGTGGCCGCCGCCGACCGGCCCGAGCACCGGTCCTGGCGGCTGTTCCAGCTGGCGTTCGTGCTGATGGGCCTGCCCGCGCTGGCGGAACCCACCCACCGGCACCGCCGCCCGGCCACCGGCATCGTGGACCTGCTGTGGTTCCCCACCGGCGGTGGCAAGACCGAGGCCTACCTGGGCCTGGCCGCCTTCGCCATGGCGGTCCGGCGGCGGCGGCCCAACCTCGGCGGGCTGTCCGCGGCGGACGGGGTGGCCGTGCTGATGCGCTACACCCTGCGCCTGCTCACCGTGCAGCAGTTCCAGCGCGCCGCCGCTCTCGTCTGCGCCTGCGAGACGCTGCGCCGCGAGGACGAGCAGACCTGGGGGAGCACGCCGTTCCGGCTGGGGCTGTGGGTGGGTGCGGGCGTGACACCCAACCGCACCGACGCCTCGGACGAGTGGGTGCGGCGGGCCCGCGGGCACGTCAAGGGCCAGCCCACCGGCGCGCTGGGCTCGCCGTACCAGCTGACCAGCTGCCCCTGGTGCGGGGTCGCGCTGGCCGGCGAGCGCAGCGTCGATGCCGACCTGGTGTCGTTCCGCACCACGGTCGCCTGCGCCGACACCACCGGCGCATGCCCCTTCACGCTGCGGGAGAGCCTGGGCGAGGGGCTGCCGGTGCTCGTGGTCGACGAGGAGATCTACCGGTGGCTGCCAGCGTTCGTCATCGCCACTGTGGACAAGTTCGCCCAGCTGCCGTGGCGCGGGCCGGTGCAGGCGCTGTTCGGCAAGGTCACCGGCTGGTGCGAGCGGCACGGCTACCGCACCCCGGAGACGATCGGATGTGACGCGGCCAGCCACGCCGCCAAGGGCCGCCACCCGGCCGCCCGCACCCGCCGGGCCGGCCCGCTGCGCCCGCCCGACCTGGTCGTGCAGGACGAGCTGCACCTCATCGCGGGGCCGCTGGGCTCCCTGGTCGGCCTCTACGAGACCGCGGTGGACACGCTGGCCACCTGGACGCCCGACACCCCGGGCGCGCAGCCGGTGCGGCCCATGGTGGTCGCCTCGTCAGCGACCGTGCGCGGCGCCGGCGCGCAGGTGCGCAGCCTGTTCACCCGCCAGCTGTCGGTCTTCCCACCGCCGGGCACCGACTCGCGGGACTCGTTCTTCGCCCGCACCCGGCCGGTCACCGAGCAGCCGGGCCGGCTCTACGTGGGGGTGTGCGCCCACGGCCGCAAGTTCAAGTCGCTGCTGATCCGGCTCTACGTCGCGAGCATGGCCGCGGCGCAGCTGCTGCACGAGCGGTACGGGCCTGACTCCGGCACCGACGCCTACATGACCCTGGTCGGTTACTTCGGCTCGCTGCGGGAGCTGGGCGGCATGCGGCGGGTCGTCGACGACGACGTGGCGACCCGACTCTACGACGCCGAGCAGCTCGGCTTCGCCCGCCGGGAGAAGCCGGCGGTGGCCGAGCTGACCTCCCGGCTGCACTCCAGCGACATCCCCGACATCCTGCGCCGGCTGGAGGTCCCGGTCCCGGCCCGGCGGTCCCGCTCCGAGACCGGCCCGCTGCCGGTCGACGTGCTGCTCGCCACCAACATGATCTCCGTCGGGGTGGACGTGTCGCGGCTCGGGCTGCTGGTCGCGGCCGGGCAGCCCAAGTCGGCCGCGGAGTACATCCAGGCCACCAGCCGGGTCGGCCGCGCCGCGCCGGGCCTGGTGTTCACGGCCTTCAACTGGGCCCGCCCCCGCGACCTGTCCCACTACGAGACCTTCGAGCACTTCCACGGCTCGATGTACCGGTACGTGGAGGCGCTGTCGGTGACCCCGTTCGCCGACCGGGCCCTCGACCGCGGCCTCACCGCGGTCATCGCCAGCCTGGTCCGCCACCACGACGCGCGGTGGAACCCCAACCGCGCGGCGCAGCACATCGACCGGCACTCCGCCGAGGTCGCCGCGCTCGTCGACGCCGTGGTGGCCCGCGCCGCGGCGGTCACCGGTGAGAGCGCGACCGCCGGCCGGGTCCGCGCCCGGCTGGACCGCACGCTCGACCGGTGGAGCGAGCGCGCCGCCGAGAAATACCAGTACCTGGGCTACACCGCGGCTCCGGACGGCAAGACCGTGGGCCTGCTGGCCGAGCCGGACACCGGCCCGTGGACCGAGTGGACCTGCCCGACCTCGCTGCGCAACGTCGAGCCCGCGATCCGGCTGCTGGTCAAGGGCGCGACCGACCCGCTCGGCAACGAGCGCGAGCACCCGTACGAGCCGCCACTCACCGATGCTCCCGACCTGTCCACCGCCGCGCTGCCCAAGGACGGCGAGGACGACGCGGCCGATGGTGACGACGCGGCCACCGGCGAGCGGGAGGCGCTGTGAGAGGGCGGGGGCCGGTCACGGTACGCGCCGGAGAGCTGCGCCCCAGCCAGCTCCAGCACACCTTCGGCGTGGGCTCCATTGTGGACCTGCCCCGGTTCTCGGCGCTGGTCATGGGGCTGGACGAGTGGGATGTCACGCACACCGAGGCGGTCAGCGAGCCACGGCTCCTCGCCGCGGTGAAAGCCGCTGCCGGTGAGCAGGTGACCGCGCTGCGGCTGCCGCCCTACACGCCGGAGGAGACCGCCAGCCCGTTCGACGGTTGGTCCAAGGTGGGCGTGCCGGTCGAGGTGTTCCCTCGCTTTCTGCGCTGCCCCTACTGCCGCTATCTCGGGCCGGTCGAGAGCGCGCTGTTCAAGCTGCGCGCGGACCACTACCGGCCGGACCGGGTCCAGGTCGTGCACGCCGAGTGCGGCAAGGCGAGGAGCCCGACCGCGATGCCAGTGCGGTTCATGCTCGCCTGCGAGGCCGGGCACCTGGACGACTTTCCCTGGGACTACTACGTCCACCGCGGCACCTCCTGCGGCAAGACCATGCTCCAGATCGGTGAGCGGGGCGTGTCCGGCGACGCGGCCAGCGTCTTCGTCGCCTGTGTCAGCTGCAACGCCCGGCGCAGCATGGCACCGGCGTTCGGCCGCGACGCCCATGAGCACCTGACCCGCTGCCGGGGGCGCCACCCGCACCTGCGCAGCTTCGCCGAGGACGGCTGCGACCTCCCGGTCCGGGCTATCGTGCTGGGCGCGTCGAACCTGTGGTTCCCCTTCCGGCTGGCGGTCGTGTCGATCCCCCGGGCTGAGGACCCGTTGCAGGTCGAGGTGGAGAAGGCGTGGGCGGCGCTGGGCAACCTCGGCAGCGTCGAGCAGCTGGCCGGGGTGCGGACCGCGTTTCCCCAGCTGTTCGGCGGGTTCGGCACCGCCACCAATGCGGAGATCTTCGCCGCGGTCGTGGCCCATCGGGACGCCGGCCGGGCCGAGCCCACCGGCGACGTCCGGGACGTGCTCGCCCCGGAGTGGCGGGTCTTCGCCGACCCGCACCTGGCGCCGAAGGACCATCCGGACTTCCGGGTCGAGCGGCGCCCCGTGCCTCCTGGGCGGCGCGGCGTGCTCGCCGGCGTCCTGGCCGTCACCCGGCTGCGGGAGGTCTCGGCGCTGCTCGGCTTCACCCGCATCATCGCCCCCAACGAGCTGGGACACGGCGGGTACGACCCGCAGCTGGCCGTGGCGCCGCTCGCCGCCCAGCCGCCGGCCTGGGTGCCGTGCGCGGAGACCCGGGGTGAGGGGGTGCTGCTGCGGCTCGACGAGGACCGGCTCGCCGGGTGGGAGACCCGGGTCACCGCCGCTGCGGCTCTCACCCGGCTGCGGCAGGGGCACGCGGCGTGGTGCGCCCAGCGGGCGATCGACCCGCACGCCGACTGGCGGGCACCGCGCTACACCCTGCTGCACACGCTCGCCCACGCCCTCATCCGGGCGTTCGCCCTGGAGTGCGGCTACACCGCCAGCGGGATCCGCGAGCGGGTCTACGCCCGCGACGGGATGGCCGGCATCCTGCTCTACACCGCCGCCCCGGACAGCGAGGGCACCCTCGGTGGCCTGGTCCGCCTCGCCGACCCCGACATGCTCGAGCTGGTGCTGCAACAGGCGCTGCGCGACGCCACGCTGTGCTCGTCCGACCCGATGTGCGCCGAGCACGACCCGGCCGCGGACCGTACGGTGCACGGCGCGGCATGCCACGCGTGCCTGTTCGCGGCGGAGACATCCTGCGAGCGGGGCAACCGCTTCCTCGACCGCAACCTGCTCGTCCCCACCTTCGCCGACACCGGCCACGCGTTCCTGCCCGCGCCATGAACCAGCTCATCGACGCGGTCGCTGCGCTGGCCCGTGCGGTGCCCAGCCCGCATCTGCTGGAAGGCATGGCGGCCGCGCTGCGCGGCCGGGACGGTGCCGACGCGGTCGCGCTCGGCCGGCTGCGCGCCGCGGCGCCCTCCTCGCTCAGGCCGGCGGTCGAGCGGCTCGGCGCCGCCTGGGGCACGGTCGCCGGAGTCCCGGGTGCGGCGCTCGCCGGGATGCTCGCGGCGGCGCACGCAGCCGCTGTCGCCGAACGCGCCGCGGTCCGCGTCGAGCCGGTCGTCACCGGCCCGCAGACCGCTCACGTGCCGCTGCGGCTGACCCGCCAGGCGTTCGAGAGCGTGGCGTCCGCAGCACGCCACCAGCTCCTGGTGCTGACCTACTCGGCATACGCCGACGCCCGGATCGTGGGCGTGCTCCGCGCCGCGGCCGAGCGGGGCGTACGGGTACGGCTCGTGGTCGAGACCACTCGGGCCAGCGGTGGCACGCTCCACCACTCGGCCCTCGACACGCTGCGCGGGCTGCCGGCTGAGTTCTACGTGTGGAGCCCCTCGGCCCGCCCGGCCGGTGCCTCGCCGCCC
The DNA here is from genome assembly GCA_035707405.1 of Micromonosporaceae bacterium. Taxonomy (GTDB): domain Bacteria; phylum Actinomycetota; class Actinomycetes; order Mycobacteriales; family Micromonosporaceae; genus DASSUC01. The sequence goes on along the minus strand of DASSUC010000064.1, from coordinate 4,115 downwards.
TCGATGCACGCCAAGGGGATCGTCGCCGACCGGCACAGTGCCTTCATCACCAGCGCCAACCTCTCCGGCCACGCGTTCGACGCCAATGTGGAGGTCGGCGTACGCATCGTCGGCGGCGACGTGCCCGCCCGCCTGCACGATCATTTTGAGGCACTGATCCAGGCGGGCGTGCTGGTGGGTGCGTAGGCCGGAGACGCCGGGCCGTCGCCGCCGCACCCAGCGCCCGCGCGGGCCATCGCGGTGGCGGCGACCACGGCGATGGTACGGCGCAGCTCAGCCATCCGAGCCGTCATCGTCGCCGTCGCCGTCGTCGTCGCGCTCGTCGTCGGTGGTGGAGCCGACCACCTTGAAGTCCTCGTCGAGCTGCACGTCGACCTGGCGCCCGTCGGGCAGCGTCACCTCGACCTCGTAGTAGCTGTCCTCGTCGCCGGCCTCGGTCTCGGTCACCCGGCCGCCGCCGGTGTGCGCGAGCGCGGCCGCCTCCGCCTTGGCGCGGGCCGGGCCCGTGATGGGCGTGTCGTGCTCGCCTGCCGCACCGGCGATGGCCACGCCACCGCCGACGCCTACGGCGACCACACCGGCGGCCACGGTCGCAATGATCCAGCGTGTCCTTCGGGTCATCATCGTCCCTCCTGTCGGCCCATCGGCCTTCCGGACAGCCTCTCGCGGCGGCGCTGACACCACGCTGAACGGCGCCGTAGCGCTACGGTGCCGGGAGCCGGCGCGCCGGGGTGCGGCACCGGAAACGCTCAGCCGCGCGACAGCGGCAGCCGTACCGTCATCCGCGCCCCGCCCAGCGGCGCGTCGGCGGCGACCGCGGTGCCGCCGTGCGCGCCGACGATCTCTGCGACGATGGCCAGCCCGAGTCCGCTGCCACCACCGGTACGGGTGCGTGCCTCGTCCAGCCGGACGAACCGTTCGAAGACCCGGGACCGGTCGGCGACCGGTACGCCCGGGCCGTCGTCGTCCACGTGCAGCTGCGCCCAGCCGTCCCATTCGGACAGTGCAAAGGCGACCCGGCTGCGCGCGTGCCGGGCCGCGTTCTCGCCCAGGTTGCGCAGCACCCGGCGCAACGCGGCCGGGTCGCCGTCGACCCGGGCCGCCGATACCCCGCCCGGGTCGACCGCCACCCCGGCGACCGCGCGCAGCCGCTGCACCTCCTCCAGCACCAGGTCGTCGAGGTCCACCGGCCGGCGACGCAGCGGCAGGGCGTGCTCGTCGGCCTGGGCCAGCAGCAGCAGGTCCTCGACGAGCGCCTGCATGCGCAGGCTCTCGGCGTGCGCGGTGCGGGCCAGCTCGCCGGCCGGCAGCCGGTCAGGATGGGCGAGCGCGACCTCGGCGTGCTGGCGGATCGCGGCGATCGGCGAGCGCAGCTCGTGCGAAGCATCGGCGATGAACCGGCGCTCCCGGACGCGGGCCCGCTCCAGCCGGTCGAGCATCCGGTTCATCGTGCCGGCGAGCCGGCTGATCTCGTCCTGCCCGGCTGGCTGCGGCACCCGCCGGTGCAGCTGCGCGGCGGAGACCGAGTCCACCTCGGCCCGGATCGCATCGACCGGCGCCAGCGCACGACCCACCACCCGCCACGTCGTCGCACCGACCACGAGCAGTACCACGGGTACGCCGATGGCCAGCAGCGCCGCCAGCGCCTGGGTCGACTCCCCGACGGCGTCGAGGCTCTGCGCCACCAGGACGGTCCGCCCGCCACCCGCGGCCACCGACACCGCCAGGAAGGTGTCGTCGTCGAACGCCACCTCGACCTCGCGCGACTGCCCCGGCGAAGGCCTGGCCAGTGCCGGCCGCCCGGCCGCGTTAGGGGTGGCCCTGAGCACCTCACCGGCGGGGCCCAGCACCTGGAGCACCACGTCGTCATCGCCGGAGACCGCGGCGACCGGGTCCGCGCCGGCCTGCAGCATCCGGGCCGCTTCCGCGGCGCGCAGCGAGGTGGCTGCGCGTACCTCCTGCACCAGCACGGCGTGCAGGCTGGCGACCAGCGCCACGGCGCCGACCAGCAGGGCCACCCCGACCACGGCGATCCCGGCGAAGACGGTCCGGAACCGCACCGACCCACACAGGGACGCTCGGGCGCCACGGAAGCGGTCAGCCACCATCGGCGGCCAACCGGTAGCCGGCGCCCCGCAGCGTCTCGATCGCCGCGCGCGCGAACGGCCGGTCCAGCTTGTCCCGCAGGCGCCGCACGTAGACCTCGACGATGTTCGGGTCGCCGTCGAAGCTGAAGTCCCACACGTGGGCCAGGATCTCCCGCTTGCTGAGCACCTCACCGCGGCGGCGCAGGAACAGCTCCAGCAGCGAAAGCTCCCGACTGGTCAGGGCCAGCTCGATGTCGCCGCGCCAGGCCCGCCGGGCAGCCGGGTCCAGGCGCAGGTCACCGGCGCACAGCACGGCCGGCCGCTCCCGCGTCCCGCGGCGCAGCAGCGCGCGGAGCCGGGCCACGAGCACCGCATGCGAGAACGGCTTGGTCAGGTAGTCGTCCGCCCCGGCGTCGAGCCCGGCCACCTCGTCCCCTGGCGTGTCCCTGGCGGTGAGCATCAGGATCGGGGTCCAGACACCCTCGTCCCGCAGCACCTGACAGATGCGGTACCCGTCGATGCCGGGCAGCATCAGGTCGAGGACGACCGCGTCGAACGGCTCCTCCCGCGCCAGCCACAGCCCGTCCGCGCCGGTCGCCGCGACGTCCACAGCGAAGCCGTCCGCGACCAGCCCGGCCCGCAGCCCCTCGGCCAGCCGAGGCTCGTCCTCGACCACCAGCACTCGCATGACCAGCCCATCCTGCCCGACCGCAGCTGAACCGGCGCTGACGGGCGCCGGAAACCCGCACGGCGCCAAGGCGGCATCAAGAAACCGCCCGCAGGCGTTAAGAACCCATCAAGATCAGCGAAACAGTACGGCCGCCGACGTTGGCTGGCCTCGTGCTGAGATGGCCCAAGCGGCTGCTGGTGGGCCGCCCGCTGCGCAGCGACCGGCTGGGCGAGACGCTGCTGCCCAAGCGGCTGGCGCTGCCGATCTTCGCCAGCGACCCGCTCTCCTCGGTGGCGTACGCGACCCAGGAGATCCTGCTCGTACTCTCCCTGGGCGGCCTCGCCTACCTCTACCTGGCCCCGTGGGTCGCCGTGGCGGTGGTGCTGCTGCTCGCCGTGGTGGTCGTCTCCTACCGGCAGGTCGTGCGCGCCTACCCGTCCGGCGGCGGCTCCTACGAGGTGGCGACGGCGAACCTCGGCCGCTCAGCCGGCCTGGTGGTCGCCGCCGCGCTGCTCGTCGACTACGTCATGACGGTGGCGGTCTCGGTCGCCGCCGGTGTCGACAACATCATCTCCGCGGTGCCGGCGCTCAACCCGCACCGGGTCGGCATCAACATCGGGTTCGTCGTCTTCCTGATGGCGATGAACCTGCGTGGCGTGCGGGAGTCGGGCCGGACGTTCGCCATCCCAACGTACATGTTTGTCGCTGGCGTCATCGCGATGGTCGCGGTGGGTCTCGGCCGCGCCATGGCGGGCGACGTGCCGGTGGCCGAGAGCGCCGGCTGGCAGGTGCGGCCCGAGCAGGTCGGGCTGACCGGGCTCGCGCTGGCGTTCCTCGCCCTGCGGGCGTTCGCCTCCGGCTGCACCGCGCTGACCGGCGTGGAGGCGATCTCCAACGGCGTGCCGGCGTTCAAGCCGCCCAAGAGTGAGAACGCCGCCCGCACCATGGCGACCATGGGAGCCATCGCGATCACCATGTTCGCCGGCATCACCGCCCTGGCGCTGCTGGCGAAGGTACGCGTTGCGGAGAACACCTGCGACCTGGTCGGCTTCCCCGGCAGCTGCGGGAGCGACCCGCAGCGGACCGTGATCGCCCAGCTCGCGGCGGCGGTGTTCGGCGGCGATGACACGGTGCTGTTCTTCTACATCCAGGCGACCACCGCGCTGGTCCTCATCCTGGCCGCGAACACCGCGTTCAACGGGTTCCCGATGCTCGGGTCCATCCTGGCCCAGGACCGCTTCCTGCCGCGGCAGCTGCACACCCGCGGGGACCGGCTGGCGTTCTCCAACGGCATCATCATCCTGGCGATCGTCGCTGGCGCCCTCATCTACGCGTTCGACGGCTCGGTCACGCGGCTG
>DASSUC010000063.1:0-15260 GCA_035707405.1 Micromonosporaceae bacterium | reverse complement strand
GGCCAGCTCGACCAGGGACACCGAGGCGACCAGGACCAGCCCGTCTACCGAGACGGGCAGCAGGTAGGGAGAGGCGCCGGTCTCGCCGTAGTGGGCGGCGACGCCGACCATGTGCCAGTAGGACACCCACGCGGCGATGCTCGCGATCAGCGCCGTGGCGGCCAGCCGCACCACCGCGACGGAGCGACGGTGCACCGGCACCCGGGATACCAGCTCGATGGTCAGCAGCAGCGCCAGCGGCGGCCAGGCCGCGATGGCCTGCGAGATCGGGTTCGGCAGGGCGTGCAGGACATTCGCGGCGACTGAGGCGGCCACGCCGAGGGTCAGGGTGGCGCGGACGGCCCAGCGGACCCGCCGCAGCCTGGTAAGCGTACGGGTGTTGCTGCTCATGCGGGTTGCCCTTCACGGATGCCGGTGGGGGTGTAGTCGCGGGTCATGGCGGTGATGTCGGGGTCGGTGACGTGGCCGAACCGGACCCGCATCGGCAGCGGGTCGCCGTCGAGGACCACGAAGCCGACGCCGGGGGTGGACTGGGGGATGCGGTCGCACAGCGCGCCGCGGTTGCGGGCGCCGTCGCCGAGGACCAGGTCCACCTGCGCGTTCTCGGCCAGTCGCAGCCCGATGCGGGTCGGGAACAGGTCCCGGAACGGCAGCACCTCCTTGCGGGGGTCCTGCAAGGCGGCGATGACGTGGACACCGACTGCCCGGCCCTGGGACAGCAGCAGCGACAGCGCCGCCTTGATGCGGTCGCGTAGGTGCCGGTCGGTCAGGTACGCGGTGAGCGCGGCCAGCTCGTCGACGAGGATCACGACGAGCGGGTCGGCATGGGTGGGGGTGTGCTGTCGGGTGAGGCCGCGCAGCCGGTCGGCCCTGTGCTGGGCCAGCCGCACCGCGTCTTCGAGAAGGTCGGCCATAGCAGTGAAGTCGCGGTAGGCGAACCGGTCGAACAACGCCGCGCCGGGGCCGAGCTCCATGCCGCCTTTGGGGTCGAAGGCCCAGATCCGCACCAGCCCGGCTCGCACCCCGCCGGCGAGTGCCCGCACGATCGACCAGAGCACCGAGCCCTTGCCCGAGCCGGTCGCACCAACTACGAGGACTTGGGTGCCGGTCAGCCGCAGGTGGTAGACCGTGCCGTCCTCGCAGCGGCCTACCGGCAGCCGGTCGAGTTCCGGCAGCTCCGGGACGAGCAGGGCCGGCACGGTCACGGCGAGGGGGTCACCGCGCATCGCGTGTAGAACGACGGTGTCCCATCGCCCGCTGGGGATGACCTTGACCGAGCGGGCGCCGAAGGTGTGGGCCAGCCGCTCAGCGACGGCGGCGTAGTCGTCGGGGATCTGCCCAGTGACCATCCGCACGTGCAGCTCGTCGACCCCGGGCCGGCAGCGGACCCGGCGCAGCACGGGCAGCACGATGTGACCGTCGAAAGTCAGCGCGAGGCAGGCGGTCGCCATCGCCGGGTGCCACGAGCGGCGGTAGTGCCACAGCCGCAGCCGGGACCAGACCGGCAGACCGACCAGGCGCAAGAACGACGGCCAGTGCGACCACGCCCACACCCCGCACAGCAGGCCAGGCAGGCCCAGGGTGAGGGCCGGGCCGGGCCAGCCGTAGCGCAGGTACAGCCAGCCCAGCACCGTCGCGGGAACCGTGACGTACCAGTGCCGCGCGTAGAACCCGGCCAGGCGGATGCAGCCCTTGACGCACCACCAGATCACGACCATCCACAGTGGAAGCCGCAGGATCGGGGTGCGGACGTTGAGCATCGCGGCCGGGACCTGGTCGCCGCGTACGTGGTTGACCAGAGGCATGGCGCTCACCCCTCGGCCAGCACGGCATCGGGCAGCTCGTAACAGGCTGCGTGCCGGTCGGTGCCGTACGGGCCGAGGACCAGCAGCGGCACCCCGCAGGCCCGGCAGCACCCCAGGTAGGCCACCACCCCGAGGCCCGGCGAGCCGGCCACGGTCAGGCAGTACCTGTCCCCCGACTGCCACCGGTGCGGGCGGGTGCTGCCTGTCTGCGGACACATCGCCGCCCGGCGCACCCGGAACGCCCGCGCCGTCACGACGCACCTCCGGGCACCGTCGGGAACAGCGAGCCCTGACCCGAGGCGGCCACCCGTCGCCGGACCGCACGGTGCCGCCAGGACCGCGCCACCGGCGGCGCCAGGGCCAGCACCGCTCGGGGAGCCGGGTCGGTTGACGGGGCCGGCACGTGCCGGCACATGGTTGGCAGCCACCGACCCCGACCCAGCACCGCCCGCAGGTCCACCGGGTCGGTCACGTGCGGGGTGATCAGCGCCGGGTCCAGCCGACGCAGCCGGACCACGGTTCGGGCCAGCGCGGCAGCGGCGGCCGAGATCTCCACCAGGGCGGCGACCCGGACCGCGTCGGCGGGAACGGTGGTGTAGACCGAGCGGGCGGCCAGGACACCGGGTGCGGCGAGCGCGGCCACGGTACGCCGATGGGTCCTCACCGCGACCACCCCCGACCCGATGCGGCACCGGTGCCGACGGCGTGGATATATCTGTCGCAGGCGTGGCACAGGACGCTGAAGCGGCGCGGCTTGCCCCACCGGTCGCAGCGTGGGCACTGCACGTCGTCGACCGGGTCGGTGACGGCGCGGCGGTTCGGGGACACCGCTCGCAGCAGCGCAGCCGACGAGCGCGCCACGTCGAGCAGGTAGCCGGGGCGGCGACGGCGGCTCATCGCGACCACCGCCGGCCGGTGCAGTCGGCGCACCGGGTCTGGTCTGGCGCAGCGGGGAACAGCCGGCCGCAGCCGGCGCAGGTGGTCCAGGCCGCCCCGTGCAGCAGGCAGCGCCCGGGTAGCGTGGTCTTCACGACCCGTTCCTTTCTGGAGGGTTGGTGCGCGGGGGCGGGAGTCGTCTTGGCGGAGGAGTCCCGCCCCCGGCGTGTAGGTAGGTCACGCCGCGGCCGGCAGGTCGGACGCGGCACCGGGCGTGGTCATGCTGGTGGCCCGGTAGGACCAGGCCAGGCGGGCCCGGCAGCGGTGTGGCTTGTTGATGCCCTTGCACGGGTTGTTGTCGACGTACGGGGTGACGGTCAGCCCGGTGAGCTCGACCGGGCGGACGACCAGGCCACCGGGCAGGCTCACGCCGTCGGGCGGCACAGGCTGATGTGTCGCGGCGATCTTGACCCGGACCTCGGTGGAGCGGCCGAACTTGCCGGCGTCGGGGTCCTGGTCCATGACCTTGACCACCCAGATCGGCGTGCCGTGCTCGTCGCGAGCCTGGTTGTCGTCGTCCTTGAGCCGGTCGAAGTCGATGAGCTTGTCGACGCTGAGGAACAGGGCGCCGTTGGGGAACACGTAGTCGAACGGCACCGGGATCTTGACGGAGTTGGGAACCACGATGGGGCCTCCTGCTACGGGGTGCGGGCCGGAAGGTCCGGCCCGACTTGGTTACTTGACTAACCAAGCCAGGCAAGAATGACATGACCTACATGGCTAGTCAAGTGTGACGCCGGTCTCCGGTCGCCTCTGGCCCGGGTCAGGTGAGGCCGAACGAGGCGCGCAGCATCGGGTGCCCGGCCGGAAGTACGCAGTCGACGGCGAGCAGCGGCTGGCCGGCCTGGTCTCGTACCACCAGAAGGAGAGCGACCACGCACCGGCGCGGGTCGATCGCGAGCGTGCTGGCCTCGCCCGCGGAGGGTGAGCGTGCCCCCAGGTGCTCGACCACGTGGTGCGGGAGCAGGCCGTGGCGCAGCAGGCGCCGCAGCAGCCCATCCGAGATCGGAGCAGTCGCGTCGAGACCGGTGCGGCGGGCGACCAGGGCCGGGGCGTACACGGTGTCTAGCGAGACCGGCGCTCCCCCGCCTGCCGCGACGGTGCGTTGCCGGGCTACCAGCTCGGCCCCCTCGGAGATCGCCAGCAGGTGGGCGATGCCCCTGGGCGCCGGCACCGGCCCCACGCGCAGCAGGGTGGCGTCCGTGGCCTCGACCACGTCAAGGACGCCACGGATACGCGCCGGAGGTGGCGACTGGGCCGCCGCCGGCCGGCCCAGCGCGATACGTCCCTTGCCCTGGACACCGGTCAACCAGCCGAGCTGGCGCAGGTACTCCAACGCCCGGACCACGGTGGACCGCGACGCGCCGAACTCCCGCACGAGCTGCGCCTCGCTGGGCAGCATCTCCCCCGGCGGGTAGACGCCCCGCTCGATACGCGACTGGATCGCGTTCACGATCACCGCGTACTTGGGTGACACCGGCCCTATCCGCACGCCACCTGCCCAGTCCCGAGAATGGAGGGCACCGGGACGGACGGGCTCGCATTCACGCCCGCCCCGGTGCCAGCCTGCGCCCGGGCAACATCCCGGGATGATTAGTTGACTAACTTGGCTAGTCAAATCTACCTTAGAAGCTCCCCCATCCACAGGCAACACTCCGGGCGGGATATTTCTAGCCTGGCTAGCCAACCCGGTAGGGTGGGCTAATGAACGTCGAAGCGACCGAGCTGGACGACCTGGAGCCGGACGACCCTCGCCCCGCCTCACACCAGATCGCCAACGTGCTGCGCGCCGCGATCCTCACCCGCCGGTTCGCGCCCGGCGGAAGGCTGCCGTCCCAGAACGAGCTAGCCGACCGGTACGGCGTGGCCCGCGAGACCGTCAAGGCCGCCCTGCGCATCCTGCGCGACGAACGCCTCGTCGTATCACGGCAGGGAAGCGGCGCGTTCGTCCGCGCCGCAGCGGAACGGCCGGTCGGGCTACGCCCACATATCGAGGCCGCGTTCGCCCACCCGCACGTGTCGGTCGACTTCGCCGGCTTCTCCGGCGAGACCCTGCACGGCGCACTCACCGAACCACTCGACAAGATCCGCGCCGGCAGACTCGCCCCCGAGTCGATCGCAGTCCGCATGCTGCTACCCGACCTGAGCACCCATAGTCCCGTCCCGTCCCGCGTCGACGGCACCGGCCGGGATGACGACGTACGGGAGCGGGCCGAGAACATCAGCCGCCGGCACACCGAGGCGATCCTCGACGCCGTACACGAGCTCGCCGACCTCGGCCTGGTCAAGGCCGCCACCGCCCAGGTACGCCGACACGGCACCGCCGCCCTGTTCAAGCTCTACATCCTCAACAACGAAGAGGCGTTCTTCGGCTTCTACCCCGTCGTCAAACACACCGTCACCATCAAGAAACAGCAGATGCCGATCTGGGACGTGCTCGGCAAGGACGTGCCGCTGTTCCCCTTCACCACCAGCAACCACGACGACGAGCTAGCCGCCCTCTTCGTCGACCAGGCCCGCAACTGGTTCGACGGCGTGTGGAACACCATCGCTCGTGAGCACCGCCCGTGACCCGTCCACTGGACCAGCTGCTGTCCTCTGCCCGAGTGCTGCTGCTCGACTTCGACGGACCCGTGTGCTCAGTCTTCGCCGGCTACCCGGCACCTGTCATCGCCGCCCAGCTACGCGAGCTGGCCGCCCGACTCGGCGCCGACCCTGCCAGCCTCGACGGGGGTAACGATCCTTTGCAGCTCCTGCGCTCACTTCCCGCCTCGGCCCCGTCACCCGTCGTACGGGCGGTGGCCGACGCTCTCCGCGATGCCGAGGTCACGGCCGTGGCCACCGCCCGACCCACCCCCCACATCGGAGACCTGCTCCGAGCCGCGCACTATAGCGGACGAATAGCCGCCATCGTCAGCAACAACTCCGCCGCCGCCGTGCGCAGCTACCTCGACAGGCACGATCTGTCCCCATGGGTCGACCAGATCAGCGCCCGCATCGACGGCATGGACCCGGCACTACTCAAGCCACACCCCCACCTGGTACGCCAGGCACTCACCGCGCTGCACGTCCAGCCCGGCTGTGCCATCTTCATAGGGGACACCCGCGCCGACGTAGCCGCCGGCCGAGCCGCCGGGGTCAGCGTCATCGGATACGCCAACAAGCCCGGCAAACACGACGACCTCGCTGACGCCGATGGCGTCATCGACGACGTGCGCAGCCTGGTCGACGCACTCGCCCTATGACGCCGTCACCCGCCTGAGCAGACGCGCAAGCGACCACCTCAACTGTTCCGCCTGGTCCGGGGTGAACAGGAACAGATCCGGCTCGGTCGGCATCTCCAGCGCCGCGCTGATGTCCGGGTCGTGCTGCATCTCCAGCGCGACCATCGTCCGGCCGCTCTCCGAGTGCCGGTGCAACGCGACCGTCGCGGAACACGGCTCGCTACCCGACGCCGCAACCCTCACCAACGAAGAGCTATGCATGCCCCGCTCACTATCCACGGTGCACTCCACCGGGTCACACCACGACGGACACCCCGAACGCCGGCCAAGCGATGAGGGCACGTTCCTGTCCTCGGTCAGCGCATGATCCTTCGCGCACTCCACTTGACATCCCCATTCGTCCGTTTGAAATCTAGGCCAGCATGGCTAGCCAACACCAGGGTATGGACGTCTCAGGGAAGACGGAACACCGAGCTAAGATCAACCCGAACTTGGTTAACCAACGCGCCGCCGCTGTAGCTGACAGCGCGACGGCACACAGCAAGAAGCCCCCACCGGTCTCTTTCAGCGGCCAGCAGACCAGCCAGGACGTCCACCGTCTCCTCGCGTACCGGCACGCGGTGTATGTGACACTCATGGTCGACGCAGAGCCCTCTCTATGAAGCTGATCTGTGGAGGACCACCTTGCATACCGGGGTTCTGCGTCCTCTTGGTGCACCACAACGCCTTCGGCGTGTCACGCCAGCGGAAGCGCCGTCAACTACTCAGCGTCACGCATCGTTAATCTGAAAGGCTCACTGTAAGTCCACTCAGTGAAATCACGACCGTAGTAATGAGACCAACAGGCTGGCAGGAATCAGTACGAAAGGGTTCACACCAAAGGCTAGTCGTGATTGATCAACGCTATATGCCACTCAGCCACGGATGCAATAGCCTTACATACCGGCTTTTGTCGTGGTCGTCGAGCCTTATCAAACACAACTCCATGCCACGGTTCGCGCTCCGTGGGACACGGCATAATACCTTGGGGGCAGGGCTCGCCGTTCAGACGTGTCAATCGCCGTAGATCACCGACACGGAGCCAGGCGAGGCCGTAACCCCCATAATTCTCTAGCATCACAACGGGCGTATACCCATACGCCTCGATCACAGGACCTATTCCGACCGACATACATGCGCCCGGTAGGCCTAGTTGCCGCGCCTTAGCATCGGGGTAGTCGGTAAAGCAGTTGCCATTTATAGTTGCCTCGCGACCTTTCGGCGTACGGTCTTTTCCACCGACCTTATCCCAATCGACTCTTCGGTATATCATCACATCGTCAGGGACGGAATCCACATCGTCGTAAAATTCTTCTATTTCGAGGGCCATCGTCAGTCTTCAGACTTCCTCGATGCCTGCCAAAGCCACTTCTCAAGAAGGATGCACTCCGTGACTGGCCCATCCCATTCACGCCCAGTTGAATCAGCGTAATAGACATAGCCATATCCGTCCGGCAGCGCCGTATATTCGAGATACGACTCATCATTCTGCCACTCGAAGAGAAGGCCGCCATCATTTGTCAGTGACACTGCCGGCTGCGTCTGCATAACCGAGCCGTAGTTAGCAAGCAGATCTACAGCCGCCGCTATTGCCTCTTGCTGCAAGGAGGCGGCACCATACGAATCCCAGCCATCCGGTCGGAATGAGAGCTCAACAATTCGTCGAGCTACCGCACGGAGCCATTCCGGCGCAAACAAAGGTTGACTTTCAGTGTATGTCGCGGGCAACACTTCTCGACTTGATGTCGCGGCTAAACTGCCTTGGGAGCTATAATGCGATACCAAGCGTTCCCTTGCAGCTACGCTGGTCTCCGAGGTGCGTCCACGCCGCCGCAACGCTGCAGTCACTCCTGGACCCCCCACTCCAAATGCATAGCGCGTGTCGTCAAATTAACGAATATTCGGTCTATCGCCTCACGACCTTTGTCAAGGAATGTGAGCGCTCCTGCGGCGCCGCCGCTACGTGGTGCTCCGCGTGCTGTCAGTTCAAGGACGTAAAGTGGGGTCTTCCCAGTACGATCAAGGGCGGGTAGCACCTTAACATGAACCCGACCATATGGCCCTCCCTGGTCGAGCATCAAATACTCTGCCTGTACCGATGCCTGTTCGAGTGGATAGTCTTCGGTAGGTTTGATCGAGATGGCAAAAACGCTGCCAAAGTCCGAAAGATCCGTCCACGGCTCACCCGGACGAATGTGGTTAACGTAGGTAACCTCACATTGTGTTACCTTCGGCTCTCCCCCACCTTCTGCTGCCAAGAATTCAGAAAGCAACGAGAAGTAGTGCGCGAAATCGGACCGGCGCCGTGGCCATCGATCGTATTCACCACCGGCATTGACTTTTCGCCAGTTACATGCGAAATACCCAGGCTGCAGCTGCAAGACACGTTCGCCGTCGCTGCTCTTCGCCCAGATTCGCGGAGTTGGAAGCGTGTCTAGGTTGAACGAAAGTCTAGAGCTAGCACCGACAAGCGGAAAGTGCTCTATGGGTGGAGAGTACGGTGGCTGTTGCTCAAGTGTTGGAAAGGCACTTCTGAGGTGCTCTTTCCAGAAGGCACCAAGCAGTGACCCTAGTTCCGGATCGACGCCGTCAAACGAGACCCCAGCCACGACCTCAACCACGGGCGGCTCAGCGAAGGATACGATCGTCTCAATCACGGAAGCCACCTAGCATCCACGCCCTCCAGATAGTTTGTAAGAAGAGTATCCTAGCTGGCGTCCTGTTGCCCAGATGTTGGTCTGAAGACACAGCAACCTGACAGCAACAAGAGGCTCAGACGCTAGCGAGACACGTAGTCCGGCTGGACCTGTGGGTAGCCACGGTCGTTCTTGGTCACCGAGCCGGTCCACGTCTGGTCCGCAATCAACCATCGACATAACGCACATACTCCTACAAAGCGGGGAAATCTCATCAAAACGCTGTACACACGCATCTAAGCCGCTCAAGGCCCATGTTAGAGCGAGGACACCGCTACGGTCCGGCCAGAGCCAGGTTCTCTTCAAGACGCCGTGACCGGTCGCGCTGCAAAGGGTCCAACGCGCCGCCCAGACGCCTGCGCCAAATGCGTGCCGAGGACCACGAATCACCTCATCCTTCCGAGGTCGTTTGCACAGGTCAGTGCGCTGTGCAACCGGAGTTGCAGCCGATCCCTCCGAAGGCGGGAGCGTAGGCGCGGGGGTGCCGGGGGGCTGCGCCGGTGACGCCACAGCTCTCCCGGTATGAGATCGACCAGGGATTGCCCGCCTACGTGCCCGTCGCGCAAGCTGGGATGGGCAGCAGCGGTCAAGGACGGTCAACGCGCGTTGCCCTTTGAACCAGCGAGAGCGTAGCGGACTAAGCCCGCCTGTCTGATCGACAATTTCCTAAACCGTTTGCCGCACGCTCGGCTCGGCGGTACTCGTTTGTCGACCACTGCCGAATTAGCCTTCACCGGAAATCAAGTGCGGCCCACTGCGCGGGCCGCTCGCGCTCGGCCTGCGGGCGGCGCTGCGCGCCGTCCTCGGCCAGCGCGACAGGGTCTCCATCAGGCTGTGATATCCAACTGGGCCGCAGCCGACGCTACTAGCGAATCCATGGCCAACAGCGCAGCCGCAGCATAGCGATGACGGTACGGTACCTGCTGCAAACCTTCTGTTGTCGCTGGTGAGGTGGCAGTGGGCAGGCTCTCCGGTGTGACTGTGGTGCTGGCGGCAGGAGCCGCCGCGCTGTTCGGCGTGGCCGGTAACGTGGCTGCCAACACCCTTGACCTGCCCCTCTGGGCGACACCATGGATCTGGGCGACAATGGCGGTCCTGTTCATCGGTGTGGTCCTCATCGACCTGTATCGCAACCGCCGCGACCGACAGGCACCCGTCGCGGTGGATCTGGACACCGCCGCCGCTCAGCTCGCCACAGGGGTCGGCCGGCTGCTGCGGGCGCAGGAGCACCTGTGGCAGGTGCACGACCCGTACCCACTACCGGTGCGGTGGACCCCAGGCCCCGTCGAGCTGACCGACCACTGGGCCAACATCTGCCGCAGCGCACCAGGACAACGGGCCAGCTCGCTGGACCTAGCCGGACACCTGGACCAGATCACCGCCGTTTACCAGCGCATCCCCTCAAGCCGGCTGGTCGTACTGGGCAAGGCAGGCGCCGGCAAGACGATCCTGGCCGGCCGCCTGGTCGCCGGGCTATTAGCCACCCGCACACATGACGACCCGATCCCGGTGGTTCTTAACCTAAGCACATGGAACCCCACCGCCGCGTCACTGGAGGCGTGGCTTGCCGCCCGGCTCATCGAGGACCACCCCGGTCTCGCCGGACCCGGCCCGACCAGCGGCACGCTCGCCGCCGATCTAGTTACCACCGAACGGATTCTGCCAGTCCTGGACGGCTTCGACGAGATCGCTCCCGGCCTACACCGCGCAGCTCTGGCTGAACTCAACCGCACCTCTATCCCGCTGGTGATCACCAGCCGTCCCGACGAGTACCAAAACGCTGTCACCGGCACAGACGTGCTCACCGCCGCCGCGGTCATCGCCTTGAGCGATCTTACCGTGAGCGATGTGGTCACCTACCTCTCCCGGGCCAGTTCACCGACCACTCGCGCCCGTTGGGCAGCGGTCTTGACCGCCTTGACATCCCGGCCTCCCACTCCAGCCGCCGCCATGCTCGCCGAGGTCCTGACCACCCCCCTTATGGTTTACCTGGCCCGCATCGTCTACAGCGACACACCTCACCACAACCCCGCTGAACTGCTCGACCGCAACCGCTACCCAACAATAGCCGCCATCGAGGAACATCTCCTCAATGCCTTCATTCCCGCTGTCTATAGTCACCCTCTTCCTGCCGGCATTAGCCAATCAAAGTATTCCTTCTCTCCCACCGATGCAACGCGCTGGCATACCTACCTCGCCACCCACCTCCACCGCCTCGACAGTCATGATTTGGCTTGGTGGCAACTTCGCGACACCATCCCCCGCACCCCCCGCGCCATGACCACCACTCTCATTACGGGGCTTGCGGGCGGTCTTGCGGGCGGTCTTGTAGACGGGCTCGTAGATGGACTCGCGGGCGGGCTCGCAATCGGACTGATGTTCGGACTGGCGATAGGACTCGTTCAGCCCGGGCCAAACCCACAACGCACCCGGTTCGACCTGTCAGGCCGTATGTCCGCGCTATGGAAGGCAAGCCTGCTCGGGCTTATGGTCGGGATACTGGTTGGCTTCGTGAATGGGCTCGTAAGCGGGCTTTTGGACGGGCTCGTGAGCGGGCTCGCAATCGGACTGATGTTCGGACTGGCGATAGGACTCGTTCAGCCTGGACCATACCCACGACGTACGCAGTTCGACTTACGAGGCCGTATGTCCGCGCTGTGGAAGACAAGCAGCCTGGGACTCGCATTCGGAATCGTGGGTGGGCTCGTTGCCGGACCCACGTTTGGGCTCGCGATGGGGATCTTAGCCGGAATTGTGGTTGGGCTCGTGGTTGGACTTGTGGTCGGATTCATTTCGCTCTTAGACGAACTTGCAGTGGCCCAAAGGGTCGACGCGGTGTTCAGCCCGGCCGATCTCCTTCGGATGGACCGCAGCAGAACAATCACGATCGTGATCATCATCTGGCTCGTAGGGGGGCTTGCTGGCGGGGTCCTCTTTGGGATCGTATTTGGGCTTATGGTGGGATTTGTGGTCGGGCTCGTGTTCGGACTCATGAACGGGCTCATGTATTGGCTCGGACGCACGGCCTGGGGCCAGTGGCTTGTCTGCGTAAGGCTATGGCTTCCCGCCACCCGCAAGCTGCCCTGGCCCATCATCACCTTCCTGACCGATGCTCACCAGCGTGGCGTACTCCGCCAAGCCGGCGGCGTCTACTGCTACCGCCACGCCCGACTACGCGATCAGCTCGCCACGCCACAACGACCGGCCAGCGAATCGCCACCTCTTCGGCCAGTGGCACAGACCGCAGCACGATAGCTACACCCCGATAGTCCAAACCCGCTGCATGCTGAAGATCTAAACCATGATTTCGCACGTCCGTGGTGGTCGGCCGCCGTAGCTCCCGCCGCACCGCTCGCTTCGCTCGCTGCCACCTTCGCGTCCCCAAGGGCAGGCCTCCGGCGGGGGCGCTCAGGCTCCGGGATGCCCGTCACCGTCGACCCGGGGCAAGCCGAGGCGGAACCTGGCCCCCGGTCAAGGTCGTTCGTCCGGTAGGGCGCTCCACCTTGACCGGGGGCCAGAACCCGCCTCCACCACGGTGCGGGTCGACGGCGACGGGATGCCGCACCACGCCAACGAGGCAGGCAACCACGTGGGCAGCTCCATGATCGAACGGGCCATTAGCGGGCCATTAACCAGTGCCGCAGGCGGTCACCAGCGGGCACGAGCGGACGGCACGCAGGGCCGATGACCAGGCGTTTCAGACACACCGCCCCACCAGGTCGCGCACTTCCAAACTGACGGTGGGGGTTCGATTCCCCTCGGCCGCTCTAGTCGTTTCTGCCCGAGTGAGCGAGGGCTCGTCGCGATCAAGGGAGTCGGCTTCACCACCGCCTCGATCCTCGACGATGGTCAACCGATATCCAAGAGGTCAAGCCCATCGTGCGCGGCGAAGTCCTCATAGTCTTTAAGGTTGAACGTCGCCAGCGGGACCCGTCGACAAGGCAGCATGCGGCGATCCAGGTATCGTTGACCGGCCAAGGCCAGGCCAAGGCCTGCCCCGTCGCTGAGCACTGGCCGGAAGCTGTCCCCACGTTGTGGAGACCGCCTCGTCAACCGGCAGTAGCACGGCGCCACTCGGCAAGATCAGCCAGTTTACGAGGCCCCCGGCTGCGAAGAACAGTCCGCCTGGTCGGCTCACCCAAGGTCACGAACGTGATGCAAAAGGTCTTACCGGCCAGCCGGGCACGAAGCCGGTCCGGCACATCGGCATCGAGAACGACCAGGCTCACGCCAATCAGCCGGCGCGGGCAGCCCCCGGAGCGGTCCTGCGGGGCGGGTCACTCTTCTCCGAGGCTGCCGCCATGAGGGTCCACAGCCTCCGGCGGCGGGCGCAGCACCCTGGCCGCCGACAAGAGGTCGGGGCCGGGCGCCCACGCCAGGTCGTCCTCCTCTACCCGTCGGGCCAGGTCGATCTTTGTGTACGCCGGCCGCCCCACACGTTGGTACTTCGCCTTCACCCGATCGAGATACGTCTTAGCCGTCTCTGGACGGATGCCGACGTGGCGTGCGGCCGCCCGGAGCGTCATGCCGGAGGCGTAGGCGAGCAGCACGGACCGCTCCTGTGTGGACAACACCGGTCGGCGGGCGCGACGGTCCGCCAGCATCGCGTGGGCCAGCTCCGGTGAGTAGGCGGTGCCGCCGCCGGCCACCTCCCGGATCGCCTCCCCGAGCGCGGCCAGGTCATGGTCTTTGGTGACGTAGCCCTGGGCGCCTGCCTCAAAGGCGTCGAGGATGAGCTCGGGCCCGGACCAGACGCTCAGCACCAGCACCGGACGGCCGGAGGCGGCACACCGCCTGATGTTGGCGGGCGGCTCCGACCGGTCTTGCAGCACCAGGTCGAGCAGGATCACATCCAGCTCCGGCGGTGCGGGGTCGAGCAGGTCGGGCACTGTCGCGGCGCTCGCCACCAAGCGCAGGTCGGCGGTGTCCGCCGTCCAGCGATGGATGCCCTCGATGAGCATCCGGTCGTTGTCGACAACGCCAACCCGGATCATGCATCCGGCCCGTCGCATCGTCCGGTCGAGCCGCTCACCCCGGCATGTGGCGCGGTCACGGCCGCCACCTCAGCTCCAGGCAGGTGCCGTCACCGACGCCGCTGGTGACGCGGGCACTTCCGCCGGCAGCGCGCATCCGGTGCTCGACCGACCAGGTAAGCCCGAACCCGCGCTTCGTTGTGGCCGGGTCGAAGCCGCACCCCCGGTCGACCACCCGCACCACCACGTCGTGGTCCTCACTCGACGCGGTCAGCCAGGCCACTTCGTCACCGCTATGGGCGAGGACGTTGTTGAGCCCTTCCCGGACGGCTCCGCAGAGCGCGTCCGCCACCTCCGGTGACAGGTCCGGCAGCTGGCCGAGCCGGTAGTGCACCAGCAGCCCGAGCTCCTCGGCGGCGCGCACCACCTCAATGAGCTGGTCCTCCAACATGGTGGTGCGGCCGGTGCCGGCCGGGGCACCGGTGCCCGCTGGAGCGCCGCTGAGCAGCCGGCGCAGGTGCTCGGCCTCCTGCGCGCAGCGGTGGCGCACCTCGGTGGTGCGGTGGTCGAGGCCGCCACGGGCGATCGCCGTCATCGTCGACAGGACCGTGTCGTGCAGCGCCTGCCGGTGCGCCAGCGTAACCGCGTGACCCGCGCGCTCGGCCGCTCCCTGGGACTCGACCTCGAGGTGGGCCAGCATCGCCTCGTCCAGCGCCCGGCCCTGCCGCCGCAGGTACCGCGCGCCCAGGCCGAGCACGACCGCGAGCCCCGCGATGCCCAGGAGACCGGTGAGGAGCGGCGAGCTGGGGAAGGGTGGGGAGCCGGTGCCGGGCCGGGCCGCCATGACGGTGGCGGCGTGCGCTCCGAGCAGCACCAGCACCGACGGCACGGCGCGGGTGACCGGGTAGAGGCTGGTCGCGGCCAGCACTGCGGCCGCCTGGCTCAGATGCGTCGGCAGGTCCCCGCATGCCGGGCCGTCCCCGGCGCCCGTACCGGCGGCGCTGAGGACGGCTGCGTCCAGGGCGGCGATGCCGACCGCGAGAGCTACGTCGGCCCACACCATCGAGGAGGGCACCCGCCGCCGTACGGCGGTGACCGTGAACAGCGTCACGTTCCAGATGGTGGCTACGGCAAGGATCGCTACGGCAAGTAGGGTCGCCTCCGGCAAGCCGTCGCGACGCGTACCGACGGATACAGCCACTAATGGCGGGGCGAGGTAGCTAAGACGCTGGATGGCTAACAGTGCCAGAATAAGCTGGTTAACGCGCAGCTCAGCGCTGGGATATGACTGTGTCGAGCCAGTTCTGTCGCAGCTCAGCGTGGAGTGAGCCGGTTGCCACATCTACTCCCCTATCGTCCTGCGGACCCGGGTGCAGATCGATGTCTATACGACCGCACTTACCGTTTTCTGTCAAGAAACTCACGCTCTGTCGCGCTGGCCACATAGCGCACAGTGACCACCGGACCGGCGATAGGGCTGACGCGTTACCTCCCATGTAATCGACACGATGCCCGCGCGGCACAGATGGTGGGCTGACCTGGCCGTCGATGCCCGCGGGCGGGTCGCGCGTGCGACGGGCCCTGATG
>DASSUC010000062.1:0-12409 GCA_035707405.1 Micromonosporaceae bacterium | reverse complement strand
CCGGGGGCGGACCCCGACCAGGGTGGATGAGCCGACGCGGTCAGTCGTCGCCGCGCAGGTAGCTGAGCAGGCGCAGGATCTCCAGGTACATCCAGATCAGGCCGACCAGGATGCCGAAGGCGCAGGCCCATGCGTACTGCTGTGGCAGGCCGTGGCGGACGCCCTCCTCGATCTGGGCGAAGTCGAGGATGAAGCTGAGCGCCGCGAACGCGATGACGACGAGGCTGAAGATGATCGCCAGCGGTCCGCCGCTGCGCAGGCCCGTGTCCACGCCGAAGATGGACAGCACGAAGTTCACCAGGATCACCGCGAGCACGCCGACGATGCCGCCGATCACGAACCGGACGAACTTCGGCGTGGCCCGGATGACCCTGGCCTTGTAGAGCATCGCCATCAGGAAGAACACGCCGAACGTGGCGACCGCCGCCTGGAGCACGATGCCTTCGAAGCCGGCGATGTTCTCGTAGTAGTCGCTGACCAGGCCGACGAAGACACCCTCGACCACGGCGTAGGCGCCGATCAGCAGCGGGTTGGTGAGCCGCGCGAAGGCGATGACCAGGCCGAGCACCAGCCCGACCAGGGCGGCACCGATCCAGACCGGAAGCAGCAGCCGGTCCGGCACCAGCACCCAGGCGAGGGCGCCGGACAGGCCGGTGAGAGCCAGCAGGCCCACGGTACGGACCACGACGTCGTCGATGGTCATCGGCCGCACGGCCGGTGGTGCCGCGGGTGGGTAGCCCTCGGCGGTGGGGTACCCGCCCGGGTGGCCGTAGCCAGGCTGGGCGTAGCCGGGCTGGCCGTACCCAGGCTGCGCGTAGCCCGGCTGTGCGTAACCGGCGGTGCGCTGCTGCGCCGCGGGCTCGCCCAGCCGGCTGAGCACGGGGTTAGAAGTCTTCACCGAAAGCCTTCCTCGTTGCGGTCCTCGTCCGGCAGGCCGCCGGACCTCCAAGGAACTGCGTCAAGGGTAGCCGCGGGCAGCTAGGACCGGCTGGCCCGCAGCGCTGGCGCGGCCTCGTCCAGGTCGAGGAAGGCCGGCACGCCGAGGGAGAGCCGGCCGAGATACTGCCGCGACGCGAACCGGGTGGGCGGGTGGAAGTGGATGGCCTGGGCATCCCGCCACAGCCGGGTCAACCGCGAGGCGCGGCTGTAGGCCACCCCGCCGCAGCTCTCCGCGACCGCCGCCACCGCCGCCGGGACCATCGCGACGCTGTGCTGCTTGACGGCTATCGCAGCCGGCAGCAGCCGTTCCGGGTCGGCGCCGGCGTCCATCGCGCTGGCCAGGCCGACCACTGCCGCGCCCAGGGTCAGCAGCGCCCCGACCTGGTCCCCGACCACGCCCTGGAAGCTGGGCGACTCGGCCCGGCTGGCGTCGAGGTGGGCCACCCGCACCCGTCCCATCAGCTCCCGGGCCTCGTCCAGCACGGACTGGGCCACCCCGAGGTAGCTCGCCGTGGTGGTCAGGCAGAACCAGACGATCCCGGCGGCCACCACGTCGTCGTTGTCGCCGCCCACCGGGCTGCGGTAGAAGACCAGGTCGTCCGGGATGACGCAGTCGGTGAGCCGGAGCGTGTCCGAGGCCGACCCGCGCATGCCCAGGGTGTCCCAGGTGCGCTCCACCGACAGCCCCGGCGCATTGGTCGGCAGCAGCGCCACCAGCAGCTCCTCCGGCCCGTACACCGGGTCGGTCTGGAGCTGGAGGCAGACCAGGTCGGCCTCTGCGGCCAGGGAGCACGGGGACTTGACCCCGGACACCCGCCAGCCGCCGTCCACGGGCACGGCGCGCAGGGTCGAGCGGACCACCGAGCCGGCCAGGTTGGGCTCGGCGAACGCCGACGCCAGCAGCCGGTTCTGCCGCGCGATCGCCTCCAGGAGCAGCCACGACACGTCGGTACGGCGCCGCCAGTGCTCGACCATGAGGCCCACCGAGAACAGGTGCATGTTCACCGCGACCGCGAGCCCCGGGTCGGCCATGGCGATGAGCCGCTGCACCGCGCAGCACTCCACCAGCGACCCTCCGGCGCCGCAGAACTGGGCCGGCACCGGCAGGCCGGGGTAGCCCGCCTCGCGCAGCGCGGCGAGGCTGCCCTCGCCCACCCGCGCCGTCGCGTCGGCGCCCGCCGCGGCCTGCTCGAGCGCTGCCAGCAGCTCCTTGGGCGCGAAGCGGGCCACGTCGGGCCAGAGCGAGTCGCCGAGCGCGCGGCCTGCCGGCACGGCCATGGTCAGCCCCTCCGATCATGGTGAGTCACGGGCGCCCCCGGGCGGCCCGGTACCACCGGACCAGCTCGTTGGTTGAGGAGTCCAACGGCGGGATCTTGTGCCCCCCCGGGGCGAGCAGGGGGGCGATCTGGGTGGCCACCGCCTTGCCCAGCTCGACCCCCCACTGGTCGAAGCAGTTGACGCCCCACACCACACCCTTGACGAAGACGGTGTGCTCGTAGAGCGCGACCAGCTGGCCGAGCGTCGCCGGGGTCAGCCGGGGCGCCAGGATCGTTGACGTCGGCTGGTTGCCGGGCATCACCCGGTGCGGCACCACGGTCGGGTCCGACCCCTCGGCCGCGACCTCCTCGGCGGTACGCCCGAAGGCCAGCACCGCGGCCTGCGCGAGCAGGTTCGCCAGGAACAGGTCGTAGTCGCCACCGTCCGCGCCGGGGCCGCCGGACGGCTCGGCGAAGCCGATGAAGTCCGCCGGCACCGGCCAGGTGCCCTGGTGCAGCAGCTGGTAGAAGGCGTGCTGGCCGTTGGTGCCCGGCTCGCCCCAGTAGATCTCGCCGGTGGTGGTGGTCACCGGTGAGCCGTCCCGGCGTACCCGCTTGCCCGTGCTCTCCATGGTCAGCTGCTGCAGGTACGCCGGGAACCGGCGCAGCCGGCTGCTGTACGGCAGCACCGCGTGGGTCTGCGCGCCGAGGAAGTTGGCGCACCATATGCCGAGGAGCCCTTGCAGGACCGGCATGTTGGCGGTGAACGGGGCGGTGCGGAAGTGCTCGTCCATGGTGTGCAGCCCGGCGAGCAGGTCGGCGAAGCTCTCCCGGCCGATCCCGGCCATCAGCGCCAGCCCGATCGCCGAGTCGAACGAGTATCGCCCGCCGACCCACTCGAACGTCGGGAAGGTCAGCTCCGGCTGGATGCCGAAGCGGCGTACCCGGTCGGTGCTCGCCGACACCCCGGCGAAGTGGCGGGCGGCGACCTCGGGTCCGGTGCCGAGCGCGGCCGCCAGCCAGCGCCGGGCGGACTCGGCGTTGCGCAGCGTCTCGATGGTGGTGAACGTCTTGGAGGAGACCACGAAGAGGGTCTCCGCCGGGTCCAGGCCGGCGACCGCGTCCTGCAGGTCGGTCGGGTCCAGGTTGGACACGAACCGGCACCGCACGCCCGGGTGGTGGTAGTCGGCCAGGGCCACGTACGCCATCAGCGGGCCGAGGTCGGACCCGCCGATGCCGATGTTGACCACGTTGCGGATCGGCCGGCCGGTGGCTCCGGGCAGCTCGCCGGCGTGGATGCGGTCGGTCAGCGCACCCATCCGGTCTAGCGCCTGGTGGACCTCGGCGACCACGTCGTGCCCGTCCACCTCCAGCCGGGCCGCCCGCGGCAGCCGCAGCGCGATGTGCAGCGCCGGCCGGTCCTCGCTGGTGTTGACGTGCTCGCCGGCGTACATCGCGTCGATGGCGACGGGCAGGCCGGCCCGCTCGGCGAGGGCGACGAGCAGGTCGAGGGTCCGCCGGGTCACCCGGTGCTTGGCGTAGTCCAGGTACAGGTCACCGGCCCGCACGGTGAGCTCGGTGCCGCGGGCCGGGTCGGCGGCGAACAGCTCCCGCAGGTGCCGGTGCTCGATCTCGCCCCGGTGCTTGACCAGCGCGGCCCATTCCTCGGTGGTGGTGATGTCCTCCACGGCGATGCCTCCCATCTTCGGTGCGCCGGTTTCACGGGGTGGTCACGTTTTCACGGGACGGTTGCGGACCGCCGTGGCAGCCGTCTCGCGGCGACCAGCAACGGGACCAGTACCCCGGCGAAGGCCAGCAGTACCAGCGCGGCGACCGCCGGCACCGCCACGCCGGCCTGCGCCGCGCGGGCGAGCGCGAGCCCGCTGGCCGCGGTGACGATCGAGGTGGCGGCGGACTCGGCCACCCGCATGCCCGCTGAGGCCGTGCCGCGGGCCGCCTCGCCCGCCGCGTCGAGCACGATCACGTTGAGCGCGGTAACGCCCAGGCCGACGCCGAGCCCGGCGACGACCCAACCGAGGAAAACGTACGCCACCGGGCGGTCCGGGGGCAGGCCGGCCGCTGTGGTGGCCATGCCGGCGACCACGAACACGACGCCGGCCACCACGACCCGTACCGGCTCGATGCGGTTGAGCCACGGCCGGGTGAACATCAGCCCGCTGATGCTGAACCCGACCACCCCGCCGGAGAGCGCGAGCCCGGCGCCGGCCGTGGTGTAGCCGCGCCCGTCGGCGAGGCTGAGCGGGATCAGGTACTGCACCCCGATGAACGGGGCGGCGACCACGCCGCGCACCAGCACCGCGGCGGGCAGGCCGGGCGCGCACCGCAGCGCACCGGGTGGCAGCAGCACCGCGGCCCCGGCCAGGATGGCGAGCACCGCGGCGCCGAGCACGGCCCAGGTGAGCGCGGCGGGCAGGGTACGGACGTTGAGCACGGCGAGCACCCCGGCGGCCAGGGCGAGTGCGGCCAGGAACCGGCGCCCGGCCCGTAGCGGCTCGTCGCCGCCCGGCCGGCGCGGGCCGATCGCGCGCAGGCCGCGCGCTGCCAGCACGAGCGCGGCCACCTCGAACAGGGGTACGCCGAGCAGCACCGCCCGCCAGCTGGCCAGCTCCGCCACTGCCCCGGCCACCACCGGTCCGGCCAGCCCCGGCAGGGCCCAGCACATCGCCAGGTAGCCGAGCAGTGCCCCGCGCCGCGCGGCCGGGTAGTAGCCGACCAGCACGTAGACCGCGACGGTGACCAGCCCGGCCCCGACGCCCTGCACCACCCGGCCGGCCAGCAGCCAGCCGAAGTACGGCGCGGTGCCGGCCAGCGTGAGCCCGGTGCCGTGCAGCACCGCGCCGGCCACGAAGGTGCCGGCCGGACCGACCGAGCGCACCAGCACCGGGCCGGCGACCAGGCCGAGCAGCTCGGCCACTGCGTAGAGGCCGAACACGAGTGGATACCACGACCGCCCGCCGATGTCCGCGACGACCGCGGGCATCAGCGCCGAGGTGGCGGTCGCCTCGAACGAGGCCACCGCCACGGTCAGCGTCAGCGCCAGCGTCATGCCGGTCCACCGCACGGTCGCGGTGGGGGCCGGCATGAGCCCGGTCACCGACGGGCCCGCTGCTGCAGGTGCTCCAGGATCGCCGTTGAGTTGTCCTCCAGCGCCAGGGCGGCCACCGGGTTGAGCATCTCGGCCAGCAGCGGGATGCCGATGTCGAAGTCCACCTCCAGCCGCAGCACGGTCAGCCCGTCCTGCTCACCGACCGCCCAGCTGCCGTTGAAGTAGGCCAGGTCGCCTTCGAGCTGGCGGAACGTGATGGTCCGGGTTGCCTCGTCGATCAGCTCCTCCTCCTGCCACTCCAGGATCGAGCCCTTGAGCATCACCGACCACGAGCTGACCCGGCGCTCCCCCGACCATTCGTCGATCTTGATGTTCCTTACCACGTCCATATAGGACGGGAAGGACT
Organism: Micromonosporaceae bacterium; assembly: GCA_035707405.1. GTDB lineage: Bacteria > Actinomycetota > Actinomycetes > Mycobacteriales > Micromonosporaceae > DASSUC01. The sequence continues at coordinate 6,741 of DASSUC010000062.1, read as the reverse complement.
CGATGTCCTTCAGCGCCTCCCAGACGTACGCGGCATCGGCGTCGCTGCGGTTCTCGGTGACGACGTTCGGCATCTTCTCTCCTTTAGAGCACCCAGGTCATCCAGTCGATCGGCGGCAGGCCCAGCTGGGCGCGCAGCCGTTCCAGGTCCGCACCGATGCGGACGCTGGGGAAGAAGCCCTCGGCGGTGCGGATCACCGGCATCTTGATGGGCAGCTCCCGCTCCAGGTCGGCCACTGCCGCGCGGACCCGCGCCGCGGCGGCCTCGGCGCCGGCCCGGTCCGCCTGCCAGCTCGGCGGCAGCTCCCGCAGCAGCCGGCCTTCCGGACCGCCGCCAGTGAGGCCGCCGCCGATGGCGCCGCCCGAGCCGCCAGTGAGGCCGCCGCCGATGGCGCCGCCCGAGCCATCGGCCAGGGCGAGGCACAGGTCGAGGGCGCCCTCCGGGCACCGGCCGCGGTAGCCGGCGAGCACCAGCCGGCAGTACGCCGCCGCCCGCAGCGTGGACCGGCACGCCTCCACGCAGGTGGCCCAGTCCTCGTCGGACAGGGCAGCGTCGATGTCGCCGGCGGCGCTCTGCACCTCGTTGACGAAGACCCACGAGGCCGGTGCGCCCCGGGCCGCCACCAGCAGCGCATCCATGGTCATGCCGAGAGCCTTTCGCTGATCGCGTCCTCATCAGGGGCCAGCAGCAGCAGGCCCGTGGTCACCGCGGCGAGCAGCTCGCCCGCGCCGCGCTCGCCGAGCACCTCCCGGCAGCTGCCGGCCACCGCTGCCGGCGCGTCCTCCAACCGGCCGAACTGCGTCAGCAGGTACCGCCGCCGGCCGATGCGGACCTCGGTGGCGTCCGGGTCGGGCGCCAGCCGGGTGACCTCGAGCGGGTCGAGCGCAGGCAGGCCCAGCCCGCCGAGGAGGCGGGCGGTGGCCTGGCCGCTGCGCGCCCGCGTCGCCGCGTCCACCAGGTCCTCACCGAGCGCGGCCAGCCGCATCCGGGCCGGCAGCCACTTGTCGCCGGCCGGGAGCACGCCGGCGCCGACGCAGGCCAGGTCGAGGATGGAGCGGGTGCACAGGGCCCAGGCCGGGCCGGGGTCGGCCCCGGACGCGGCGACCAGCTCCGCGGTCGCCCAGGCCAGCACGGTACGGCTGAGCGTGGCGCGCAGCAGGTGCGCGGTGACCAGCGCCCGGGCGGCCCCGTCGAAGACCCGCGGAGTGTCCGGCCGCAGCGGCAGCGCCGTGCACCACCGGGTCAGCCAGGTGCGGGGGCGCCGGTCCGGCGGCGCGGCGAGCGCGATGTCACCCAGCGCCGTGGCGACCGTCGCGGTGGACAGTCCGTCGACCAGCCGGCCCGGCTCCTCGGCCGGGTAGTGCTCCACGTCGACCGGGGTCTGGTCGAGGAAGAACAGGAACGGCGGGGTGGGCCGGGCCAGCCCGGGCACGAAGAGGTGGATGTCCACGTCGCTGCCGCGGTTGCCCAGCCCCTGGGCGAGTGAGCCGACAAGGTACGGCGTGCCGGCCTCCAGCACGCTCCCGCCGTGCGCGAGCAGGTCGGCCGGGGTCGCCCCGACCCGCGCCAGCGCCGCGTCGAGGCTGGTCCCGACGAGCGTACGGTCCATCGCGCTGCCTCCTTTCACATCCGGGCCGTCAGGTCACATCCGGGCCGTCAGTCGCACTCGGCCGTCAGGTCACATCCGGGCCGTCACGCACTGGGTCGATATGACCAGCCGCTCCCACGGGTCCACCGCGAGCCCGGTCTGGTCACAGGCGCACCACAGCCGGTCGGCGTCGCCGCGGTCGGCGAACAGCCCGGCCTCGACCTCGCCGAGCGCGTCGAGGAGCCGGTCGACCACCGGGTCGGCGCCGGCCGGAGCGCGGCACCGCAGCTTCGCGGTCACCCCCTGCCCGGCGAACCGGTGCCGGAAACCCGCGAGCGCGGCCAGCGGCCGGCGGCTGTCCGCCGAGTCGAGCCAGCGCGCCTGCGCGGCCAGGGTGTGGTCGACTGTGGACAGGTCGATGCCGGGTGGGAGCCGGTTGGCTACCGCGGCGACGATCCGCCACCGCAGCGCGGCGGCGGTGTGCGCGAACGAGACGCCGGCCGGGCGCACCGCGACACCGGCCGTGATGCGGCGGTGGTCCGCGCCGAAAGGCACCGGGCCGCCCTCGGGGCACCAGACCCGGCTCAGGGTCGCCTGGTCGAGCAGGATCGCGCACTCCCGGACCACGTCCGCGGTCTCCTCAGCGGAGTGCACCAGATTAATGATCTTGTTCATCGCGCCCAGCTCGGTCCGTAGCTCGCCAGGGCGGCCCAGCCGCGGGTCCGACTTGCCCTTCAGCCCGGTGAGCCGGTCCGCGGCCGAGTCCGGGACCCGGGCCGGCAGAGGGCGCACGGCCGGCCCACCGAGAGCGGCGCACGGCGGCACGGCCGCCGGCCCACCGCTGCGGTCCCGCACCACCACCAGCAGCGAAGGGCCGACGAGCAGCAGGTCCAGGATCAGCTGCCAGCGGTCCGGCCGGAACGTGGCGAGCTGGTAGCGCCACATCCGCCGTACCGTCTCCGGGGTGAACCGGAGCAGCTGGCCGAGCACCACCTCGAACCCGGCGCCGGTCAGCAGCTCCACGCCCCGGTCGAGCTGGCCGGCGACCAGACACCCCGGCGTGAAGATCACCAGCCCGGTACGCTGGGCCAGCGCCGGCCCGGCCGCTCCGGCCGCGGCGTCGACCGCCTGGTAGCCCCGGACGAAGTCGGCGTCGGCCGGGTACCACCGGGCCTTCGCCGCGTCCCGGACCGGGCAGCCGGGCCACGCCGGTGCCGCGACGGCACTGTCCACACTCATCGGCCCGCGGCCGGCCGGATCGCGGTGCCGATCGGGGTGCCACCGTCCACCAGCTGGCCCAGGCGCTCCGGGTAGCGGCCGTTGAGCACCCAGGCGGGCAGGCCCGTCGCCCGCAGGAACGGGGCCAGGCAGCGGTCGACGCTGGTGGCGCCGAGCGCCTCCAGCTCCGCGGCGGTGCACTCGGCCAGCAGCCCGTCCGGCACGTCCGCCGCCCCGCCGGATCCCGCCGCCGCCCCACCCGACCCGTTCGACCGGGCCCGGCCGGCCGGGTCGAAGTCGCGGTAGACCCCGTCGACGTCGGTGAGCACCACGTAGCGGGCGGCGCCGAGCAGGAAGGCGAAGTACGCGCCGAGGGTGTCGGAGGTGATCACATCCTGCCGGGTGAACACGTCGAGGGTGAGGATCATGGCGCTGGGCAGCAGCACCGGCACCGCACCGCGGCGCAGGGCGGCCCGTACCCCGGCGAGGGTGTCGACCGGCTCCATCCCCGGGGTCAGCGCCCCCAGGATGATGCCGGTCTGGTCCAGGGCCCGCATGCACGCCGGGTTGATCTGCACGTCGGCCAGGCCGCTGCGGCGCGCCATCGACTCGATGAGCTTGTCGGTCGGGCCGCCGCCGGGAAACACCGTCAGCGGGCAGCGCTGGTGCACGGCGACGAGCTGCGCCCCGACCCGCCCGGCGTGCTCGGTGTCGGCGAGCAGGCTGCCGCCGAACTTGACCACCGTATGCACGCCGAAGGGCACCAGCGCCGGCCCGGCGAACATCTGCCGCGCCACGGACCCGACCGCATCCGTACCGGTCATTGCCATCCGTCGCTTCGACGCTCGGCGCTCATCCACCGCCGTGGTCCAGGCCGTTGCCTCGCGTCTGTGCTCATTCCCCCTCTTCCCCGTGGACCGCCTCTTTCCCCGTGAACCGGATGATGACCCCCTCGTCCGGCGCCAGGCGCAACGGTGCCAGCCCGACCTGCGCTCCGTCGCGCTCCGGCCGGGTGGACACCGCCACCAATCCGTGCTGCGGCTGGCCGGCCAGGGTCAGCTGCGCCGCCCGGTCGGTGAAGTTGAGCGCCACCAGCACCCGGTCGCGAAGATAGGCGAACACCCCCGCCGAGGCGTCCAGCGAACGGTACACCCCGCCGCGCAGGGCCGCGCAGCCATGCCGGTGCCAGGCGAGCCGGCGGTAGAGCGCGAGCAGGGATCCGGGGTCCCCGTCCTGGTCAGCCACGTTGACGCTGGCCGCGTCGGGCGGCACCGGCAGCCACGGCACGCCGCTGCTGAACCCCTCGCCGGTCGCGTCCCACTGCATCGGGGTGCGCACCGCGTCCCGACCGTCCACATCGGAGGTGAGCGCGGCCGGCGGCGGGGCGTCGGCCATGCCGATCTCCTCGCCGTAGTAGACGCAGGGCACGCCGGGCAGCGTGAACATCAGCATCGCCGCGACCCGGGCCCGCCGCCGGCCCACCTCGCCGCCGCCGTACCGGGAGACGGTACGGGTGATGTCGTGGGTGGCCAGCGCGTACACCGGCCGGGCCGGCGGGGGCAGCAGGCCGGCTAGCCGGTCCACGGTGGACCGCATGGCGGCCGCGTCCCATGGCTGGTCCCAGAGGGCGACATGGAACGCGGTGTGCAGCTCATCCGGGCGCAGGTAGCGGGCGAGCCGCTCGTCGTCGTCGATCGGCACCTCGCCCAGCGCGATGCGCTCGCCGGCGCCGTCCCCGTAGGAGTCCAGCGTGCGCCGCAGGTCGCGGAGCACGTCGTGCACCTCCGGCAGGTCGAGCTGGCGCTGGCGGTGGGTCGGGTGGGCGTAGAAACGCCTTGCGTGGGCCACCTCGGGCGGGTTGTCCCGCAGCAGCGGGTCCTTCATCATCCGGTGCGCCACGTCGACCCGGAACCCGTCCACGCCGCGGTCCAGCCAGAACCGCCACACCTCGCGCATGGCCGCCCACACGGCGGGGTTGCGCCAGTTGAGGTCGGGCTGGGCCGGGGTGAACGAGTGCAGGTAGTACTGGCCGGTGCGCTCGTCCAGGGTCCACGACGGCCCGCACCGCTCGAACGCGCTCAGCCAGTTGTTGGGCGGGCCGCCGCCCGGGGCCGGGTCGGCCCAGATGTACCAGTCCCGCCTGGGATTGGTGCGGTCGGCGCGGGACTGCACGAACCACGGGTGCGCCGCGGAGGTGTGGTTCATCACCAGGTCGACCAGGAGGCGGATGCCGCGGGCGTGCAGGTCGGCCACTAGCGCGTCGAGCTCGGCGAGGTCGCCGTAGACCGGGTCGACCGAGGTGTAGTCGCTGACGTCGTAGCCGAAGTCGACCTGCGGGGACGGGTAGCAGGGCGAGAGCCAGAGCGCGGTGACGCCCAGCGAGCGGGGCGTGCCGTCGTTGAGGTGGTCCAGCCGCTGCCGCAGGCCGGCCAGGTCGCCGATGCCGTCGCCGGTGGCGTCGGCGAAGCTGCGTACGTACACCTGGTAGATGACCGCGTCGTGCCACCAGGGTGGCGCCCCGGTCAAAGGTCGACCCCGGACATGTCCGGGTAGCGGTCCCCGGCGGCGCTGCCCGGCGGGGCGACCTCGTCGAGCAGGGCCAGCTCCTCGCCGGTGAGCTCCAGGTCCACCGCGGCCACGTTCTCCAGCAGGTAGCGCAGCCGCTTGGTGCCGGGGATCGGGACGATATCGGGGCCCTGCGCCAGCAGCCACGCGATCGACAGCTGGGCCAGGGTGGCGCCGCGTGAACGGGCCACCGCCGCGACCCGGTCGGCCAGGGCCGCGTTGTGCGCGAGGTTGCCCGCCTGGAACCGGGGCAGGCCGCGGCGGAAGTCGTCGGCGCCGAGCTGGTCCGGCACGGTCACCATGCCGGTGAGCAGGCCCCGGCCCAACGGCGAGTACGCGATGAAGCCGATGCCCAGCTCCCGCAGCACGCCCAGCAGCTCCCTTTCCGGGTCCCGGCTGAACAGCGAGTACTCGGTCTGCACGGCCACCATCGGGTGGACCGCGTGCGCCCGCCGTACGGTGCCCGGGGCCGCCTCGGAGATCGCCAGGTGGCGCACCTTGCCGGCCCGGACCAGCTCGGCCAGCGCGCCCCAGGTCTCCTCGACCGGCACGGACGTGTCGACCCGGTGCTGGCAGTAGACGTCGATGTGGTCGACCCCGAGCCTCGACAGCGAGCCGTCGCAGGCCGCCCGTACGTACTCGGGCCGGCCGTCGACCCGGACCACCCGGCCGTCGGGGCCCTTGACGTTGCCGAACTTGGTGGCGATGAGCGCCTGGTCCCGGCGGCCGGCGACGGCCCGGCCGATCAGCCGTTCGTTGGTGTAGGGGCCGTACATGTCGGCGGTGTCCAGCAGGTTCACCCCGAGGTCGAGAGCGCGGTGGATCACCTGGATGGACTCGGTGTCGTCCCACGCCCCGTAGAACTGGGACATGCCCATGCAGCCCAGCCCGATGGCGGAGACGGCCGGCCCGGTGGCGCCCAGTCGACGCTGGCGCATCAGGACCGGGCCTCCGGCGTCGCACGGTCCGGCGCCACAGCGTCCGGCGCTGCGAGGTCCGGCGCCGTGGCGGCGACCAGCTCGGTCAGGAGAGCGCCCCAGCGGCGCAGCTGCCGGTCGGGCAGGAACTGCTCGGCGACCCGCCGCCGGGCGGCGTCGCCGAGGTGACGGGCCAGCTGCGGGTCGGCGAGCAGCCGGTCGAACGCCCGAGCGGCGCCGCCTGCCACGTCACCGCCGTCACCGGGCAGCACCAGCCCGTGCCGGCCGGGCACCACCTGCTCGGCGAGCCCGCCCACCCCCGTGGTCACCACCGGCCGAGCCTTCCACATCGCCTCGGTGAGCGTGAGACCGAACCCCTCGGCGACGCTGAGCTGCGCGACCACCGTTGCGTGCCGTTGCAGCGCGTTGACCACCAGCGCGTTCTCCCGCAGG
>DASSUC010000061.1:0-7470 GCA_035707405.1 Micromonosporaceae bacterium | reverse complement strand
CAACAACGCCGCGTCCCTGGTCACCCGGGCCATGGAGCTCTCCCCGGCCAACCCGTCCTTCCTGGACATGCGCAACTCGATCCTCGCCGCCGACCTGGTGCTCACCGGCGGGCAGCGGCAGAAGCGCATCTGGCAGGTCTTCGCCGCCCGGGGCATGGGCTGGTTCGCCGGCTCGGTGGACGGCGACGACACCCGGCCGGCCGAGGACTTCTCGATGCCGCCGGCGCCGGACACGCCGCGCGGGACGCTCACCGGCAGCGTCCGCGACCTCGACACCGGCGCACCCGTCGCCGGCGCCGTCGTCGCCTTCGGCGGCCACGCCTCCGGCTTCGCCGGTGACTACGCCGCCACCACCGACGCCAGCGGCAGCTACACCATCTCCGGCATCCTGCCGGGCACCTACCCCAAGGTGTCCGCGCGTGGCGCCGGGTACGACCCGGTGGTGCAGACCGTGACCGTAACGGCCGGGACCAACGTCCTGAGCTGGACGCTGCGCCGGGACTGGGCGGCGCTGGGCGGCGGCGGCGCCGTGGTCGACTTCAACGGCGTGGACTACACGCCGTTCGGGTGCGGCCCGCCCTCGATGTTCGACCAGTCCCAGGGCTCGGGGTGGAGCACGGACACCGTCTACACCGGACCGCTCACGATCGAGCCGCGGTTCGTGGTCGTACGGCTGCCGGTGGCGGTGAACGTGTCGCAGGTCTTCATCAACCCGTCCAACACGTGTGGCGACGCGGGCAGCGCGTCCACGAGCGGTTACCGGGTGGAGACCTCGCCGGACGGCACCACCTGGACGCTGGCGTCCAGCGGCGACTTCGGCATCGCCGACCGCAGCTACCACGCCGTCCCGCTGGCCGGCGGTACGGCGGGCGTGCGGTTCCTGCGGTACACGATGCTCTCGACGCAGGTGGTCGACCTCGGCGGGGCCTGCCCGGGCCCGTTCAGCGGCTGCTTCTTCGTGGACTCGGTGGAGCTGGGGGTCTACGGCACGCCGAGCTGACGCGGTTCTTCGGTCTGACGCGGTTCTTCGGTGCCTGACCGGCCGGGGCAACGGTGCCCCGGCCGGTCTTCCTACTGGGCGGTATCTGGCTTGTCAGCTGGTCGGGGCCGGCTGATGGTGGAGCGGTGAGAGTCGTCTTTCCCCGGCTGCCCGACCACACCCGGGGCTATGCGCTGGTTGAGCGGGATGACCGGGTCACCTACCGGCTCGGGGGCGGCCCGGCCAGCGCGGCGCTTCCGCATGACCTCGTACACCTGCTGGTCGAGGACTCCCTCGGCCTCGCGGACGGGATCTGGGGGGCCATCGCGGGCGGGGTGGTCTTCGGGAGCATGACGCACGTGGCCGGGCGCCGCCCGCCGCACGCGGCGCAGCGGTCGGCGATGATCAAGCGGCAGTACGGCCCGGCGCTGCGCCGCGCCGAGCTGCTCGGCGGGTTCGTGGAGCGGCTCGCCCGGGGTGGTTTCGGCAGCCGGGTGGACGCGGACGGGGTACGGCGCCTGGCGCACCGGTGGCTCACCACAGAGCCGGACCTCACCGTGGACCCGGCCGCGGTGCTGCGGGCCGTGGCCGCGCTCGGCGAGGCGGCCGGGCGGTGGCGGGCGCTGGAGGTCGGCGAAGAGTACGTGTGCCGCTGGCCGGCGCACCGGCGGGTGCGGCTCGACCTCGACATGGCCGGGGCGGGTCCGGCCACCCGGCGCGGCGGCCGCCCTTCCGGCTCGTCCCGCTACGGCTCCGCCGGACGCCGCGGCCGGGCGGTTGTGTGATCCGCACGGTCGACTACCACACCGCGGGAGAGCCGTTCCGCATCGTGGTGGACGGCGTGCCGGACATCCCGGGCGGCACCGTGGCGCAGCGGCGTGCCACTGCTCTGGCCAGCGATGAGGTGCAGGCGGTCCGCCGGCTGCTGTGCCACGAGCCGCGCGGCCACGCCGACATGTACGGCTGCTTCCCGGTCCCGCCGGACGACACTGGAGCGCACCTCGGCGCGCTCTTCTGGCACAAGGACGGCTTCTCCACCGCCTGCGGGCACGGCACCATCGCGCTCGGCGTGTGGGCGGTGGACTCGGGGCTGGTGCCGGCCGCGCCGGACGGGGTGACCGACGTGGTCGTGGACGTGCCGTCCGGCCGGGTCACCGCCCGGGTGCACCGGGCGGGCGGCCGTCCCCGGTTGGTCAGCTTCCGCAACGTGCCGTCGTACCCGGTGGCACGCGGGGTGCCGGCGGGCGGTGCCCTGGTGGACATCGCGTACGGCGGCGCTTTCTACGCGTGCGTGCCGGCCGCGGCATACGGCCTCACGGTCAGCGCGGCGGACCTCGGCCGCCTCATCGAGGTGGCCCGGCTTGTCCGGGCCGACCTGGCCGGGCACCCGGCGACCAGGCACAGCGCCGACGAGCGGCTGTCCGGGCTCTACGGGGTGGTCTTCCACGAGCCCGGCGCCGAGTCCGGCGGCCGGGTGCTGCACCAGCGCAACGTGACGGTCTTCGCCGACGGGGAGGTGGACCGCTCGCCATGCGGCTCCGGCACGGCGGCCCGGGTCGCGCTGCTGCACGCCGATGGCCAGCTGGCGAAGGGTTGGCAGCTGGTGCACGAGAGCATCATCGGGAGCCGGTTCGTGGCGCGGGTCGTCCCGGTCGGGGACGGCGGTGCCGGGGTGGTCGCCGAGATCGACGGGATGGCCTACCGGACCGGGGAGCACCGCTTCGTGCTCGACCCGGACGACCCGCTCGGGCCTGGGTTCGTGCTGCGCTGACCGCAGCGGTGGGTGCCGCGCGTCGTGACGGGCTGCGGGTGTGGTGCTTCCCGCAGCCCGCCGCGACAGGTGGGTCAGGTCCGGCAGCCGACGACCTTGATGTCGTCCTCGCCGTTGAGGCGGGTGCCGTCGGTCAGCCGTCCGGTGAGGAGCAGGACGGTGGTGTCGCAGGTGAGGCCGGCGAGCCGGGTGTCCGCCCGGCAGATCAGGTCGAGGCGACCGTCGCCGTTGACGTCCTCTCCTTCGGTGGCGCAGGAGATGACGCTCTCCTCCGTGCCGGTCCGCCCGAAGCGCAGGCTGGCGCGGTCGACGTCCGTCAGGGCGTCGAGGTCCGCAGTGGACAGCACGGCGAAGGGCAGGGTGCCCTCCTTGCCGATGTTGACAGAGCTGGGAAGGCTACGTGGCTTCACATCGATGGGGTTCCAAACGGTACGGGTGGTGTTGTTGTCCGGGTCGCGGTCCTCGGCGTGGGGCTCGTCGGTGGCCACGGCGGCGGTCACCACGACGGTGTGCCGGGTCGCCGTGGTGCAGGTGATGTTCCACCTGGTGACCACCGTGGCGCTGGCGTCCCGGTCCAGGACGACCGGGTGGACGTAAGGCCCGTCGGGCACGGCCACACAGTCGTCGGCGACATCGATGGTGAGGGTGGTGCGGGTGGCCACCGCGGTGGCCGGGCCGGCATTGCGGATCACCGCTGTGGCGGTGCACTGCGAGGCCATGGTCGTGGTCTCCCGTTCACTGCACCGCACGGTGAGGTCGTCGACGGACAGGTCCGCCGGCTCGAAGATCTCCACCATCGTCTCCGCGCCGCCGCTGCTGTTGCCGGCCACGGGGTCTTCGACGTGCAGGTGGTTAAGGGTCGCGACGGCTGTCGCACTGGTCGGGTGGTAGCTGCGCTGGGCGCAGGTGACCTGCCAGGTGGAGGTGACCAGCTGCGGCAGCCCGGTGGACAGGGTGTGGGTCTGCGCGGCGTCGTCACTGGTCGCCCGGCAGTCGGCCGGCGGTTGCAGCGAGAACGTGACATCGGCGCCGACCGGCCCGTACGGCCCGGCGTTGCTGACCATCGCGGACACGGTGCAGGTGAACTGGTCGCCGACGTCGGCACGCGACGGGCATTCGACTCTGGCTTGGCGCAGCTGCACGTCGGCGCGGTGGAACACCGGGAAGACGTGCTCGAAGGCCACCGTGTTGTTGGACAGGTCCGGGTCGAGGACGCCGTCGGTGTCGACGGTCAGGTGGTCGGTGAAGGTCATGGGGTGGAAGGACGGTTGGGTGCAGCGCACCCGCACCCGGAAGTCGACGACCGCGGACTGCCCGCGGGCCAGCGGCCGGCTCACCTGCGTCTGGGCCGGCTCGGCGACGCAGTCGTCCGGCACCTCGACGGTGAGCGAGTCGGTGGCGGTGACGTCGGCAGGGCCGTCGTTGCGGAGCACCGCCCGTACGGTCAGGTCGGTGTCCTGCTCGGCTTCCAGTCGCTGCGGCGGCTGGACCAGGCTGAACTCGGTCTTGACCAGGTCTGCCCGGGTCTCCGCGTTGCCGAAGACCACGTGGCCGACGTGCGCGTCGCCGGCGCCTTCCGGCACCTCCACCACGCGCGAGACCGGAGTGGTCGGCGCCCAGCCGTCCTGGCCGATCTCCTCGGCGAGGTACGTGCCTGGACCGGCGCCCTGGAAGTCGAAGCGCGCCCGCCCGTCACCACCGGTCGTGACGGTGCCGACCGGCTCGTTGGGCTGGCCGACCCGGCTGCCGATCCGGCTGATCCGGAACTGCCACCCGGACAGCGAGCCCTCGCCGGCGTCGCGCGCGCCGTTGCGGTTGCGGTCGTCGTACTTCTCCACGCTCATCCACGGCACTGGTCCGGGCGGCGGAGTGGGTGGGTGCCAGAAGTTGCCGCACGCACGGGCGATGACCCCACCGCCGTACTCGAGCACGTGGAACTGCACTGAACTGCTGGTGAACCTGCGCATGATCCGGTGGTTTTCCAGGGTTGCGCCGACCGGGCACGCTCCCCCGTAGTGCAGGCCATCCGGGCAGCTGACCCACTCCTGTGGTGAGTCCGCGGAGACCGTCACGATGCGCTCCGGGGCGTACCACAGCCACTGCCGCGAGAAGCCGTAGCGGGCGTACAGGTCGGCGTGGTCGAGCAGCTGCTGGCGGCTGAGCAGGTTGCCCCGGCCCGGATCGACCAGCCAGGTGCTGCGGCAATCGGGCCCGGTGGTGTCGAGCAGATCCTGCTCGGTGGCCCACGGCCCGCACACCGTCTCCTCCGCCGCGGCGGGCGGGGCGGCTACCACCACCCCGGTGAGCGAGCCGAACAGGAGCAGCAACACGGCCCGGACCAGGACACCAGCCGCTGACCTGCGCGGCCCGGCCCGGACCCCGTCCGGCGGGTCCGGCGGGTGGTGGGGTCGCGCGACCGCGCCCCCGATCTGCTGGGTACGACGCATAGATCTGCCTTTCGTGAGAGATCCGCCGCGACCGAATGCGCGGCGCACTTTCACGACTATCAGCGTGAGCGCGACGACTGGCAGCGCCATTTCGTCCACTGATATTGGCTGCTCGGTGCTCAGGCAAAGCCGCCGGACAGCCGTTCTTCGAGCGAGCGGGCAGAATCCTGGGAAGATCGCGATATGGTTACGGGACCATCAGCCGTTGTTGGGTTTTTCCGTGTCGGTAGCCAGACAGATCGCTGTGAGGATTCTGCATGGTGCGGCCCAGTTACCCGACAATCTATTCAATGTACGAAATCTGCTGGGTGGTCTGTCGTGCAGTCCGGGTCACGGTGGCGTAGGCAGCGTCGTACGCGGCCATGCTCCGGGAAGCTGCCGTATCGGGGGAGTCAGCTTCGGAGTCAGCCCGTGCTGCTGTTGCGAACGAGGGGAGGGGGCACAACTCGGCATACAGGCTGACTCGTCTGTCTTGCCCTGCTTCCTCTGCTGCGGGTCGTCTTCCAGCTTGGGAACGCTGTCGCGGGCTATGCCCGCAGACAGCGTCAGTATCCCCATTGCATCAACGCGACCGGTACGTTGGGTTCCTTCTGGCGGCTACTCGTTCTTACAGCCGGGCTAGCCGAACGGGTCCTGGGCCGTGCCGCGGACGATGAAGGTCAACGGCGTACCGCTCCCCGGTGCCACGGCCCTCACCTCGGCCTGCGTCACGCTCAGCGCCCGGCCGCCCACTAACACCTTGAACGGTGGGCCGTTCCCGCGGAGTGTGACGATCTGCTGTTGCCGTCCGACGTCGCAGGCAGCGATGACCACGCGGTCTCCGTCGAGGGTGACGCATTCCGGCTCGCCCGCGGGGCCGAGGACACCGGTCTTCAGCAGGTACTCCTCAGCGCCCGGGCGAATCGGGACCAAGGCGAAGAGCGCACCGCCACCGGCGTCCTGTTCCGTGGTGGTACCGACCACGCTGTCGGGCAGGCGGGTCAGCAGCGGGTAGCCGGCGGTCAATGTGGCCTGCAGCCACACTGCCTCCCTGGATGCTGGAATCCCGTCGCCGGGTACGGCCGACGGGTCAACCTTCGGGGTGACCGCTGGCGCGGGCCCGCCCGTCACCGACGGCGAGACCGCTGGCCAGGATGGAGGGGCCCCGACCGGGAGGTCCTGCCCACCGGTGGGCCGCTGCTGGACCAGGACGGCAGCACCGCCCAGTATCCCGACCGCTACCAGGCCGGCAGTAGCGGCGGCAGCGAGCCGAGCGTTACGCCGCCGCCGCTCACCCCTGCCGCGGATCTGGGCCGCCGGGCCCAGCCTCCCGTTACGGGCGCCATGCTCGGCCAGGACACCGAGCCCGGTACGCAGGCTCGCGTCGTCGAGGACGTGTCTCTTAGACACTGTGTCTCACCGTGCCCTTCGTCGTCTCATGCCCAGCGCGGCTGGGTTCCGCACCCTTCGGTGGTGCGTCGCTCAGCTGCGCGGCCAGCGCCCGCCGACCACGCGACAGGCGTGCCTTCACCGTGCCCTCGGGGGAACCGACCTCGACCGCGATCTCGGCCACGCTCAGGCCGACCAGGTGGTGCAGGACGATCGCCCGGCGCTGGTCGGCAGGGATCTGCCGCAGCGCGTGCACCAGCGCCACATGATCTGGGCCGAGCCCGGCCAGGTCTACATCCAGTGCCGCGCTGTGGTGAGCACGGATGCGGTTGACCGCCTTGCGCCAGGCGCTCACCGCGATCCGGGACGCCACCCGGCGCACCCACGCCTCGGGGCTGTCGCAGTCACGCACCTGGTTCCAGCGCTGCCATGCCCGCGCGTACGCCTCCGCGACCGCGTCCTCAGCCTCGGCGTGGCTGCCCGTCATGGCCCACAACTGGCCTAGCACCCGGCCCGATGTGCCCGAGTAGAAGGCGTCGAACTCCTCGGCGTGCCGGATCACGCTGTCCGCGCGACCCGGCAAGCTCCGCCACCGGTCACGTCTATCCACACGTTCGCCCTCCCTTATCCGCGGTGCTCTCCACGGTCGCGACACTGACGCCCAGCCCCCACCCGCGGTTGCATCCAACCGCAAACCCGTCACGGAACCGGGCGCCAACCCCGCTCTAGCCGCGTGGCCGCCACGTCCTACGTGTCTGGTCGAACGTAACTATTCGGTTGTGCCGGGGAATGGCATGGTGATAACCCGCCGGTGTTGACGGCGGGGGTCGCATCTGGCTCTGTGGTGGTGGGTCTGGTGGTTATGGCGGGGCGGCGGTGGGACTGGTTGTGGTGGCGCTCAGCCG
>DASSUC010000060.1:0-10565 GCA_035707405.1 Micromonosporaceae bacterium | reverse complement strand
CAGGAACGGCCGGCCGTCGTGGCTGAACCGCACCTCCTGGCCGAACTCGAACGGGGCGATCGTCGGGTACTCCCCGCCGCCCCGGCCGCGCCACACGCCGACGAACGGCAGCAGCCCGAGCAGCGCCGGGTGCAGGTCCGGACCGGTGCGCAGGTCGTGGGTCTCGGTAAAGGGGTACGGGTCGACCGGCGCCGCGTCCAGCCACGGTGGTCGGTTCGCCTCGGTCACCTGGGGATCCTCGCTCACCTGGGGTCCCTTCGTTCCCGGCCGCGCGACATGCGGACCGCGAGGTAGGCCAGGCCACCGGCGAGCGCACCGAAGCCGGCGACGAGCAGGCTGACGAACCCGATCTCGGTGACCATAACGATCCGATCCTATGCTGGGCGGCATGGCCCGCACTCTGGTCGTCAAGGCCACCGCCGGGGCGGACGCGCCGGAGCGGTGCGCGCAGGCGTTCACGGTCGCGGCGACCGGGGCGGCTGCCGGCGCGGCCGTGTCACTCTGGCTGACCGGCGAGTCCACCTGGTTCGCCCTGCCCGGCCAGGCGGCAAAGTTCGAGCTGCCGCACTCCGCGCCACTGCCGGACCTGCTGGACACGGTCCTGGCGGCCGGGCAGGTGACGGTGTGCACCCAGTGCGCCGCCCGCCGCGGCATCACCGAGGCGGACGTGCTGCCCGGCGTACGCATCGCCGGTGCCGCCACGTTCGTGGAGGAGTGCCTGGCCGACGGGGCGCAGGCGCTCGTCTACTGAGGACGGCGCAGATGGTCGAGGTACACCCCGCCACCGCGGACCGGTACGCCGACATCGCGGCGCTCTTCGGCACCAACAAGATGACGTCCAGCTGCTGGTGCATGTGGTTCCTGCTGTCCGGCAAGGAGATCGACACCGGCTGGGGTGAGGGCAACCGGAAACGGTTCGCCACCCTGGTCGCCGAGCTCAACGAGCCGGTCGGGCTGCTGGCGTACCGGGACGCCGAACCGGTCGGCTGGCTCGCGGCCGGACCCCGGGCCCGCTACGCCCGCGCCCTGCGCTCGCCCATCCTCAAAGGCCGCGACGCCGCCGAGGACGACCGGGTGTGGCTGCTGCCGTGCTTCTTCATCCGCCGGGACGCCCGGCACGCCGGCATCACCGCCCCGCTCATCGAGGCAGCCGTCGACCTGGCCCGGTCGCACTCCGCCACCGCGGTCGAGGCCTTCCCGATGCTGCCGAAGGGCCGGGTCAGCGCCGGCCAGGCGTACATCGGTACGCAGGGGATGTTCGCCGGCTGCGGCTTCCGCGAGGTCGCCCAGCCCTCGCCCACCCGGGTGGTGATGCGCCGCGAGCTGAGGCCGCCGGACCGCTAGCCGCAGCCCCGCGTCGCGGACACCGTCACCACGCCGTCGCGTTCCCGCACGACCACGCCGAGGTCACCGTCGCGGTAGGCGAGCAGCGCCGGCTCGGCCACCACGGGCCCGGCCGGCGCCACGCCGCGCAGGGCCTGCGGCAACGGCCCGGGGGCCAGACCGGGTGCGCTGTCGGCGGCCACCGTCGTGACCGCGCCCCCACCCGGGCACACAACCGACTCGGTACGGCGTTGCGCCGCGCGCCCGCCGAGCGTGGACAGGACCGCGTCCACAGTGGCGACGGCCCGGTCCGGAGCCGGCGCGCCGGCAGTGGTGAGCGGGGCTGCCGGGCGGCATCCCGTCCCCGCGGTCACCCGCAGCTGGCCCGGGCCGACCACCCCGCCGTGCACGCCGACGAACTCGCCGGCGTCGGCGCGCAGGGTCACGTTGCCGGATGCCTGGCGTCGCACAACAGGCTCCCAGCCGCGGGGCAGCTGCGCGGCGACCCGGTCGAGCACCGCCGCCTCGCCGCCGGGCGCGGTGTGGAGCAGGACCACCCGGTCGAGCTCCAGCCCGTCCCGCGCCGAGTGGATCTGGCAGTCGGGGCGCAGCTCGTACCCGAGCACCTCGACCACCGCAACCGGGCCGGCGGCCCGGGCGACCTCGGCCAGCGCCCGGTCCACGATCGGCTGGGCCTGGGCGATGCTGCGCTGCTCGCGTACTGTCGGCGGGTCGGTGCGGGCCGAGGCGAGGGCCACCGCGGTGAGCACCAGGCCCCAGGCCACCACCAGCACCCACCACAGGCGACGCCACGACGAGTGGCCGGTGGTCACCGGGGGCGCCGGCTGTGTGGTCACGGTGACCATCGTGACAGGCGACCCCCGGCCGGGCCGTACCGGCGGGGGTCAGGCGACCCGCCAGACGCGCCAGAGCGCGGTCGGGTCGCTCAGCGGATCGCCGTGCACCAGCGAGAAGTCGGCCGGGCCGCCCTCCTTGATGACGCCGGCATCCGGCTCCCCGAGCAGCTCGCCGCCCCGGTGGCATGGGCGAGCCGGACGCTGTCCATGGCCCGTTCCAGCCGCACCGAAACCGGCTGGACGTCAACCCTGCTTGAGGTCATACCGTTCACTTCCATGGGCATCATCCGGGGCGACCTGAGGACCTTCTACCAGCTGTTGGTCAGCACGTTGCTGGTGTCGGTGACCAACTTCACCGTCTGGTTCGGGATCACCTTCTACGTGTACCTGCAAACGCGTTCGGTCTTCGCCACCGGCGTGGTCGCCGGGATCTTCCTGGTGATGACGGCGCTGACCGGTATCTGGTTCGGCAGCCTCGTCGACCATCACGCGAAGAAGACGATGATGCAGCTGTCGGCGGTGGTGTCGTTAGCGTTGTACGCTGCGGCCTTCGCGATCTACCTGGTCACCCCGGACGGGTCGTTCACCGACCCGACGAGCGTCGCGCTGTGGGCGCTCATCGTGCTGCTCATGTTCGGCGTCATCGCGGGCAACATCCGCATGATCGCGCTGCAGACGCTGGTGACCGTACTGATCGCCGAGGACAGCCGGGACCGGGCCAACGGGCTGGTCGGCACCACCTCAGGTATCACCTTCCTGGTGACGTCGGTCATCAGCGGCGTACTCGTGGCGGTTGGCGGCATGCTCTGGGTGCTGGTCCTGGCACTGGCGGTGCTCGCCGTCGCCGTGGCGCACCTGGCCCTCGTCCCGGTGCCGAAGCACCCGGCGGAGCCGGTGGCCGGCGGAGCTTCGGCGGTCTCCGGTGGGCCGGCGCTCGCCGGGAAGCGCTCGGTGGACCTGCGGGGCACCATCCAGGTGGTCTGCGCGGTGCCAGGGCTGGTGGCGCTGATCGGTTTCTCCGCGTTCAACAACCTCCTCGGTGGCGTCTTCATGGCGCTCATGGACGCGTACGGGCTGTCGTTGGTGTCGGTCCAGGCCTGGGGTCTGCTGTGGGGGGTCCTGAGCACCGGCTTCATCGTCGGTGGGCTGCTCGTCGCCCGGACCGGCCTGAGCCGGAACCCGGTCTGGCTGCTGCTGGTGGTCAACCTCGTGCTGTGGACCGTCACGCTGCTTTTCCCGCTGCGGTCCTCGATGGTGCCGCTCGCCCTCGGCATGTACGTGTACATGCTGCTCGTGCCGTACGCGGAGGCTGCGGAACAGACGATCCTGCAGAAGGTGGTGCCCTACGAGCGGCAGGGCCGGGTCTTCGGGTTCGCGCAGAGCGTCGAGCTGGCCGCCTCGCCGCTGACCGCGTTCCTGATCTCACCGATCGCCCAGTTCGTGTTCATCCCGTTCATGACCGATGGCGCCGGGGCCCGGACGATCGGCGGCTGGTTCGGCACCGGCGCCGACCGCGGCCTGGCGCTCGTGTTCATGCTGACCGGCATCGTGGGCATGATCGCCGCGGTCGTGGCGCTGCGCAGCCGTCCGTACCGGCGGCTGAGCCACAGCTATCTGGCGGGTCCGGTGACCACCGCCGAGCTCAGCCCGGCCGGTCAGAGCTGAACCCGGCGTCCACACCGGAGAGGTCGGAGGCCGACGGTCAGTGTCGGTTGCGCGACCGTGCCGCCGGGCCACCGCGGATATTCTCCCGCCGTGGGGCAAGGGGCATCTGTCCAGCTCACGGCCGCTAAGGCGGCCGTGCAGCACCTGCGCGGCCTGCTGGAGGACGCGTGGAGCGCCGTCGAGACGCCGCACGACATCGGGCTCCGCTGGTCCGAGCACTACCTGGGCACGCCGGCGGATCCGGTGTCCGTGTGCGTCGACGCGATGAGCAATGTGCTGCACGTGCGGTACTCCGGCCCTGAGTCGCTGTCGGTCGTCTACCTGCCCGGCTGGTTCTACGAGGTCGCGACGGCCGCCCTCGCCGGCAGAGCGGTCGACCCCGCGGCGACGACCGTGGTCGACCTCGCCGTGGCCGGCCCGCTGGCCTTCGACCTGACCGTCGAGAACCCGGTCCGCAACGCCACCCGGACGGTCACTGTGTCCGGGGAGGCGGTCGGCTACACCCCGCTCGCCTTCGGCTACGCCTTCACGCCGGCGCGGGGCTTCGCGGTCACCGAAAGCGTCGACCTCGCGACCGACCCGGCGGCGCTGTTCCACTGGGGCGCGATGAGCCTGCGGCTCGCGGCGGCGCCCGGGGTCGGGTTCGAGCAGCGGCCGCTGCTCGGCGCGGCCGACCTGGCCGCGGTGCGTGCCGCGTACGTCCCGGGGGTCGGGCCCGTCACCTGCGACCAGGCGCTGCGGTTCGAGTTCGAGCGGCACCGGAGCCCGACGACGGTGCCGCCGCTCGGGGCGCCGCTGCGGCCCACACCGCTGGCCGAACCGGACGTCGTCGCGAGCGCCGTGACGGTGGCACACGCCTACGGCCAGCCGGCCGGCGCACCGGCCGGCCAGCCGAGCGGCGAACCGACGCCGGTCGCTGTCCAGCTGGCCCGTCCGGACGGGGTGGACCTGCTGCTGATGAAGCCGGATCTCCGCCGCGCGCCGAGAGGCACACCCTGGGGGTGGCAGCCCGAGTGGATGGTCGAGGCGGCGAAGGTCGTCGACGACGCCGTCTTCTCCCTCCTGGTCGGCATGTTCGACACCTACGTCGAATGGCTCGGCGGGCTGCCGGAGACCGCGCCGGCGCCGATCCACATCCGGGTGGACCCGGCGAGCGCGGCGGACCGCTTCGCCTACCTGCTCGAATACCTGACCCCCGACCGCGAGGTGTCGACCGAGCCCACGACGTCCGTGTCCGGCGATCCCAGCTTCCGGCTCACCGTCGTGCGTACCAAGGCGGTGCAGGTCTTCCTGGACAAGGCGGCCGGCGCCGCCGCCGAGTCCGACCTGAAAGCCATCCTGGAGTACCGGGAAACGGTCGTCGACCACTTCGACGACGTCCCCATATCCATTGTGGACAGTGAGCAGGTCGGCACCGCCACCCTGCCGGCGCGGCCCGCCACGCTGGAGGAGCTGCTGCGGATCATCGTCACGATCGGCGAGTTTGTGCCGCATCCGGCCATCCAGGCGATGTACGACGTGCGCGACCTGGGCAGCGTCGCCAGCTACGTGCTCACCGGAGGCAACCTCTACGGCGAGCCGATGAGCGGCCTGGAGGCGGCGGTCACTCTCGGCGGGGTCCTCGTCCCCGAGGTCGCCGAGCGCGTGGGCAAGTCGCTGCTGGCCTCCGGCCGCCGGGTCGTGACCATGGGCGACAGCCCCACGCCGCGGCTGCGCGCGGCCGCCGACGGGGTCGAGCCGGCCGACGCCACGTACGCGGGGTCGCTGGCCGAGCGGGCGGCGGCACGGTGAGCCCGCGATGACGCCGCCGCGGACCAGCCGGACCCTGTCCGCGCCCGAGCAGATCGTGCTGCTCGACCAGCTGCAGCGGATGACCCCACAGGCGCGGGCGATCCTCGCGCCGGACGACGTGGTGCCGCGCAGCTTCATGCGCGACCCCGAGGAGCTGGTCGACCCGTCCGGGGTCGCGCTGCGGTCCGGCTTCCTGCAGAACGCGTTCGAGGCCAGGCGGCAGGCGTTCCCGGACATGTCGACCGAGGAGTTCCTCGCCGGCGCGGAACCCGGCACGCTGCTCTACGGCGTGGTCGACGCGCTGCTCGGCCCGGCCTCGGCGACGCTGCTGCGCACCACCGACCCGGACCGCTACGTCGACGCGCTCCGGCTCGCCTATGCGGACTTCCGGACGACGCCGCCGCCCTTCGACGGCGGGGTGTCCTACGGGTCGTACCGGTACCACGTCGGCAACCACGTCGCGCTGCCGGAGACCCTGAACGTCACGCCGATGAACGCACCGGTCGGCCCCGACCTGCACTACCCACCGTACGGCGGGATCGTGACCGCACGGGGGCACCGCTCGATCGGCACCGTGATGGGCTCGCAGGCGCTCGGCCGCGAGATCCCGCTTGACCTGCGCGGGCCGGACCTGTTCCGGGAGCTGCAGGTGCGCAGCGTCGACGAGGTGCACGCCTGGGACTACGACCCGGACTTCCTGCTGTCGGAGGTCCAGATCGCCCACATGATCTCGACCGGTGAGCCGCCGATGTACCGGTTCAGCCTCGTCTCCGGCCCGCCGCGGCCCCGCGCGGTCCAGCAGGCGCGGTGGGAGCTCGCCGCCCGGCTCGGCGACGAGCGGGTCCTGACCGCCGACGGGGCCGCGTTGCAGCGGATCTGGGACCGGGCGGGCCGCGACGCGGGCCGCCCGACCGGGAGCCCGCTGGACCTGCGTAGCCGCTACGGCCGCGACCCGTACTACCGCCTGTCCCGGGACGAGCTGTTCGAGATGGCGATGGGCCGGGGCTCGCTGGACGTGGCGTTCCGGCCCTACGAGTGGGAGCACGCGCGTCCCCAGCGGTTCATCCGCGAGATGCAGCTGTGGGTCCGGCGGCTGATGCGCAACAGTCCGGACGAGGACTTCTGGTCCAGCCGCCTGAGCATGCTCACCGGGGCGTCGGAGCCGGCCAACCTCCAGCTGCTCACGCCGTTCGACCACGCGCGGACCGACGTGGTCGCGGCGCGGATGTTCGGCGGCATGACCCGGCTCGACCGCTTCGGCAACCGCGCCGTGCCGACGCTGGACGAGGTGTCCGCGTACGACACCATGAACCGCTACGCGGCGTTCCCGTCCCGGTCGGCGTTCCCGCTGTGGTCGTTCCCGCTGACCGACGAGCTGCGCGCCACCGAGCCGCTCGTGGCTTTCGACCAGCGCACGCTGGCCGAGCTGATCGCCGCATTGATGGACGACGACTGGCAGCGGGCGGTCGTCGCGCTCGACGACGACCTGTCCGACCAGTGGAAGAGGCTCGTCGCGCGCGTCAACACGCAGGCCGGGTTCCTCGGCCTGCCGACCGCCCTGCGCCTGCCCGACTGAGGAGGACACCCACCATGCCACCGACCGGGGCCACGCTGCGGTTCGTGCAGCTGCGCCGGCCGAGCGACCGCGCCGAACCGGCCGGATGCTCCACCGGACCGAAGACCATCGGACCGGTCGTCGACTTCCGCGACGCCTGGTCGACACCTGTCAAGCAGGCCGTGACCACACGCAACGTCCAGCGCGCCCGGACCCTCTACGCCGACCGGCTGCAGGAGCGCGACGACCGGCTGGAAGAGATCGGGCGGCTCGCCCTTCGCCTGCTGCGCCGCGCCGCGGTCGACGCCGATCTGACCGTCGGCGCGCTGCGCGCCGCCCTGGCCTCGTGGACCGCCGACCGTGACGTGCCGGCCGGGCACCTCCGGGGCGCCGTCGCGGAGCTGACCGGGTGGGCGGTCGACGTGCTCACCCTTGGCCGGTTCCTGCGCCGGCCGAAGGGTTCGACGCCGGCCGCGCTGACCCGCCTGCTGCGCGGCATCACGCTGGTCAGGCTCGCGCAGTCGGACGCCGAAGACGGGTGCCTGGTCCGCGCCCTCGTCGGTGGCCGGGAGCTGACGCTGCCGGTCCCGCCGGCGGTGCTCCGGCCACCAGACCCCGATGCCGAACGGGCCGGGCGGCTCGCCGGCCTGAGCCGCGAGATCGGACGGCTGCAGGCCCGGGCGCGCATCACCGGCCGGCCCGATCCGACGCTGGCCGACGTGCAGTCGGGCGGGTTCCAGGACCTCGCCGAGACCATCGACGCGACCGCGCGTGCCGCCGCCGATCTGGGGGCGCCGCCCACGATCGCGCTGCGGAACCTGCGGCGGGTGGTCGAGGTCGAGCGGGACGCCGCCCGGCGGCGCTCGGCCCTGCGGATCAGCACGACGGCGGACGGCGCGCTCGACGACCTCGACGACCTCGACCCCGGCGGCTTCGGGGTCGAGCTGCCGACCACCGGTCCGGTGAGCGTGCCG
Organism: Micromonosporaceae bacterium; assembly: GCA_035707405.1. GTDB lineage: Bacteria > Actinomycetota > Actinomycetes > Mycobacteriales > Micromonosporaceae > DASSUC01. The sequence goes on along the minus strand of DASSUC010000060.1, from coordinate 2,400 downwards.
GTCCTGGACGCGCACGCCCGGGTCGCCGGGCGCGGTGACCTCATGATCCTGCGCACCACGCACCTGCGGTACGAGCCGGCCGAGATCTCGCACGTCGAGAACGTCCTGGCGAGCGAGGCACGGGTCCGTACGCACGTGGTCGACACCAGCACGCGCGAGACGGTCCAGACCTCGACCCAGTCGATCTCGGAGTCCACCCAGGAGCTGGAGTCCACGGAGCAGAACAGCCTCGACCGGGCGCTCGAGACGGCGTCGACGCAGAGCACGTCGATGTCGATGGGGGTGAGCGTGTCCGGCGGCTTCGGCCCGGTCCAGGCCGGCGTCGACATCAACGCCGACCGCTCCACCACCACCGCCACCAGCCTCAGCTCGGCCGTGTCCTACTCCAAGACGCTGACCGAACGCGCCTGCGAGCTGCTCCGCAACGAGGTCGCCGAGCGCCGCACGATCACCACGACGACCCGGGTGACCGAGTCCAACGAGCACCGGTTCGACAACGCCGACGGCGGCTCCAACATCACCGGGATCTACCGCTGGCTGAACAAGATCGACCAGGCGCAGCTCTACAACTACGGCGAGCGGCTGATGCTGGAGTTCGTGGTCCCGGAGCCGGCCAGCACGCTGGTCCACTTCGCGCAGCAGGGCGCCGACGCCGGCGCGGTCGCCGCGCCGGCCGGCTGGTACCTGGAGGTCGAGGACCTCGACGAGGACAACTACGCCGAGAAGGCCGCGCGCTGGGACGTCCTCGGCATCGAGCCACCGCCCGACCCGGAGGTGTTCGCCACCGCGACGTTCGCGGACCCGGCTGCCCGGCCGTTCGACTACCACAAGGACTCCACCGACAAGTCCCAGCCGGAGTGGGGCTTCACGTCCTACGTCGGGGAGGTCGCCGTGCCGGCCGGGTACGCGGCGAGCGAGGCGTACGTGACCGTCACCTGGGGGCTGGAGGAGGGTGAGTTCGTCACCTCCGACGGCACCACCCCGCAGCAGGCGGTGCAGATCGCGGTCGGCGAGGACCGGATCGTGCAGAACGACGCGTCGGATGGCGAGTCCGTCGTCGCGATCGACCACGTGATCCCGGGGCCGCTGCCCATCGGCATCAGCGCCGACCAGCGCGGCGGGCTCACGGTGGTGGTGCGGGTGCGCTGCGAGCGCACCGAGGCCGCGTACGCGGCCTGGCGCCTGCGCACCTACGAGGTGATCCGCGCCGGCTACCTCGCCAAGCTGTCCGCGTACGAGAACGACCAGAAGCTACGGCTGGCCCGCGCGGCCTACCAGTCCGACCAGTCCCCGGAGACCAACCGGCGGATCGAACAGCTCGAGCTGAGACGGGCCTGCCAGAGCGTCCTCAGCGGGCAGGAGTTCGACCTGTTCGGCGCGCTCGACCTGCCGGCCGACGACGCGCCGCGGATCGACCGGCTGGAGCTGGAGAAGGAGGCCGACTACATCCAGTTCTTCGAGGATCTCTTCGACTGGCCGAACCTGGTCTACCTGTTCTACCCCTACCAGTGGGCCGGACGGGACCGCTGGGCGACGCTGCGCTCACGCACCAGCTCCGACCCGATCCACGAGGCGTTCCTGCAGGCCGGGGCCGCCCGGGTGATGGTGCCCGTCCGCGCCGGGTTCGAGCACGCGGTAGGGCGCTACCTCGCCACCTCGGAGATCCCGAAGCTCACCCCGCGACCCTGGCGCGGCGGCAGGAACCCGTACCCGCCGATCGAGGACCTGATCTCCGACGCGCTCGACCGGCCGGGCGAGGAGGTCGCCGTCGAGGAACCGTGGGAGGTGGTCACCCCGACGTCGCTGATCTATCTCCAAGCCGGTGCCGAGCTCGACCCGACAATCTAGACGGCCAGCAGGGCGACGCCCACCGTGACGGCGACGCTGGCGGCGATCCGGACCCGGCCGAGCGGCTCGCGAAACCCCGGGTCTGCGCGAACAGCACGAGGCCGTAGGCCAGCGTCGACATGACCGCGACCGCGCCGCCGGCGGCCCAGACCCAGGCCCGGGCGCGGCCGGTGTGTGCGGTGTCCTCGCCGAACCGCGGCGATGACGACCGCTGAACGGTTGCGGCGTACCTCCCGCCACGGGCTCAGGCCGAGCACCACGACGGCGCCCGCGACCAGCGCCACGCCCGCGGCGGGCAGCGCCGGCAACGGCTCGTGCAGCCAGCCGACGGCGACGACGGCGACCGCGATGGGGCCGATGCCGCGGGCGAGCGGGTACGTCTGGTTGAAGTCGCCGAGGCGGTACGCCGCAGCGAGGCCGAGGTTGTAGCAGACGTGCACGACGACCGACGCCACCAGCCACGGCCACGAGGCGGCCGCGGGCTGGGCAACCCACCAGACCCCGGCCAGGAGGAGGACCACACCCACCAGGCTCGAGCGAGCCATCGTCGCC
>DASSUC010000059.1:0-5998 GCA_035707405.1 Micromonosporaceae bacterium | reverse complement strand
CCGGCGTGGGCTGTGCGAGCTGCTCCAGCGCGAAGGCGACATCGAGGTCGTCGGCGAGTCGGGCTCCGCCCAGGAGGCGGCGCGGCGCATCCCCGCCCTGCGACCTGACGTGGCGATCCTGGACGCCCGCCTGCCTGACGGCAACGGCATCGACGTGTGTCGGGACATCCGTGCCGTGGACTCGTCGATCAAGGGGCTGATCCTCACCTCGTACGAGGATGACGAGGCGCTCTTCGCGGCGATCATGGCCGGTGCCGCCGGCTACGTGCTCAAGCAGATCCGCGGCACGGACCTCGTCGATGCGGTCCGTCGGGTGGCGGGTGGACAGTCCCTGCTGGACCCGGCGATCACCCAGCGTGTGCTGGAACGTATCCGGCACGGGGTGGAGGAGCCACGCGAGCTCAAGTCGCTCACCGAGCAGGAGCGGCGAATTCTGGAGTATGTCGCCGAGGGCCTGACCAACCGGGAGATCGCTGCCAAGATGTTCCTGGCCGAGAAGACCGTGAAGAACTACGTGTCCAGCTTGCTCGCCAAGCTCGGCCTGGAGCGGCGTACCCAGGCCGCGGTGCTGGCCACCCGGCTGCTTGGCGAGCAGCGGCACTGACCGGAGGGGACGGCGATGGTTACCCAAGATGGAGGAGACAACGGCGTCAGACCCGGCAGCAACGGTCGGAGCAGCGTCGCGGCTGCCAACCGCCCGGTGGGTATCGAAGACGACACGTCGGTGCCGCGCGAGGGCCACGTCACCGTTGGCGTGGACGGCTCGCCGGGCAGCCTGGCGGGGCTGCGGTGGGCGGCTCACGAGGCGACGCTGCGCGGCTGCCCGCTGCGTGTGCTCTACTGCGTGACCTGGCCCGCCATGGCGGCGGCCCTGGGCGTGCCGCCGGAGGCGGCGGCACGGGAGGACCTCTACCACGAGGCCGAGCAGCTGCTCGGCGGCGCCGTCGCGCAGGCCCGTGAGGCCGCGCCCACGATCCCGGTGAGCGGCGCGGTCATCGACGGAGCACCCAGCACGGTGCTGGCGGAGGAGTCGGAGCGGTCGAGCGTCGTCGTCGTCGGCGCCCGCGGCGTCGGCGGGTTCGCCGGCCTGCTGCTCGGCTCGGTCAGCGGCCGGGTGGCCATGCATGCCCGGTGCCCCGTGGTCGTGGTGCCGCCGGGATACTCCCCACAGCCGTCCCGCCGCCAGCGCATCGTGGTGGGCGTCGACGGCTCCGGCGCAGCCGACCTCGCGGCCCGGTTCGCGCTCGTGGAGGCCCTGCTACGGCAGGCGCCGGTCACCGCGGTGCGGGCGTGCCCGCCGCCCGGCCCGCTGCGGCCCAACGGGGCTGCGCTGATGGCTGAGCCTGTCGAGGAGGGGCACCGGCAGATGGCCGCGGCCATGGCCGGCTGGAAGAAGGCCTTCCCCACCGTGCGGGTCGAGCAGCAGGTGGTGGCCGGGCGTCCGGTGGCCGCGCTGGTGGAGGCGGCGTCCGACGCGCAGCTGCTCGTGGTCGGCTCCCGCGGCCTGGGCGGCTTCCGCGGGCTGCTGCTGGGCTCGGTCAGCCTCCGGCTGCTGCACCACACCGTCTGCCCGGTGGCGGTCGTCCACGCACACCACCACGAGACCGGCCGGCCCAAGCACCGGATGCTGGTCACCGCCTCGGCCTGGACGGCGCCGTCCGCCTGAACGCCCGCCGCGCCGGGCGTGGACCGTCAACGGGGCCGTGGCCGGGCCGGTCGCGGCCCCGTTGGGCGGGTCCGGCGGTCGCGCCTGCTGGGCATCCCGATCGGCACCGTCCGCCCGATCGGTACGGACCTGGTCAGCAGGACCGTCACCTCGAGGATGCCGCGGTCGTAGGTGGCCTGCACGGTCTCGTCCCGGGCGCGGCGCGGCAGGGTCACCGTACGGCGGAAGGAGCCGTAGCGGAACTCCGAGTGCGCCTCGTCCCGGCGCGGGTCGAGCCGCTCCACCGCGATCGTCACCTCCCCGTCGGCGACCATCACCGACAGCTCCTTCGCGGGGTCCACCCCAGGCAGCTCGGCCCGGACCGCGTAGCTGGTGTCGTCCTCGTACTCCTCGATCGGGATGGGGTTGGCCTGCAACGGCGCCAGAAGCCGGCCGAGCGCGGTCATCGTCTCCCCCTTGGGCAGTCGGGCGGGCCACTCTCGTCCCATGGTGGGTCCGGGGGCGTTCGTCCCTTCAGGGCCGAAGGTCCCCCTCCTCTCGGCGCATCGCCCCTGTTGGCGGTCTGCGTCCCGCGGCACGGTGGGGGCCATGAGGTGCGAGCCGGCACCGGCCGGCTGTCTGGTCCGGTCAGCGCCGCCGCACCGCGTCCCAGTGGAGGACAGGAGTCCCGGTGGAGGACAGGATGGGTGTCACCGCGTGGGCCACCGACAACGGGTCGATCGGCCTCGCCCTCCGCGAGTGCGTACGGGCCGCAACCGCGGCACCGTCCATATACAACAGCCAGCCGTGGCAGTTCCGGCTGCGCGACGGTGCGATCGAGGTCTTCGCCGACCGCCGTAACCTGCTCACCGTCATCGACCCGGCAGGGCGTGAGCTGCTGATGAGCGTCGGCGCCGCGGTCCTCAACGCCCGCGTGGCGATGCGCGCCCTGGGTCGCCAGCCGCTGCTGCGCCTCTTCCCGGTGCGCAGCGAACCCGACCTGGTCGCCCAGGTCCGGCCCGGGCGGTTCGTCGCCGGCAGCGCGACGGCCGAGTCCCTGGCCCGGGCGATCCCGCGGCGGCGGACCAACCGGCGGCCCTTCGCCGATGTCCGGGTGCCGGCCGAGGTGCTTACGGAGCTGGCCGCCGCGGCCAGGGTGGAGGGCGCCGTGCTGTCCGTGGCCGGCGGCCGGGCCAGGGACACGCTCCTCGACGTGGTCCGCACGGCACAGGCCCGGCTGCGGGCCCGGCCGGGTTACCTGGCCGAGCTTGCGGAGTGGACGATGGCCAGCTACCTGCGCACCGACGGCGTGCCGCCGGAGGCGTTCGGACCGTGGAGCGCCGCGGACGCCGTCCCGCTGCGGGACTTCGGGCTCGTCCAGTCAGTACGCCGGCGCCGCACGGTACGGTTCGAGCGGGCACCGACGATCGTCGTGCTGAGCACCCCCGACGACGGGCCGGCCTCGTGGGTGCGGGCCGGGCAGGCGATGGAGCGGGTGCTGCTGACCGCCACCGTGCGGGGCCTGTCCAACACCCCGATGACCCAGCCACTGGAGCTGGCGGATCTGCGCCGGCTCGTGCTCGACCCGGCGCGGGGGCACGTGGCCCAGGCGATCCTGCGGCTGGGGTACGGACCGCCCTGCCCGCCCTCGCCGCGCCGGCCGGTCGAGGCGGTGCTGCGGCCCGCGGCCGGTTACGGGACCGGCAGCTCCGACGCGATGCGCCCGGAGGCGGCCGGCTTCGGCCACGACGGCGCGTACCTGGCCGGCTCCGGGTACGCCACCGCCGGCAGGACCATGCAGGTGTCCGCCGCGCCGTAGCACCGGCTGCCCCGGCCCGTTCCCGGGCACCGCTGCCAATCCGCCTCGTGCCGTGCGATCGTGGTAGCTCCCGACCGCCGGAGGAGGCCTGCGGTGAACGCTGCGGAAGACGGGCGCGAGGCCGGCCGCGAGCAGCCCGCCCGCCGGGGAGCCTGGAGCCGGGTCCCGCTGTCGCTGCGGGTCGGTGCCCTGGCCAGCGGCTGCCTGCTGGTCATCGCCGCCGCGGTCTACGTCGTCGGGCTGGTGGCGGTGCGGCTGGCGTCGCTGTCCATCGCCATCGCCGCCGCCATCCTCATGGCGGCCCTGCTGGAACCCGTCGTACGGGGGCTGCAGCGGCTGCGGGTGCCCCGCGCGCTCGGTTCCCTGGTGGCGGTCCTGCTGCTGGTAGCGGCGTTCACGGTGCCCGCGGTGCTGCTGTGGAACCTGACCGCGAGCCAGTTCAGCGACGTCGCCGGCCAGGTCGGCGACGGCCTGCGGCGCACCCGCGCGGTCCTCGGCGACGTGCTGCCGATCAGCGACGACCAGCTCGACCGGGTCCTCGACACCCTTCAGGAACGCCTGCAAGGGGTGGGGACGAACGCGCTCGCGGGAGCGCTCACGCTGGTCGAGGTCCTGGCCGCCGTGTCGCTGGCCCTGTTCGTGGCCTTCTTCCTGCTCAAGGACGGTTCCGCGATGTGGGGCTGGCTGCTGCACCAGCTGCCCGAACGGGCCCGCGGGGCCGCCGCCGAGGCGGGCCAGGCGGGCTGGGAGACGGTCACCAGGTACATCCGGGGGACGCTGGTGGTGGCGGCCATCGACGCGGTCGGCATCGGCATCGCGCTCGCCCTCATCGGCGTACCCTTCGCCCTTCCCTTGGCGCTGCTGGTCTTCGTGGGCGGGTTCGTGCCCTACGTCGGGGCGACGGTGAGCGGCGGCGTCGCGGTCCTCATCGCGCTCGCCGCCAACGGGCCCGTCGACGCGCTGCTGGTCCTCGCCGCGGTCATCGCGGTGCAGCAGGTCGAGGGCAACCTGCTCGAGCCGTTGATCGTCGGCCGCCAGGTACGGCTGCACCCGGTCGTCGTGGTCGTCGTGATCTTCGCCGGGTCGCTGACGGCCGGCATCGCGGGCGCCGTGGTCGCGGTGCCGCTCACCGCGGTCGCCTACCGGGTGGCGCGGGTGCTGCAGGAGCGCCGCACCCGCAGGCAGGAAACCCGCGCGCCGGCGTAGCGACCGGCCCGGCCCGTGGTCGCCCCGCGCGCGCCCGCGCGGCCGGTCCTCCGATCATCTATTTATAAATCTAAATAGATCTAGGTAGCCTCATATGCACATACCTACTTCGATGACTCCCGGGCGGGATGCCCTCGCCCGGGGCCAGGAGGTGGCGCCATGAGGCGTAGACCGGTCCCCGTCCTTCTCGCCGCCACGCTCGGCGCGGTCCTCACCGCGTCCCCGGCGTGGGCCTGCCCGAAACCCAGCGAGGCGGCCCCGGTCACCGCCGAGGCCCGGATCCTGGCCCCGGCGGACTGCGTGGGCGGGTCGGCCGCGGGCTACCCGTGCAGCAACGTGGACCTGATGTCCAACCTGCCGCTGGCGTCGATGGGCGGGGGCAGCGGCAGCGGCGGGTGGGGCTGGACAGACCCGTCAACCGGCAAGGAGTACGCGATCGTCGGGCGTACCAACGGCACGTCGTTCGTTGACATCAGCAACCCGGCCAACCCCCTCTACCTGGGCAACCTGCCCACCGCCACGGGCACCTCGACCTGGCGGGAGCTGAACGTCTACAACAACCACGCGTACATCGTGTCCGACAACAACGGCGCGCACGGGATGCAGATCTTCAACCTGACCCGGCTGCGCGGGGTGACCACCCCGGTCACCTGGACCGCGGACGCCCGCAACACCTCGTTCGGCCGGGCGCACACGATCACGATCAACTACTCCACCGGGGTCGCGTACGTCAACGGCTCCGACACGTGCAGCGGCGGGCCGCGGATGTTCAACCTCGCCGCCAGTGCCACCAACCCACCGTTCCTCGGGTGCGTGTCGGCCGACGGCTACACGCACGACTCGCAGGTGGTCGTCTACAACGGGCCGGACACCCGCTACCAGGGCCGGGAGATCCTGCTCGCCTCCAACGAGGACACGCTGACCCTCTTCGACGTCACCACCAAGTCCAGCCCGGTCCAGCTCTCCCGGGTGAGCTACAGCGGGCGGGGCTACGTGCACCAGGGGTGGCTGACCGAGGACCACCGCTACTTCCTGCTCGACGACGAGACCGACGAGGGCACCTACGGCCACAACACCCGTACCCGGGTGTTCAGCACGTCCAACCTGACCGGTGTGTCGCTGCTGGGCTACTACTCCGGGCCGACCACGGCGACCGACCACAACCAGTTCGTCAAGGGCAACTACACCTTCCAGTCCAACTACCGGGCCGGGCTGCGCATCCTCAACCTGACCAACGTGGCCACCCCGGCAAGCCTCACCGAGGCCGGGTACTTCGACGTCGAGCCGGCCAGCAACGCCTCCGGGTACGCCGGCACGTGGACCAACTA
>DASSUC010000058.1:0-14692 GCA_035707405.1 Micromonosporaceae bacterium | reverse complement strand
ATCGACTACTACGGCGCCCCCACGCCGCTGCCGCAGCTGGCCTCGATCGCCGTGCCGGAGCCCCGGATGGCGATCATCAAGCCGTACGACGTGTCCCAGCTGCGCGCCATGGAGAAGGCGATCCGCGACTCCGACCTGGGGATCAACCCCAACAACGAAGGTACGCAGATCCGCCTGGTGCTGCCGCCGATGACCGAGGAGCGGCGGCGCGAGATGATCAAAGTGGCCCGGCACAAGGGCGAGGAGGCCAAGGTCGCCATCCGTAACGTGCGCCGCAAGGCAAAGGATGAGCTGGACCGGATCGTCCGCGACGGCGAGGCCGGGGAGGACGAGGGGCGCCGCGCCGAGAAGGAGCTGGAGGACCTGACCCACCGCTTCGTGGCGCACGTCGACGAGATCGTCAAGCACAAGGAAGCCGAGCTGCTCGAGTTCTGATGTCCCACCTCGACCCCGCGCAGGCCGAACCCCCCCGCGGGCGGCACCGGGCCCGGCGTGGCGGCCGTGAACCGGCAGCCCACGAGCCGGTGCCGGACCTGGACCCGGATCCCTACGGGTGGGACCGGGCGGCTGATGCGTGGGGCGACCCCGACCCCGAGCAGCTGCGCGGCCGCACGGCGTACCGGGAGTACGGGGACCGCTGGGACGAGGAGTACTCGCCGCCGGGCGGCCGCCCGGCGTACCCGGGCGCGGTCGGCGAGCCGACCGCCGAGTTCCCGGCGCAGCCCGCAGCCACCGGCCGGGCCGGGCGTAACCTGCCGGCCGCCATCGGCGTGGGCGTGCTGCTGGCCGCCGCCGTACTCAGCTCGCTCTTCTTCTGGCGCCCGGCGTTCCTGGCCGTGGTGGTCGCCGCCGGGTCGATCGGGATCTGGGAGATGGTCCAGGCGGTACGCGCCCGCGGCGCCCGGCCGCCGCTGGGCCCGTTGCTGACCGGTGGGCTGGTGATGTCCGGCCTCGCCTGGTTCGCGGGGCCGGACGCGCTGGCGGTCGGGCTGCTGCTGACGGTGCTCGCCATCATGGTGTGGCGCCTCGCGGACGGCCCGGCCGGCTACCACCGCGACGTGACCGCAGCCACCTTGATATCGGTCTATGTGCCGTTCCTCCTCGGGTTCGCCGCCATGCTGGGCGCGGCGCCCGACGGCCAGTGGCGGGTGGTCGCCACCCTGGTCGCGGTGGTGCTCTCCGACACCGGCGGCTACGTGGCCGGCGTCTTCTTCGGCAGCCGGCCGATGGCGCCGACGATCAGCCCCAAGAAGTCGTGGGAGGGGCTGGCCGGCTCGCTGCTCGCCGCCGCCTTGGGCGAGTCGGTCCTGCTGTACCTCCTGTTCGACGTCGCGTGGTGGTGGGGCCTGGTGTTCGGGGTCTCACTGGCCGCCGCCGCGGTCCTCGGCGACCTCGCCGAGTCACTGCTCAAGCGCGACCTCGGCGTCAAGGACATGAGCACGCTGCTGCCCGGCCACGGCGGGCTGATGGACCGGCTCGACTCGATCCTGCTCGCGGTTCCGGTCGCGTACCTGTTGCTCTCGGTGCTCGCGCCGGCGGCGACGTGAAGTGTCTCTCCTGCTGTCATGCCGGCGGCTACCGGCGCGGGCATGGGAGACTTGCCTCGTCATGACTGACGCTCGGGTAATGAGCGGGCCCAGGGCCGGTGCCGCCAGGGGCCGGTCCGGCCTGCCCACGGCGACCCGCCCTCCGCCGCCCACCCAGCCGCCGCGGCACCTGGCCGACCTTGACCTGGCCGGCCGGCGGGCGGCAGTGGCGGAGCTGGGGGAGCGTGGCTTCCGCGCCACGCAGCTGTCCACCCACTACTTCGGACGGTTGGTGCGCGACGCGGGCCTGATGACCGACATCCCGACCGGTGCCCGGCGGCGCCTGGCCGAGGCGCTCCTGCCGACCCTGCTCACCCCGGTACGCGAGCAGGAGTGCGACGGCGGCGCCACCCGTAAGGCACTGTGGCGGCTGCACGACGGCTCGCTCGTGGAGAGCGTGCTGATGGGCTACCCGGACCGGGTGACGGCCTGCGTGTCCAGCCAGGCGGGGTGCGGCATGGGGTGCCCGTTCTGCGCCACCGGCCAGGCCGGGCTGACCCGCAACCTGTCCACCGCGGAGATCGTCGACCAGGTTGTATGGTTCGCCGGGGTCGCCGCCCGGGGCGAGGTGGTCGGGTGCCCAGCGCGCCTGTCGCACGTCGTCTTCATGGGGATGGGCGAGCCGCTCGCCAACTACCAGCGCGTCGTCGAGGCGGTCCGGCGGCTGGTCGCGCCCGCGCCGGAGGGGCTCGGGCTGTCCCAGCGGCACGTCACGGTCTCCACCGTCGGTCTGGTGCCGGCGATGCGCCGGCTGGCTGGCGAGGATCTGCCAGTGACCCTTGCGCTGTCGCTGCACGCGCCGGATGATGACCTGCGCGATGAGCTGGTGCCGGTCAACCGGCGCTGGAAGGTCGCCGAGGTGCTCGACGCGGCCTGGGCCTACGCCGCACATACCGGCCGCCGGGTCTCCATCGAGTACGCGATGATCAGGGACGTGAACGACCAGCCGTGGCGGGCTGACCTGCTTGGTCGGCTGCTGGCCGGCCGGCTGGCACATGTGAATCTCATCCCGCTCAACCCGACTCCGGGCAGTCGCTTCGACGCCAGCCCTAAGCCGGTGGAGCGGGAGTTCGTACGGCGGCTCCGGGCGGCCGGCGTCCCGGTGACGGTGCGCGACACCCGGGGTAGACAGATCGATGGCGCATGCGGGCAGCTGGCCGCGGCGCAGGTAGCGGAGGTGGGTGGGTGACGAGTCAGGGTCAGCGGTTCCGGCGTCGTGCGCTTCGTCGTGGCTACAAGGTCGACGAGGTTGACGCGTTCCTCGACCGGGTCGAGGCGACGCTCGCCGGCGATCCGGTCGACGCTCCGGTCACCGCGCAGGAGGTCCACGACGTGGTCTTCCGGGTCCGGTTCGGCGGGTACGACGAGTGGCAGGTCGACCTGCACCTGGACCGGGTCGAGCGGCAGCTCGCCGAGATCGAGGAGCGCGGGTACGTCCGCGGGCCGGATCCGCGGATGGCCAAGATGCGCGAGGAGCGGATGCCCCACGGGCCGATGGGCCCGCCGCCGATGCGTGACGACCGCATGGCGCCGCCGATGCCGGCACGGCCCGGGCCGCCGATGGCCGGGCCGCCGATGGGCGCCCCCCCGATGGCCCCGCCGCCCGCCCCACCGGTGCGCGACCCGGGGTACGGCCGCTACGACGAGCCGGCGTACGGCGGCGCGTTCGACGGCTTCGAGCCCGGCCGTCACGGCAAGATGGACATGACGGCGGAGATCCGGATGGGCGATCCCGGCTACGGGCACCCATCGCCTGCGCCGCCGATGCCCGGCGGCCCGGGCGCGGCGATGCCCGCCGATGTCCAGCGCGTCGACCAGATACGGCGCACCTTCCAGCCGCGCCGTTTCGGCAGCGGGTACGACCCGATCCAGGTCGACCGGCTCTTCGAGGGGATCATCTCGGCGATGTCCAGCCGGGGGTCCGTGCCGATCAGCGATGCGGAACTCGACCCGGGGCAGTTCAGCCTGGTGCCGGGCGGCTACTTCGAGGCAGAGGTCGACGCGGCGCTGAAGGAGGTGCGCGACATCCTGCGGCGGCGGTGAGCCGCTAGGAGCGCAGGCCGTTCTTGCGGAGCAGCCAGTCGCCGATGAGCATCGCGGTGAGGAGCGCGGCCACGCCAACCAGCCAGAGGTTCTCGATGTTGCCCTGGTGGTTGCCGATGAGCATGGCCAGCAGGATGACGATGGTGACCACGGCGCCGACGCGGGCCGCCCGCCCGCTGCTGCGCTTGTGCTGGTCGGGTGCTGTCACCGGCTCGTTACCAGCCACGTCGGTCCCTCTTTCGTCCAAGTCGGCCGCCCTAGTCTGGCATGCCGGCGCCGAGCCGCGGCGACCACCTCCGGTACCGTCCGGGGGGTATGCGGGGGGTACGCGCGCCCCGCCGTAGCCAATGCCGTAGCTGAGGAGCGAATGCCGTGCGAGTGACCGGGACCGGCCACGCCAGCATGCGGATCGACACGCCCGCCGGGAGCATCCTCTGCGACCCCTGGGTCAACCCGGCGTTCTTCGCCTCCTGGTTCCCGTTCCCGGACAACTCGCAGCTCGACTGGGAGAGCCTCGGCCAGACCGACTACCTCTACGTGTCGCACCTGCACCGGGACCACTTCGACGCGGAGCACCTGCGCCGCCACGTCAGCAAGCGGGCCACCGTGCTGCTGCCGCAGTACCCCACCAGCGAGCTCGAGGACCAGCTGCGCGACCTGGGCTTCACCCGCTTCCTGAAGACCACGACCAACGAGCCGGTCGAGCTGGACGGCGGGCTGACCGTGATGGTGCAGGCGCTGACCTCGCCCACCGACGGGCCGATCGGGGACTCCTCGCTCTGGGTCGAGCACAACGGCGTACGGCTGCTCAACCAGAACGACGCCCGCCCCACCGACCTGTCCGTCTTCGCCGAGCTGGGCCACGTGCACGCGCACATGCTGCAGTTCTCCGGCGCGATCTGGTATCCGATGGTCTACGAGCTGCCCGCCGCCGCGAAGACCGCGTTCGGCAGGCAGAAGCGCGAGCGGCAGTTCGACCGTACGGTGCGCTACATCGACGACCTGAAGGCGTCCTGGGTGTTCCCCATCGCCGGGCCGCCGTGCTTCCTCGACGACGAGCTGTTCGGCTTCAACGACCTCGGCCATGACGAGGGCAACATCTTCCCGGACCAGCAGGCCTTTATCGACCACTACGAGAGTCTTGGCTACCGCAACGGGGTCCTGCTGCTGCCGGGGTCGGTGGCCACGGTCACCGCGGACTCCTGCGAGGTCACCCACCCGGTGCCGGACGTGCGGGACTTCTTCGCGCGCAAGGAGGAGCACCTGCGGGCGTACCAGGAGCGGCAGCGGCCGGGGATCGCGGCGGCCAAGGCGTCCTGGCGGCACCCTGAGGTCGACGTCCTCAAGGAGCTCAAGCGGCGGGTCGAGCCGTTGCTGGACGAGTCGGTCTACCTGGCCAAGGGGGTGGGCGGGCCGGTCCGGCTCGACCTGGTCGCCGACGACGGGGGCACGGTTGAGTCGATCGTGGTGGACTTCCCCGGCCAGCAGGTGCGCCGGTACGCCGACGAGAAGGTGCGCTACCGCTTCCGCACGCAGCGGTCGCTGGTCGAGCACCTGCTGCACATCGGCGAGGTGGACTGGGTCAACTCGCTCTTCCTGTCCTGCCGGTTCTCGGCCGCCCGGATCGGGCAGTACAACGAGTTCGTCTACGCGTTCTTCAAGTGCCTGTCCGAGGAGCGGCTCCAGTACGCCGAGGGCTGGTACGCCGAGCAGAAGCCGGACGCCGAGGACGCGACGGTGGACGGCTGGGTGGTGCAGCGGCGCTGCCCGCACCTCAAGGCCGACCTGACCCGCTTCGGCAAGGTCGAGGACGGCGTGCTCACCTGCCAGATGCACGGCTGGCGCTGGGACCTGGCCAGCGGCCGGTGCCTGACCAGCGTCGGGGGCAACCCGCTGCGCGCCCGCCCGGCCGGCACGCAACCGTCGAGCGACCCTGCCGAGCGCACCGGCCTCCCGGTACCGCAGGACTAGTCCGCTGGCGAGGATGGCGGCGGCTGGAACGGTGGTCTGGCGCGGCGACGGGATCTATGTCCGTCCGGGGCGCTGGACTGCCCAACGGGCCGTGGCGGAGCTGCCGGTGACCACCGGGATGACCATCGAGGTCCTGGACGGGAGCCTGGTCGTGTCGCCATGTCCCTCAACCCGGCACCAAGCCGCCCTCCGGGAGCTGGCGCACCCGCTGAGGCAGGCTGCCCGGTGCGCCGGGCTGGCGGCGTACCCACAGGTCGACCTGGTCTGTGGGGAGGACCTGACCTGTCCGGACATTGTGGTCGTCCGGCCACTGGGAGAGGAGCGGGACTGGGTCCCGGCTGCCGACACGGTGCTGGTCGTCGAGATCATGTCCGCTGGCAGCAGGCGCAAGGACCGCTTCGAGCACCCCCAGGTGTACGCGCGCGAGAAGATCCCGCACTTCCTGCGGGTCGAGCTTCGTGGTGAGGACCCGGTGTTCTTCCTGCATGAGCTGGTGGGTGGGGAGTACCGGCCGGTCGTGGTGGCGCCGGCGGGCACCCGGTTCGTGATGCGTGAGCCGTTCGACTTCACCATCGATCCGGCCCAGCTCGTGGAGTAGCGGACCCCTCCGGCGCTCACTGCCTGGTGAGCCGTTGCATCAGGTCGGCCAGCTCCGCCTCGAACAGCGGCTCGGCGTCCGTGACGGCCCACCGTAGCTGGCCGAAGACCTCCATCGCGACGATCCCGTAGAGCCGGATCCAGCCGGACAGGAAGAGCGCGAACGCCTCCGGGCGCAGCGCCTCCTGGAGCGGGGCGGCGGTGACGTTGGTCACCTCGTGCACCCGGGCGACCAGCGCCGGGTCGACGAGCGGGTCGGTGGGCGTACCGGCCTCGCCCTGGCGCAGCAAGGCCAGGAACGCCTCGGCGAACGTCGTGGAGAAGGCGACCCCGGCGGTCTGCACGACACTGCCGGCGTCCCGGCCGGTGAGCCCGGGCACGGGGCCGCCGAACATCAGGGCGAACTCCGCCGGATGCGCGACCGACCAGGTGCGGAAGGCGCGGCAGGCGGCGAGCAGCCGGCCGGCGGGGTCCTCGGCGGGCACCGCGTCCCGCCCGGCCACCACCGCCCCGGCCAGCTCCTGGTGACAACAGGCGCCCAGGTCCTGGACTAACGCGTCGAGACCGGGGAAGTAGCGGTAGAGGCCGGCCGGGGTCATGCCCAGCTCGCGGGCTACCGCGCGCAACGAGATCCCGGTCGGCCCGTAGCGGAGCAGCTGGGCCCGGGCGGCCTGCCTGATCTCGTCGATGGTGGCGGCCCGAAGCCGCTCCCGCCGGCTGGTGATGGTCACGGTGCCCACCGCCCTGGGTGCTCGCTGCGTGGAGTAGGCGCTCGACCGAACTACAAAGTGAACACTGTTAGGCTTGCGAACGGCGTTCACAAAATGAGCGCTGGAGACTCAGCTTACTGGGACGGGGGAGCGCGGGAGTGTTCGCGTGGTGGGGGCGCACGGTCGTCCGGTTCCGCTGGCTGGTGCTGGCCGCCGGGGTCGGGCTGGTGGCGCTGGGCGCCACCTGGGGGGCCGGCGTCTTCTCCGTGCTCACCGGCGGCGGGTTCGACGACCCGAACAGCCCGTCCAGCCGTGCCCACGCGCGGATCGTCCAGGACCTGGGCCGGCAGGAGCCGGACCTGCTGGTGCTCTACTCCGACCCGGCGGCCACGGTCGACGACCCGGCCTTCCGCGAGCCGGTCAGCGCCACCCTCGCCGCGCTGCGGGACCGGCCCGAGATCGCCAGCGTGACCTCGTACTACGACACCGGGGCTGAGGCGCTGGTCTCGGCCGACCGGCACGCCACCTACGCGGCGGTCGAGCTGCGCAGCGCCGGTGAGGAGGGCAGGCGGGCGGCGCTTGACGCGGTCACGCCGACGCTGTCGGCGCCCGGCGTACGGACCGAGGTGGGCGGGGACGTCGCGTTCATCCGCGACGCCAACCGCCAGGTCGAGACCGACCTCAAACGGGCCGAGCTGCTGTCGTTGCCCGTACTCCTGGTGTTCCTGATCTTGGTCTTCCGCGGCCTGGTCGCGGCGGCGACCCCGCTGGTCGTCGGCGTCCTGAGCGTGCTCGGCGGCTTCGTCGTGGTCCGGCTGCTGGCGACGGTGACCGAGATCTCCACGTTTGCCATCAACATCATCACGATGCTGGGCCTCGGCATGGCCATCGACTACGCACTGTTCATCGTGAGCCGGTTCCGGGAGGAGCTGGCCGCCGGGCGGGACACGCCGGCCGCGATCGCCGCGACGCTCGCCACCGCGGGCCGCACCGTGCTCGTCTCCGGCCTCACCGTGGCCCTCGCCCTGGCCAGCCTGCTGGTCTTCCCGATGGGCTTCCTGCGCTCCATGGGGCTCGGCGGGATGGCGGCGGTGCTCCTTGCGATGCTCGCCGCGCTGACCGTGCTCCCGGCGCTGCTGGCGATGCTCGGCCCGCGCGTCAACGCGCTGCGGGTGGGCCTGCCACGGCTGGACCTGCCACGGCCGGGCCGGCCACGGCGCCGCCCCGGCCGCCCTGGTCGCCCCGGCCGCCCCGGCAGCGCGCGGGCCAGCGCCCCCATCGGCGCCGGTACCGGTACCGGCGCCGATGGGGGCGGGTGGGCCTGGCTGGCCCGCAGCGTCATGCGCCATCCGGTGCCGTACCTGGCTGCGGTCGTGGCCGTGCTGGCCGTGCTGGCCGCGCCGTTCACGGGTATCCGGTTCGGTGGGTTCGATGAGCGGGTGCTCCCGGAGGGTACGCCGAGCCGGACGGTCGCCCAGCGGATCGCCGCCGAGTTCCCCGCCGGAAGCGTCGCGCCGGTCTCGGTGCTGGTGTCCGGCGTGGCGCCGCAGGTGGCACAGGACTTCGCCGGGCGGGTCGCGGCGCTGCCGGGGGTGACGGGCGCTCAGGTCAGCGCGAGCCGGGCCAGCTCCTCGCTGGTCTCGGTGAGCTACGAGGGCGAGCCGACCACCGACGGCGCCCGGGACGTGGTGGAGCGGGTCCGCGCCCTTGCCCCGCCGCCCGGCGCCGAGGTGCTCGTGGGTGGGCGCTCAGCGGCCGACCTCGACCAGATTGACGGGCTTCGCGCTCGCCTGCCCTGGATGGCGCTGCTGGTCGGCTCGGTCACCATGGTCATGCTGTTCCTTGCCTTCGGGTCGGTGCTGCTCCCGCTCAAGGCGGTCCTGATGAACGTGGTGTCGATCGGAGCCTCGTTCGGCGTGGTGGTGTGGGGTTTCCAGCAGGGGCGCCTGGCCGACCTGCTCGGCTTCACCGCGACCGGGTTCGTGGAGCCCACGAACCTGATCCTGATGCTGGCCCTGCTGTTCGGGCTCGCCACCGACTACGAGGTGTTCCTGCTCTCCCGGGTCCGTGAGGAGTGGGACCTCGCGGCCGACAACAC
This sequence comes from Micromonosporaceae bacterium, assembly GCA_035707405.1. GTDB lineage: Bacteria > Actinomycetota > Actinomycetes > Mycobacteriales > Micromonosporaceae > DASSUC01. Next base: position 5,687 of record DASSUC010000058.1, on the reverse strand, counting down.
CTCCGCGGTCGCCACCGGCCTGCAACGCACTGGCAGCATCATCACCGCCGCCGCGCTGCTGCTGGTCATCGTCGTGGCCGGCTTCGCAACCGGTGGGACGGCGTCGATGAAGATGATCGGCGTCGGCACGCTGGTCGCGGTCGCCGTGGACGCGTTGCTGGTGCGTGCCCTGCTGGTGCCGGCCACCATGCGCCTGCTCGGGCAGTGGAACTGGTGGGCGCCGGGCCCGCTCGCCCGGGTCTACTCCCGGTACGGGATCCGCGAGGAGGCCGCGGGCCGCGGCGGGCCCACGTCACCGGCCCTGGCCCGCGAGCCGGTGGGTGCCGGGCGCCGCTAGCCGCTCCGCCACCGCCCCCCGGCCGCCACCGGGGTCGCTGCCCTAGCATCTGTTGCTGTCGATGCTGTTCGGCTAACGTGATCCCCCAAGGCATCGACCATAAACAGGATCCTGGGGAGGCAACTGTGGACCGTCGTACCGTGCTGCGCGCCGCCGTTGTGTCGGCCGGAACCGTCGCGTTCTCCGGCGCGCTGTGGCAGGAGGTCTTCGCCGCGCCGGCACAGCCGGGCCCGAGCCCGTACGGTGACCTGCTCGCGGCCGACGCCAACGGGATCCAGCTGCCCGCCGGCTTCACCAGCCGGGTCATCGCGCGCTCCAACCAGTTCGTCCCGGGCACCGGCTACCTGTGGCACTCCGCCCCGGACGGCGGCGCCTGCTTCGTCGACGGCACGGGCTGGATCTACGTCTCCAACTCCGAGGTGCCGCTCGTGGGCGGGGCGTCGGCGGTGCGGTTCCGGTCCGACGGCTCGATCGCCTCGGCGTACAACATCCTCTCCGGCACGAACCTGAACTGTGCCGGCGGCGCGACCCCGTGGGGCACCTGGCTCTCCTGCGAGGAGCAGCCGCTGGGCGCGGTCTACGAGACGTACCCGCAGGGCGGGCGCAGCGCGGTGCAGCGGTCGCGGATGGGGCGCTTCACCCACGAGGCGGCAGCGTGCGACCCGGTCCGGCGCGTGGTCTACCTCACCGAGGACGAGTCCGACGGCCGGTTCTACCGGTTCCGCCCGGACGTCTGGGGCGACCTGGCCAACGGCACCCTCGAGGTGCTGGTCGCCTCCGCCGACACCGGGCCGGTCACCTGGCGGGCGATCCCGGACCGCGACGGCTTCCCGGTGCCCACCCGCTACCAGGTCTCCGGGGCCAAGCGGTTCAACGGTGGCGAGGGCTGCTACTACGCGGGCGGCATCTGCTACTTCACCACCAAGGGCGACAACCGGGTCTGGGCGTACGACGCGGCCTTGCAGCGCCTGGACATCGCGTACGACGACTCGCTGGTGCCCGGCGGCGCGGCGCCGCTGACCGGGGTGGACAACATCACCGGGGCGTCCTCCGGAGACCTGTTCGTGGCCGAGGACGGCGGCAACATGGAGATCAACGTGATCACGCCGGCCGGCGTGGTCGCCCCGTTCCTGCGCATCCTCGGCCACACCGGCTCGGAGGTCACCGGCCCGGCCTTCTCGCCGGACGGGTCCCGGCTTTACTTCTCCTCCCAGCGCGGCACGACCAACAACGTGGCCAACGGGGTCACGTACGAGGTTCGCGGACCGTTCCGCAGCTGAGGTGGGGCTGGGGTAGCGTCGGCTGTCGTGACTGTGGTGTTCCGGACGGACCGGCTCGTGGTCCGCGAGTGGACCGACGAGCCGGCCGATCTGGACCGCATCTACGACATCTACTCCCGCTGGGAGGTGGCTCGCTGGCTGGGCGCGCAGCCGGCGCCGATGGCCTCCCGCGACCAGGCGCCTGGCGTGGTCCGCCGGTGGCAGGAGCTGCACGCGGCCAGCGGCGGGCGGTACGGCGCATGGGCGGTGCAGGTGCGCGACACCGGTCGCGTCGGGGGCACGGTGCTGTTCAAGCCACTGCCGAACGGCGCCGGCGAGGTCGAGGTGGGCTGGCACCTGCACCCGGACTCGTGGGGCCACGGCTACGCCACCGAGTCTGCGCGCGGCGCGGTCGAGCGGGGCTTCCGCGCCGGGCTGACCGAGGTCTACGCCGTGGTCCGGCCGGACAACACCGCGTCGCTCGCGGTGTGCCGGCGGCTGGGCATGACCCCGCTGGGCCGCACCGAGCGCTGGTACGGAGTGCTGGTCGAGGCGTTCCGCCTCGACCAGCCAGCCACCACGGCCGACCGAGCGACCGCCGCTCACCGGCCGGCGACCGAGATCGGTCGATCGGCGACCGGAGGGGACCGGCCGGCGACCGGAGCCGACCAACCCGGGACAATGGGCCGGTGACCACCGCCCGCGAGATCGTGCTGCTCGGCTCGACCGGCTCGATCGGCACCCAGGCGCTGGACATCGTCCGGCGCAACCCGGGCCGGTTCCGCGTGGTCGGGCTCGGCGCCGGCGGCGGCAACGTCGCGCTGCTCGCGGCCCAGGCGCTCGAGCACGGTGTCGAGGTGGTGGGCGTGGCCCGCGCGTCCGCCGCGCAAGACCTCCAGCTGGCGTTCTACGCGCAGGCGAGCCGGCAGGGGTACGCCGCCGGCCGGTTCCGTATCCCGAAGATCCTGGCCGGGCCGGACGCCATGGCGGAGCTGGCCGCCTGGCCGTGCCACACCGTGGTCAACGGCGTGGTCGGCTCGCTGGGCCTGGCACCCACGCTCGCGGCGCTGCGCGCCGGCCGTACCCTCGCGCTGGCCAACAAGGAGTCGCTGGTGGCCGGCGGCCCGCTGGTCCGCGCGGCGGTGGCGCGGCCGGGGCAGCTGGTCCCGGTGGACTCTGAGCACTCGGCGCTGGCCCAGTGCCTGCGCGGGGGCGCCGCCGCGGAGGTGCGGCGGCTGGTGCTGACCGCCAGCGGTGGCCCGTTCCGGGGGCGCCGCCGCGAGGAGCTGGCCGGCGTGACCCCGACCCAGGCGTTGGCCCACCCGACCTGGGACATGGGGCCGGTGGTCACGGTCAACAGCGCGACGCTGGTCAACAAGGGCCTGGAGGTCATCGAGGCGCACGAGCTGTTCGGCGTGGGCTACGACCGGATCGAGGTGGTGGTCCACCCGCAGTCGGTGCTGCACTCGCTGGTCGAGTTCGCCGACGGCTCGACCCTTGCCCAGGCCAGCCCGCCGGACATGCGGCTGCCGATCGCGCTGGCGATGGGCTGGCCGGACCGGGTGCCCGAGGCCACCCTCGCGGTCGACTGGACCACCGCGCACACCTGGCAGCTCTACCCGCTGGACGAGGCCGCCTTCCCGGCGGTGGCGCTGGCCAAGGCGGCCGGTGCGGCCGGGCGCTGCCGGCCGGCGGTCTACAACGCGGCGAACGAGGAGTGCGTGGCGGCCTTCCTCGGCTCGCGGCTGCCGTTCCTCGGGATCGTCGACATCGTGGCCCAGGTCCTGTCCGAGGCGCCCGACTTTGGGGTACCAGGTACCGTCGAGGAGGTGCTCGCCGCCGAGGAGTGGGCGCGCGTGCGGGCCCGTCAGATCATCGCATCGGCGGAAGGGGCTTGATGGCGCTCGTCGTCGGCACGGCACTGTTCGCGCTCGCCATCCTGGTGTCCGTCTGCCTGCACGAGGCCGGGCACATGGCCACGGCGAAGGCGTTCGGCATGAAGGTCACCCGCTACTTCGTCGGCTTCGGCCCCACGCTGTGGTCGTTCCGCCGGGGCGAGACCGAGTACGGCGTCAAGGGCATCCCGCTCGGCGGCTTCGTGAAGATCGTCGGGATGACACCGCAGGACGACGACGTGGAGCCGGCCGACGAGCCGCGGGCCATGTGGCGCTTCCCGCTCTGGAAGCGCACGGTCGTGATGTCCGCCGGCTCGGCCGCGCACTTCGTGCTCGGGTTCGTGATCCTGTGGGGGATCTTCGCCTTCGTCGCCCTGCCCGACAGCGACAAGCTGGCGACCCAGCGCGCCGCCCTGAGCGACGTGGCCGACTGCATCACCCCGCAGTGGCAGTTCGACACCGGGTCCGGGCGGCTGGTCGAGTGCGACCCGGCGACCGCCCCGCCGAGCCCGGCCAAGCAGGCGGGCCTGCGGGCCGGTGACGTGATCGTCGCGGTGGACGGCCGGGAGATGGCGAGCTGGACCGCCACGACCGAGGCGATCCGGGCCTCGGCCAACCGGAGCGTGGTGCTGACCGTCGAGCGGGACGGGGCGCGGCGCGAGGTGCCGGTGACCATCGCCGTCGCCGAGCGGGTCCGGCCGGACACCGACCCCGACAAGACCGCCGCCGAGGTCACCGACGCGGACCTGGAGCAGGTCGGCATCCTCGGCGTCTCACCCCGGGTGCCGACCTCGACGGCCGGGCCGGCCGCCGCGGTGGGCCTCGCGACCACCCAGACCGGGGAGATGTTCAGCCGTACGATGACGGCCCTGAAGACCTTCCCGGAGAAGATCCCGAAGCTGTGGGAGGCCCTGAGCGGAGCACCCCGGGACCCGGAGACGCCGATCAGCGTCGTGGGTGCCAGCCGGCTCGGCGGGGAGCTGGTGGACTACGGCGAGTGGCCGACCTTCTTCCTCCTCCTGGCCGGTCTCAACTTCTTCGTCGGCATCTTCAACCTTCTGCCGATCCTGCCGCTGGACGGCGGGCACATCGCCATCGCCTGGTTCGAGCGGGCCAGGTCGTGGGTCTACGCCCGGCTCGGCCGGCCGGACCCGGGGCGGGTCGACTACTACAAGCTCATGCCGGTGACGTACGCGATCATCCTTATCTTCGGAGGTTTCACCTTGTTGACTGTCGCTGCCGACATCGTCAACCCGATCACGCTCTTCGCCAGGTGAGCCGGCTGTGACCACAGTGAGCCTCGGCATCCCCACCCTCCCGCCGCCGCCCCTCGCGCGGCGACGCCAGACCCGGCAGCTCATGGTGGGCAGCGTGCCGGTGGGCGGGGGTGCGCCGGTGTCGGTGCAGTCGATGACGACCACGCTGACCGCGGACGTGAACGCGACGCTGCAACAGATCGCCGAGCTCACCGCCGCCGGCTGCCAGATCGTACGGGTGGCCGTGCCGTCGCAGGACGACGTGGAGGCCCTGCCGGCGATCGCCCGCAAGTCGCAGATCCCGGTCATCGCCGACATCCACTTCCAGCCCCGGTATGTGTTCGCGGCGATCGACGCGGGCTGCGCCGGGGTGCGGGTCAACCCGGGCAACATCAAGAAGTTCGACGACAAGGTGGGCGAGATCGCCCGGGCTGCGGCGGCGGCGCGGGTGCCGATCCGGATCGGCGTCAACGCCGGCTCGCTGGACCCGCGGCTGCTGGCCAAGCACGGCAAGGCGACCGCCGAGGCGCTGGTGGAGTCGGCGCTGTGGGAGTGCTCGCTCTTTGAGGAGCACGGCTTCCAGGACATCAAGATCTCGGTCAAGCACAACGACCCGGTGGTGATGATCCGGGCCTACCGGCTGCTGTCCGACCAGTGCGACTACCCGCTGCACCTGGGCGTGACCGAGGCCGGGCCGGCCTTCCAGGGCACGGTCAAGTCCGCGGTGGCGTTCGGCTCGCTGCTCGCCGACGGCATCGGCGACACGATCCGGGTGTCCTTGTCGGCTCCTCCGGTGGAGGAGGTCAAGGTCGGCAACGCGATCCTGGAGTCGCTGGGGCTCAAGGAGCGCGGCCTGGAGATCGTGTCCTGCCCCTCCTGCGGGCGGGCCCAGGTCGACGTCTACAAGCTGGCCGAGGAGGTCACCGCGGGGCTGGACGGG
>DASSUC010000057.1:0-49054 GCA_035707405.1 Micromonosporaceae bacterium | reverse complement strand
CACCGGCGACGCCGCCGGGTCGGGCCAGGTCGGCTCGGGCGACGCGTTCGGCTTCCGGGCGGTCGACCCGAAGAAGGGCGCGCCAACCGGTGACGTGGTGCACGTGTTCGTCTCCGGCGGCACGGCGTACGTCGTGCAGTCCGCGACGCTGACGTCCCTGACGCGCAGCTGCACCGGCGGCAACCCGAAGGTGTGCATGGTGACGGTCGAGGCGTCGGGCGCCACGACGAAGGCGGTCGACCTGCTCACCGGCGTGGTCTCGGTGGTGCCCGGCACGTCGGCGGTGCGCGTCGACGCCACCGACGCGGCCGAGCCGGGCGGCGGGGCCCTGCCGGCGGACAAGTACGCGGTCGCCGTCACCGGCGCCACGTCGTACACGCTCGGCTCACCCGGGTCGCAGCTGCTGATCAACGCGGGCAACGTGCGCGTGCCCAGCTGAGCACCCCGGTCGGGTGCCGCGCGGACGCGGCCAGGCTCACCGGCTTGGCCGCGTCCGCGCGGTGGACCCGGTTCTTGCGGGTCCCTGCTACCGTCACGGTCGACCTTTCCAGGGGGAGCCACGACGGTGTCGAACGATGCCTTGACAGTGCTCGCCGCGGTCGCCTGCCTGGCGGCCGTGGCGGTCGCCGTGGCCGGGGTGGTGGCCATGCGGCGGGCCAGGCAGGCCGCTGCCCGGACACCCGCCCGGCAGGGCGCGGTCGACCCCTTCCGCGGGGTCGACGAGGACCTGCTGCGCGGTGACCCGCGGGTGCTCAAGCCCGGAGACATCGCCGAGGTGCGCGGCCGGACCTATGTGGTGCGCGGGTCCCTGCACCTCACCGAGGGCTCGTCGAGCTGGGCCGAGCACCTGCTCGACGACGCCGGCGGGCGCAAGGTCTGGCTCTCCGTCGAGGAGGATCCGGACCTGGAGATCGTGCTCTGGACCGCGGTGCCCACCGCCACCGTGCGCCCCGGTCCACCGGCGGTCGACTTCGACGGCCGGCGGTACACCAGCGAGGAGTCTGGCCGGGCCCGGTTCGCGGGAGTGGGTACGACCGGGCTCGAGCCCGCCGGCACGGTCCGCTACCACGACTACGCGGCGCCCGACGGCGCCCTGCTGTCGTTCGAGTCCTATGGCGACAGTGACCGGTGGGAGGTGGCCCGCGGTGAGCTGCTGCACCGCAGCGAGCTGCGGATCTACCCGCAGGCGGGTGAGCGGTGATGCTGGTCGACCTGGACGCGGCGTACCTGGACACCACGGCGGCGGACCTCGGCTTCGCGCTCGGCCTGCCCGAGCAGCCCGCGCTGCGTACGCTCGACGTCGCGTTCGGTGGCGGCGTGCGGCTGCGGCTGCGGCTGCTCGGCGCGTCGCACCAGGTGGTGCTCTGCACACCCGACGGTGAGCTGGCCGAGACCGTGGCGTGCCTGCCGGGCGCGGACAGCGGCCTTCCCGAACGGCACACCAGCCTGCTGCCGGGCGGTGCCCGCTACGACTTCCGGGCCGGCGTGCGCCGCCTGCCGCCGCAGCGGTTCCGCGCCGAGGTGGCCAAGCTCAGGCTGGCCGCGGCCGATCCGCGAGCGCTGGGCGGGGTGTTCCCCGGCGCCGGGGACGCGTTGACCGTCATCGGCGTCCGGGAGCACGACGGCCGGGTCGGCTGGTGGACCGCCCATGCGTACCCGCAGACGGGCGAGCTGGTGGAGACTGCGACCACGGTGGTGACCTGATGAGACACCGCGCCCTGTTCCTGGTTGCCGCGCTGCTCGCCGTGGCAGGGCTCGTGGTCGGCGGGACCGCGGTGTTCCTCGGCGACCTCTCGCCGCGCCGCTACGTGGCCAGCCACTACACCCGGGCGCCGGCCGAGGACATCGGCGGGGACGCTCTCGCGTACCGCTCGCCGAAACAGCCCGACCAGGTCGCCGCGGATGTCACCGGCCGGTGGCAGCCGGCGGCCGAGCATGTCGACGGCAGCGGGGTCTACCTCCGTTACGCCGAGGACACGGTGGTCATCCTGCCGTTCGCCGTCGGCTCGCTGATCCTCGTCGAACGGCTCACCACCGCCTACCCGCGTTACTACGGCCATGTCGGCGGCTACTGGGGCTGGTCCAACCGCGGGGCCGACTTCCGCGGCGGGGGACCGGGCTCCGGCAAGTAACCCACCCTTCTTCAAGTGAGGTCCTCGAATGGCGGAGAACCTGGCCACCGACATGGCGGTGATCCTGGCGTACGGCGGCGCCGGCGTGCTGCTGATGGCCGTCGGCTACCTGCTGGTCGACGTCGCTACGCCGGGCCGGCTGCGCGACCTCATCTGGGTCGAGCGCAACCGCAACGCGGCGGTGCTGCTCGCCTCCAACCTCGCCAGCGTCGGGGTGATCGTCACCGCGGCGATCGTGGCCAGCGACGACGACTTCGGGTCCGGCATCGTCTCGATGCTCGGGTACGGCGTGCTCGGGCTGGTCCTCATGACGGTCGCCTTCGTGCTGCTGGACCTGGCCACACCGGGCCGGCTGGGCGAGATCCTGGTCGACCCGCAGCCGCACCCCGCGGTCTGGGTGTCGGCAGTGGTCCACCTCGCGGTAGGCGCCGTCGTCGCCGCCGCGATCCTGTGACGGCGGCCACCGTCGATGTCTGCACGCAGTAGCGGTTGGAAGCGGGTCGGCACGAACATCGTGTGGGGCGTGCTCATTACGGGGGTTGTGGGTCTCCTGCTCTGGCCTCAGGTGGTCCGGGTCTTCTCCGGCTCTGAGAATGACACGACTGTTCCGGTGCCGGCGGTGGTCGCCCGGCAGGCCACCGTGGCGGAGCTGAAGCACGCGGCGCAGGCCCAGGGGGTCTGCTACGGCTGGGCGCTGGTTGACGGTCTCGGCGTCACGAGCAACGTCAGCGAGGGCTCCAGCGTCGGCGACGGCGTCCCCGTCTACAACCAGCCAAGCTGCCCGAGATGGGTCCAGGTCCGGGCCACCATCTACTACACCAGCGCGCTCAGCGAGGCGCCCGACAGCGCTGCGGTGGAGATCGTCTCCTCCGCCGACCTGGCCGCCCAGCTGCCGACCACGGCGGCGCTGCGCCGGTTCGGACTCGACGCGGACGTCTTCGTCGACGACCCGGACGACGCGGTCCTGCGCGCGGCGATGGTGCTGCCGCTGCTCCTCCACGAGGCCGGCCTCGCGGTCGCGGTGCCCCGGCGGACCGCCGCCCCCGGCGCGCCCCTGGATACCGCCGCTTCCGGCGCGCCTCTGGATGAGGTCGGCAGCGACCTCTGGCGCAGCCGCTGGCTGCCGCTGCTCACGGCGATCGTGCTGATCGTCCTGGCCGGCGCCGGCTTTGTCGCCGGCTGGCGGCAACGGCGGGGGAGCCCCCCATGACCGCCGCGCCCGCAGCGGGGCGGCCAGCCCGTGCCGCGGTGCTCGTCGCGGTCTTCGCCTGCGCGGCCTGCGGGCTCGTGTACGAGCTGGCCCTGGTCGCGCTCGGCAGCTACCTGATCGGTGACGCCGTGGGCCAGGCGTCCATCGTGCTGGGCGTGATGATCTTCGCGATGGGTCTCGGGGCGCTCGCGGCCAAACCGCTGCGCCACCGCGCGGCAGCCGCGTTCGCCGCGGTCGAGCTGGTGCTCGCGCTGCTAGGCGGGGTCAGCGTCCTCGGCCTGTATGCCGCGTTCGCCTGGCTCGACCTCTACGCGCCGGCGCTGGTGGCCACCGCCTTCGTGCTGGGTGTCCTGATCGGTGCCGAGATCCCGCTGCTGATGGTGCTGCTGCAACGGATCCGCGCGCAGGACGCCGGCAGCGCCGTCGCCGACCTGTTCGCCGCCGACTACGTGGGTGCGCTGCTCGGCGGGCTCGCCTTCCCGTTCCTGCTGCTGCCGCTGTTCGGCCTGCTGCGCGGCGCGCTCGTGGTCGGCGCGGTCAACGCCGTGGTCGGGGTGGCGCTGGTCGTCGCGCTGTTCCGCATCGAGGTGCGCGGGCGCTCGCGCATCGCGTTGGGCGCCGGCGCCGTCGCGGTCCTGGCGGCACTGGGCTGCGCGTACGCGGTCGCCGTCCCGTTCGAGGTGACCGCGCGCCAGCAGCTCTACCGGGACCCGGTGGTGAGCGCGCAGCGCAGCCGGTACCAGGAGATCGTGCTCACCCAGTCGGTCCCGCTGCCCGGCGGCACCCCCGACGTCCGGCTCTTTCTCAACGGCGACCTACAGCTCAGCTCCACCGACGAGTACCGCTACCACGAGGCGCTGGTGCACCCGGTGCTGGCCGGCCCGCACGGCGCGGTCCTGGTCCTCGGCGGCGGCGACGGGCTGGCGCTGCGGGAGGTGCTGCGCTACCCCGACGTGACCGTGGCGACCGTGGTCGAGCTGGACCCGGCGGTGGTCGCCCTGGCCCGCAGCGACCCGCGGCTGGTCGCGCTCAACCGCCGCGCCTTCGACGACCCGCGGGTACGGCTGGTGCACGCCGACGCGTTCGGATGGCTGCGCAACAGCCCGACCCGTTACGACGCGGTCGTCGTCGACCTGCCCGACCCGGATGAGACGGCGACCGCCAAGCTCTACTCGGTGGAGTTCTACGCGCTCGTGCGCAACGCTCTCGCCGCGGGCGGCCGGGTCGTGGTGCAGGCCGGCTCGCCGTACTTCGCGCCGCAGGTCTACTGGTGCATCGAGGCGTCGCTGCGCGCCGCGGGCCTGGCCACGACGCCGTACCACGTGGACGTGCCGTCGTTCGGGGACTGGGGCTTCCTGCTGGCGGCTGCCGGCCCGCAGGCGCCCGTGCCGCAGCTGCGGCCGCCCGCGCCGCTGCGCTCCCTCGACCCGCAGGCCCTCGCCGCGGCGACCGTGTTCCCGGTCGACCGCCGCCGCGTCCCGGTCGAGGCGTCGACCCTGATGCACCCGCGGGTGCTGGAGTACGCCCGCTCCCAGTGGGACGGCTACTGACGCCGGCGCTTCGACGCCTGATGATGGATGTGTCAGGCGTGGCGGGGAGGTCAGCATGTCGGCAGTGGCCGGTGCGCCGTCGGCACCCGTGGACGGGGCCGCCCTCGACGCCGTGCTGGCCCCGTTCGGAGCGTCGCGGACGCTGCCCGCGGCGGCGTACACCTCGGCGGAGGTGCTCGCCTGGGAGCGGCGGCACCTGTTCGCGGGCGGCTGGACCTGCCTGGGCCGCTTCGACGAGCTGGGCCGCGACGGTGACACCCCGCTGACCCACCGGGCGGTCCGCGCCGGTGACGTCGCGGTGCTGCTTACGGTCGACGGGGAGCGGCTGCGGGCGTTCGCGAACGTGTGCCGGCACCGCGGCCACGAGCTGCTGCCCGCCGGCGGGGCGTCCGGGCGCGGCGGTGTGGTGTGCCCGTACCACGGCTGGGTCTACCGGCTCGACGGCGCGCTGGCGGCGGCGGCCGGGATGCGCGGTGTCGCGGGGTTCGACCCGGCCGGGCACGGCCTGGTGGAGCTCGCGGCCACCCGGTGGGAGGGCTGGGTGTTCGTCAACGCCCTGGGCACGGCGCCGCCGTTCGGCGACTATCTCGGTGCGCTGGCCGGGCTCATCGAGGCGTACCGGCCGCAGACGCTGACCTTGGCGGCGCGGCACACCTACGAGGTGGCCGCGAACTGGAAGCTGATCGTGGAGAACTACCACGAGTGCTACCACTGCCCGCTCATCCACCCGGAGCTGTGCAAGGTCTCGCCACCGGCCTCGGGCAGCAACTGGGACCTGCCCGGCGCGTGGGTGGGTGGCGAGATGGACCTGCGCGAGCACGCCGAGACGATGTCGCTCGACGGCAGGTCCCGCGGCGCCTTCATCGACGGCGCCCCACGGCGCACGGTGCGCTACGTCGGGCTCATGCCGAACCTGCTGGTCTCGGCGCACCCGGACTATGTGATGACGCACCTGCTCGAGCCGCTGGCACCGGACCGCACCTCGGTCGAGTGCAGCTGGCTCGCGCCGCCGGGCGTGACGGACCTGTCGTACGCGGTGGAGCTGTGGGACGTCACCAACCGGCAGGACTGGGCGGCGTGCGAGTCGGTGCAGCGGGGCCTCGCGTCCCCGCACTACCGTCCCGGACCGCTGGCCGCCGGGGAGGACGCCGTACACCAGTGGGTCACGCTGGTGGCGCGGGCCTACCAGGACCCCGCCGCCGCGCTCGCCGCCGCCTGCGGCGGGTCGAGCGGGACGAAGCGGGCGTTGAAGAACCTGAGCGTGGGTGGTTCGTAGACCATCCGCAGGCCCCGGATCTGGTCGCGGGCTTCGAACAACCGGATGACCGAGCCGGCCACCACGTCCATGTGCCGGTCGGTGTACACCCGGCGCGGGATGGTCAGCCGCACCAGCTCGAGCTTTGGCCGGTGGTTGCGGCCGGTCCGCGGGTCGCGACCGGCGGAGACGATGCCGCGCTCCATCGACCGCACCCCGCTGTCCAGGTAGAGCCGGGCGGCGAGCGCCTGCGCCGGCAGCTGCTCCTGGTCCAGGTGGGGCAGGAACCGCCGGGCGTCGAGGAACACCGCATGCCCCCCGATCGGCTCCACCACCGGCACCCCGGCGTCAACCAGCTGCTGGCCGAGGTAGCGGACCTGGTTGACGCGGTGGGCGATGTACTGGTCGTCGACCATCTCCCGGATGCCCGTGGCCATGGCCTCCATGTCCCGCCCGGCCAGGCCGCCGTAGGTCGGCATGCCCTCGAACAGGACGACCAGCTCGCGGGCCCGCTGGAGGGTCATCTCGTCGTTCATGGCGAGGAACCCGCCGATGTTGACCAGCGCGTCCTTCTTACCGGACATGGTCGCGCCATCGAAGTACGACATCATCTCGCGCACGATCTCGGCCACCGGCCGGCCGGCCTGGCCCTCCTCGCGCTCGGCGATGAAGTACGCGTTCTCCACCAGCCGGGTGGCGTCGCACCAGAGCAGGATCCCGTGCCGGCGGCACACCTCGTGCACCTGCCGCAGGTTGGCCAGGGACACCGGCTGCCCGCCCGCCATGTTCACGGTCACGGCGACGTTGACGTACGCGATGCTGGCGGACCCGACCCGGTCGATCAGGCCCTCCAGCTTCGCCAGGTCGACGTTGCCCTTGAACGGATGGCGTGCCTGCGGGTCGTGCGCCTCGTCGATGATGACGTCCTCGAAGACACCGCCGGCCAGCTCCTGGTGCGCCCGGGTGGTGGTGAAGTACATGTTGCCCGGCACGTACTGGCCGGGCTTGATCAGGATGTGCGAGATCAGGTGCTCGGCGCCGCGGCCCTGGTGCGTCGGTACGACGTAACGGAATCCGTAGATATCCCGGACCGCCTCCTCCAGGCGGTAGAAGGACGCCGAACCGGCGTACGCCTCGTCCCCCATCATGATCGCGCTCCACTGCCGGTCACTCATCGCGCTTGTGCCACTGTCGGTGAGCAGGTCAATGTAGACATCCCGGCTGCGGAGCAGGAACGTGTTGTGGCCGGCCGCCTCGATTGCGGCCGTGCGCTGCTCACGGGTAGGGATGTGTAGCGGCTCGACGACCTTGATCCGGTACGGCTCAGCGGACACGCTCACGGGTGGCTCCTTTCGATCGTCGCCACCAGGCAATAGGGACCATTGCCACCTTGCGACAGTTAATCACCTCCGGTACAGGGCCGGTCGGCTCCGGCCACCGGGCACATCGGCCCGAGCCGCCGGCCAGCCGTTCCGACAGGTGAGGCAAAGCGGCGGGAAAGCGGACCGGCCGGCTGTTTCGACGTACCTTGTATCTCATCAAATAAGCACCCGCCGACGTGGCGAAATGTTCAAAGATCGGCCAGGCGGGCCGGGCTCGGCAGCGGTAGGCCACCGGCCGCGTGGTCATGCTCGGTGCGGTCGCGGTGGGTGTGGCGGCACACCTGGTGGAAGGCGGTGGGGCCGGGCCAGCGGAGCGTACCCATGATGTGTCTCCTTTCCGATCGAGGGACCCTGCCGGTCCCTTCGCCGTGAAACACTCCCAGCGAGCGGCGAGCCGCACATCAAGACAACGATGTATGCGGCGGAAAACGACTATTTAAATGCGTCCGAGCCTGCGTCCTCCCGGCCGGCCGACTAGGCTTCGGCACATGTCTGCCGCGGTGGGGGAGAGCCTGTTCATTGGCCGCGTCCGCCAGGTGCAGGCGGTGGTGGACGCATTTCGCCAAGTCGAGCAGGGTGAGACCCTCGCGGTCGTGGTGACCGGCGAAAGCGGGGTCGGTAAGACACGCTTCCTCGCCACCGTCATGCAACGGTTGCGAGCCGATGGCGCGGTTGTCCTGTCCGGTGGATGCCTGGACATCGCGCAGGCGCCGCTCTACCCGCTACGGCAGGCGCTGCGCTGGTTCCTGGCCGAGGCGGGTGAGGCGGACACGCCTTCGGCCGGAGCGGCCGGCGACCTCGTCATGCTGCTCGATCGCGGGGTGGTCCACCCGGGCGCCGGCGGAAGCTGGTTGGAGCGGGTCACCACCCGCCTGAGCGCGATCACCGAGGGCAGGCCGCTGGTCCTGGCGCTGGACGACCTGCACTGGGCCGACCCGACCACCCGGGACCTGCTCAAGCACCTGCTCGCCGTGCCGAGTGGCATGCGGTTGCTGGTGCTCGGCGCGGCGCGGGCAGAGTACCTGGTCCGCGACCATCCGGTCCAGCTGCTGCTCCTGGAGCTGCTTCGTCGCAGGTCAGGCCGCATGGTGAAGCTAGGGCCGCTGGTCCGGGCCGAGACCGAGCAGCTGGCTGAGGCGCTGGTCGGCCGGGCGTTGGCGCTGAAGGAAGCGGCAGGGATCTGGGAGCGCAGCAGGGGCAACCCGTTCGTGGCCGAGGGTCTGGCCCGCGGCCTGCGCGAGGGCGAGGTGGGCCTGCCCGAGTCGCTGCGGGAGATCGCGGTGGCGACGGTGGATGCGCTGCCGCGGGACGCGCGGACGGTGGTGTGCGCGGTCGCGGCAGGGGTGGAGCCGGTCGTCTATGAGCTGCTGCGAAGGGTGGTGGACCTGGGCGAGGATGCGCTGATTGCCGCGCTGCGGGCAGCGATGGACCAGCGGATCATCGAGGACCCCGGCGGGGAGGGCTACCGGTTCCGGCTCGGCCTGTTCAAGGAGGCGCTGGCGGCAGGCTTTCTCAGTGGCGAGCGGGTGGCGCTGCACCGGCGGTACGCGCAGGCGATCACGGAAGCCCCGGGTGGGCACGAGCAGCATGCGCGGTTGGCCCACCACTGGCGCCAGGCTGGGGAGCTACAGCCGGCCCTGGCCGAGGCGGTCGCCGCCGCGGAGGAGGCAGAGGAACGGTACGGCTTCGCCGAGGGCTTCGGGCACTGGACCTTGGCACTTGAGATCATGGACAGGGCCGGGTCCGGCCAGCCCGGTGGTGTTGAACGGGTCGAGGTGGTGCGGCGGGCGGCCCGGGCGGCCGACCGCAGTGGCGAGCATCAGCAGGCGGTGGACCTGCTGGGGGAGCTGGCGGCCAGCCTCGCCGGGCCGGCGCCGTGCTGGCTGCACATCGGCCGCGCCGGCTGCCTGGCCGCGCTCGGGCGCCTGGCCGAGGCCGAGGCGGAGTACGAGAGGGTGCTGGCCGGTGAGTGCGCCGACCAGGACCGGGCCGCCGCCGCTGCCCAGTCGGCCGGGCTGCTGGTGCGGCTGGGCCGGTACGCGGCGGCCGGGCAGCGGGCCCGCGAGGCGCTCGACCTCGCTCAGCGGATAGGCGACACGTCGTCGGTGGTGGTGGCCAGCGCCGCGCTCGGGTCCAGCCAGGCGGCACTGGACGACCCGGTGGCCGGCCGCCGGACGGCGGAAGAGGCGCTGCGCGCCGCCGAGCGGTCCGGCAGGCACGACGACATCATGCTGGCCTACCTGCACCTGGCCGACCTGCTGACCGGTCCACTGGACGAGCTTGAGGCCGGGGTTGCGGTTGCCCGTAAAGGGGCGGCCCGGGCGGACGCGCTGGGGTTGGGGCGTACCTACGGCACGCAACTGCTCGCGGCCGCGGCCAACGGGCTGTTCCGGCTGGGCCGGTGGGGCGAGGGGGAGCGGGTGATCGCCGAGGCGTTCGCCGGGCGCCCGTCCGGCACCGAGGCGGCAGACCTCCTGCTGGCCCGGTCCAAGCTGTCTATCGCCTACGGCGACTTCGAGGCCGGCGAGCGTGACTTGGACGCGGCCACCACCCTGGTCGCCGGTGGCGGCGGCGCCCGGTACGTGCTGCCGCTGCTGACCCTGCGAGCGGGTCTGGCGATGTGGCGCGGGGATCACGCGGCGGCCCGGCAGGCGGTGCGCGAAGGGTTGGCTCAGTTCGAGCATTCGGATGGTGTCATATCGCAGGCCGTGCTGGTCTGGCACGGGCTGCGCGCGGAGGCGGAGGCGGCGGCCGGCGGGCAGGTCGCAGTCGATGACCGCGCCGTCGGCGCGCTGCACGAGGCGGAGGAGCGGATCGCCGCGGTCGCCGCGGGCCGCGCGGGTCCGGTCCGGCAGACGGTCACCGGCTACCTGGCCCTGTGCGCGGGCGAGCGGAGCCGGATCAAGGGCGAGCCGGACCCGCAGGTGTGGGCCCGGGCCGCCGACCTGTGGGAGCGCAGCCGGCATCCGTACCCGGCCGCTTACGCCCGGCTGCGGCAGGCGGACGCGGGCTATGACCGGCGGACCCGTAACGCGGCGGCGGCTGCGGCGCTGCGCTCGGCCCACCGGGTCGCCCGCCAGCTGGGCGCCCGCGAGCTGCTGGACGAGATCTCCGACCTGGCCCGGCGCGCCCGGGTGACGCTGGTCGAACCGGGTGCCGGCACCGCCGTGCCCGAGCAGCGGGAGCGGCCGTCGGGGGAGCTGGCCCGGCTGACCGAGCGTGAGCTCGAGGTGCTCGCCCTGGTCGCCCAGGCGCTCACCAACCAGAAGATCGCCAAGCGGCTGCACATCGCCCCGAGCACGGTGGGCGTCCACGTGTCGCACATCCTGGACAAGCTGCAGATCCACAGCCGCGTCCAGGCGACCGCGATCTTCCTCCGCAACCGGCGGGACTGAGCGTCAATAGAGTCCGGTTCCCGACATAAACGATGCGGATAGCCGACAT
Organism: Micromonosporaceae bacterium; assembly: GCA_035707405.1. Lineage (GTDB taxonomy): Bacteria > Actinomycetota > Actinomycetes > Mycobacteriales > Micromonosporaceae > DASSUC01. The sequence goes on along the minus strand of DASSUC010000057.1, from coordinate 38,081 downwards.
ACAGCAGCCTGCTAGTACCCAATTCGGCTCTTTGGCTGCGATCGTTCCTGTTCTAGGGACATCGCGACGGGAGGCGAAACGTGACGGGACCGACCTGGGGCGACCTCCAGCAGGAGATGATGGCTGTGCTCGCTGGCGAGCCGGACGATATCGCGGGCGTCGTGCAGCAGCTGACCGCGCTGCAGGACGTGCTGAAGTGCCTGCCCCCGATGTACGAGGAAAGCCCCATCGCCGATTTCAACAAGCTCTACACCACGATCACCAGGCGCATCCACGACCGGCACCAGGCCGGTGACTTCGCCGACTCGGCATTCCTCAACCGGCTGGATGTGGAGTTTGCCCGGCGGTACGTCGACGCGCTACGCCGGTGGAGTGTTGCCGACCCGAAGACGCCCGAGTCGTGGCGGGTGCTCTTCTGCCGGGTCGCCGACACCCGGCTGCGCTCCCTGCCGTGCGCGGTGACCGGGGTCAACGCGCACATCAACTACGACCTGCCGTTCGCGCTGGTGGCGACGTGGGAGCGGCTGGGTCACGCGGCTGACGGCAGCCGGCAGCACCGGGACTACCTGCTCGTCAACGAGGTCTTCGAGCAGGAGATCCCCGGCCTGCGGCGGGGCTACCTGGCGTGGTGGCAGCAGCACATCGACCGGATCAACATGGGATTCGACGACTGGTACCAGAACCTGCTCGTCGAGCTGACCCGCGGCCTCGCCTGGGACCGGGCGCAGAAGCTGTGGCGGCAGCGGGGCAACCCGCAGATGACCGAGCGGCTACGCGCCGCCTTCGACACCCAGACCGCCCTGGTCGGCAGCGCCCTGCTGTCCCCGCTCTGCGCCTTCCTCCAGTGAGACCCAAGCCGGTACGGGCTCGGCGCGTACCGGCTGGCCCGGGCGAGCTCGTGAGCCTTGCCAACGCCGTGCTCCAGTGGCGCAGCCGGCGTTGGCGGCACGGCAGTTCTCCGGTACTGCGGTTCCGCCCCTGTCAAGATCGCGATCTGTGACGCCGAACGTGCAGCTGCGCTGCACGTTCCTTGCTGCGATCGTGATCTTGAGAGGTGTGGGGCGGTCTTTCTTGCCGGTGCGGTCCGTCATGCCCATCCGTGTCCGCGCGTGCGCGGGGACATCCGCGGACGCCCGGATCCGGGCGTCCGGCCCGGTGCGGCGCCGCACTCTTGTCCCACGGCCGCAGGCCGACTGCTCGCGGGGCTCCCGCACCGCCACGGAAGGCGGGGACCAGGGGCAGGGACAGGAGGTGAGGACGACATGGAACCCCACGGCCAGGCTCCGTTCCTCCAGGACCAGCACGACCAGGATCGGGCAGCCGAGCTGATCGTCAGCGTGATCCGCTGGCTGGTCTTCTGGCTGATGCAGGTCGGGTGACGGCAGGAGCGTCCAGGTGTGCAGCCAGCTGCCCCTGCCATCACCCAACTGCCTTGCATTACGCCGCATAGTAGCCCAGTGGCGTACCGTGGCCCGGCTGGCCGCCGGAGGGCGCTATGCGCTCGGGCTCGGTGGGCCCACCTCGCGGTGGGCCCACCGGTTGCCTACCACGCCCACTGGATCCCGTAGCCGAGGTACATGGTCGGGTTGGGGAAGCGCACCTGCACCTCGCCGGCTTCGTCGAGGGCCAGCAGGTCCCGGCCGGGCCGTGCGGCCTCGAACATCCGGACGGTCTCCCCGGCGACCCGCCAGACCCAGTGCGGGGTGCGGTCCGGCGGGAACCGCACCCGCAGCGAGAACAGGTTGCACTGGCACTCGGGCGTGAAGACATAGTGCGGCTGCATCGGCTCGCCCTCGGCGATCCGCAGGATCATCCCGTACTCGTGGCTTTCCCCGGTGCGCAGTGGCGCCGGCAGCTGGATCATGAACTGGAACCGGCCGCGTAACGGTTGCTCGCGGCGGATCAGCCGCCCGCCGTAGAGGACATCGGCGTTGAGCGCCGGGCCGGAGCATCCCGGATCGCGCGGCACGTCGAGCCAGGCCATCACCTCCCTCAGGTCGTCGCAGGTGGCGACGATGCGGCGGTGCTCGTGCGCTTCCGGCGTCGGCGTGTCCAGGCGCAGCACGGTCCGCAGCTCGTCCAGGTACCAGCCCTGTGGCGTGCCGGCCGCCTGGCCCCGCCGGCGGCGTAGCTCGTGGGCGATCTCCTCGGCGAGCAGCCGCTCGGCGACGTCCACGCGGCGAAGCGCCGTTCGGTACCCGCGGCCGAGCTGTGCCGACAGCCAGGTGATCCGGTCCCTGAGCTTGGGGATCTGCCTGGTCTCGGCGGACAGCCCGAGGCTCGCGGTGATGGCGGTGCGCAGGTCCTCGGGGAGCCCGGCAGTGCAGCTGTTGATCTCGGTGGCGAGGCTGCGGCGGCAGTCCCCGTCGTCCGGGCCGGTGGCGCCGGCCACCAGCTCGCGCAGGTGCGGCCCGAGCCGCGCCTCAATATCTGGCGCGTTAATGCCGCGCCCTTTCCGTAGCAGCCGGATCTCCGCGGCGACCCGCTCGGCTAACCCTGCCATCTGCGTCTCCCGCCGGTGTCACGTTCCTGACGCGGGTCGCCGCCTCTGGCACTTCGCCGGGAAACTGTCCGCTCCCGTGGCTGCCGGCCGCCCCGAACTGCCGGCACGATCGGGTAAAGCGCCAGAAGCCATTTGTGGCTGTCCATAACTTGCCCTACTTCGCGTTGGTCGTACCCATCGGTGAACCGCATGAGCCCATCCGAGCGGGGGCGGCATCGCTGACACCTCGGCGTCCGGATGCGAGCCTCAGAGAGGAATATCGCGGATCGACCGCGACCGCAGTCGCCATTTATACATAGACAAATGCCGACTAAAAATGTCGCGGTAACGGGACGGCGGGTGTGGTGTACCGCGACCCGGTCGGAGGGCAACGCATCGGCACTGATGGCGGGCGCGAAGAAAGGCGGAGCTCGGGGGGAGCGGCATGTCACAGGAACGGTCTAGCCTGTCGGCCCGGGAGAAAGAGGTCGTGGTGCACCTCTCACGCGGGTTGACCTACTTCCAGATCGGGCGCCAGCTAGGCATAACGGCGTGGACGGTCGATACGTACCTGCGGCGCGTGCGGGCCAAGACCGGCGCGACCACCGGTGCAGACCTGGTCCGGTTGGGGCTGCTGCTCCAGCCGCCGGAGGCGGACGGGCAGCCGGGCCGCCCATCCGCCTGAGTCCTGGTCGCGAACGGTTCTCAACCGTCGATGGCCGCCGCGGTGCGGTCCCGCGCGACGATCGCCTCACGCGCCGCGACGAACCTCGCCCGGTCGGCCTCGATCTCCCGGCGCTGGTACGCCGACTCCACCGTGAACCAGATGCCGACCAGGTTCACCCTGGCCTTGCAGTCGATGTCCGACATGGCGACGGCCAGCTCGGCCGGGCCGGCCCTGCCGGGGTGCGCCGGGTCGTCCCCGGTGAACGCCGGGTCCCCCATGACGGTGAGCGGGTCGTCGTAGAGGTGCCCCGAAGCTGACATGCATGCCGACCACGCGGCGAACGCGGCCCGCACGCGGCTGTCCCTCTTGGACACCTCGAACGTGCGGAGCTGGAGCTGGTTGCCGGCCCTGGTGTCGGTGCCCACCGGGACCGCCTGGTCGAGGGCCCGGTCGGCCTCGGCGATGCAGCCGCCGTCGGGCACGGGAAGGCCGTTCACCACCGATCGGCCCTGGCCGGACAGCACCGTCTGACCGTCGGGTCCGATCTTCGGCCGCTCCGGTCGGGTCACCAGCCTCGGGTCCCGTGGACCGAGCCCGTACCCGGCGGTGCGGGCCAGCGCGATGTCGGTGATGCCGTACCGCCGGTCGGTCAGGCTGCGCGGGCCGTGACCGCCGGCCGGGACCGGCTTGACGGGGTAGTCAATGCCGAACCTGGCCATACACCGGCGGATCATGACCAGCCGGGCGGCGCCCAGCCGGTTGCCCTGCTCAGCGGTTGGCAGGTAGTCCTCCACGGGCAGCCGCAGGTCCACGCTGGCGAGCAGGGTCGGCACCTCGCCGATCGGGGGCTCGGCCGGCTCTGCCGCACCGGCGTTCGAGCATCCCGCCAGAGCGAGCAGCGCCGCGACCGCTGCGCCAGCGACGGCACGGTGGTAGGTCGAGGTCATGGTGATCTCCCAGATAGGGGTACGGAAATGGGCCGTCGTCCGTTGCCGCTCTCCGGCCACCTGGGATGGCCGGAGAGACGGTGGAGTGCCAGCTGCCATGGGTGTCAGCAGGAGCTTGACGAGAAGTCCGCCGACGAGATCGTGTTCCGGAACGTCTGTGACGCGTTTCCCTCGTAGCCGGAGGGTAGGCATCCGTGCGAGCCGCCCCACGACGCGTCGGTGTAGACGTGCCACCAGTAGACGTCCCGGTTCCAGTAGGACTCGGTGTTGTCGTTGGCCGAGATCGAGGTGCCGGGGAACACGTCACCGGAGAAGTTGCTGTCCCCGACGGCCAGGTCGAAGACGTATCCTCCCTGGTCCACCAGGTAGTAGAGGCCGAACTCGCCGGACTCCACGACCCCGTCCTTGTGGCCCGCATTCGCAGGCATGGCGGCGACCAGTACCGCGATGATAGCGGCGACCATCGCGGCGAGTATGGTCCGCGCGCGTCTAGTCCTCATGATTCCTCCTTCTTGGACACCGTTCAGTGCCGACCCGGCAATAATTTCGCCGGGGAAGGAGGTGCAGCAGTCACGAGGTTTCGGTTCTTGACGTGACGTGGCGGGCAGGCTATTGGCGGCTACCTGTTTGTGGAATTTTCACCTCGATATCCAGGCCACCCCCGTCACGGGGCCGCGCGGTGACCGTGCCGCCGTGCGCCCGCACCACGGACTCCACGATCGACAGCCCCAGCCCGGTGCCCTGGGTCGAGCGCACCCGGTTCGTCGCCCGCTGGAACGGCACGAAGAGATCGGGGATCGTAGCGGCGGGTATCACCAGGCCGGTGTTGGCGACGGCCAGCCGGGCGGCACCGTCGGCTGGGCCGGCGTCGACCCGCAGCCAGCCGCCCGGGATGTTGTGCTGGATGGCGTTGTGCAGCAGGTTCTGCACGAGCCGGTCCAGCAGGACCCGGTCGCCGTCGACGGTGACCGGGGTCGTCGTGGCCGTGACCTCCAGGTGGTGCCGTTCGGCCTCCGGGCGCAGGAACGCGAGCGCGCCGTCGACCACGTCGGCCAGGTCGACCGGTCGCGGGTCCGCGATCCGGCGCGCGGCTCTAGTCAGGATCAGCAGGCCGTCGACCAGCCGCTCGTGGCGGGCGTTGACCTCCAGCAGGTTCTCGCCGAGCCGGAGCAGGTCGACCGGCGCGTCCGGCCGGTTCATCGCCACCTCCAGCAGGGTCCGGTTGATCGCCAGCGGCGTCTTCAGCTCGTGCGACGCGTTGCCGACGAACTGTTGCTGCGCGGTGAAGGCGGCGTCCAGGCGGGCCAGCATCGCGTCGACCGCCGTCGCCAGCTCCCACCACTCGTTGCGCGGGCCGGGCAGCGCAACCCGCTCGTGCAGGTTTCGTTCAGCCACGCGGCGGACGGTCGCCGTGACCTGGCGCAGCGGGCGCAGGACCCCGCCTGCCGCGAACCAGCCCACGCACACGCCCGCGGCGGTCAGCGCGGTGAGCACGGCCAGCCCGCGGCTGCGCAGTGGGGGGAGCGTCTGGGTACGCAGCCGGGCGCGGATCGCCTCCTCCGTCGCGATCTTCTCCTTTTTGAGGTCGTCGGTCTGCCCCGGCCCGGACGGCTCGGCCATCGGCACGTTGATGGTCTGTGCCGCGATGGCATGGCTGACCGTCAGGTAGAGCGCGGACAGCAGCGCCGCGCCGGTCACCAGCACCAGCCCGCCGCAGAGCAGGGCGAGCCGGAGCCTTACTGAGTGCCGGCTCATCTGAGGCGGTAGCCCACGCCCGGGACGGTCTCCACCACCGGCGGCTCACCCAGCTTGCGCCGCAGCGTCATCACGGCCACCCGTACCGCGTTGGTGAACGGGTCGACGTGCTCGTCCCACGCCTTCTCCAGGAGCTGCTCGGTGCTCACCACGGCGCCGTTGCCGAGCATCAGCTCATGCAGCAACGCGAACTCCTTGCGGGACAGCGAGATGAGCCGGCCGTCGCGGAGCACCTGCCGGCGCGCTGGGTCGAGCTCGATACCGGCCCACCGCAGCACCGGGGGCGCCGCCGGCCGGGCCCGCCGGCACAGTGCATGGACCCGGGCGATGAACTCGGCCAACGCGAACGGCTTCGGCAGGTAGTCGTCAGCTCCGAGGTCCAGCCCGAAGACCCGGTCACTGATCTCGCCGGACGCGGTGAGCATGAGGATCCGGGTGGGCGCCCCGGACCGGACTACCCGGCGGCACACGTCGTCGCCGTGCACGAGGGGCAGGTCGCGGTCGAGCACCAGGACGTCATAGGAGTTGACGTCCAACCGGTCCAAGGCGGCGGCGCCGTCGTACACCACGTCGACCGCCATGGCCTGCTGGCGCAGCGTCTCGGCGATGGCCTCGGCCATCAGCTCCTCGTCCTCGACGACAAGCACGCGCACGGACCCGCTCCTTGCCTAGTCCCGACCGTACGCAACTGATCTTTCTGGTCTGCCGTAAGAGAGCCACAAAAATGATCGCTGACGGTGACTTTATCTCGCGTGGAGTTTAATCCACCGCCATGACGAACAGGAAAGACTGGGCTGTGGGCCGCCGTTCGGCGGTCGGCGGGGTGGCCGTATCCGTACTGCTCGCCGGTTTGTTGGTTGCTGGCTGCGGGAGTGGGGAGGACCAGCCACAGGCGGCCTCCATCGGCGCCGGGGGACCCCTGGGAAGGCCGGGCGAGGACCGGGAATACCAGGTCGAGCGCTACCGGGACTGCCTGTTGCAGCACGGGGTCACGCTGCTCGACCACCCGACCGCGGAGGGCATGCCCCAGGTCGACAAGCAACGTACGCCGGTCGAGGTGGTCTCGGTCGCGTACGAGAGGTGCCGCCTGTTGCTGCCTACGGCGGGCGAGGTGGTCAAGGTGGCGCCCGAGGAGATCGAGGCGAGGCGGCGCCTCGCCGTGTGCGTACGGGAGCAGGGCGTGCCGGAGTACCCGGATCCGGACCCGGTCACCGGGGACCCGCGGGTCAGTGACGAGCTGGCTATCCGGCTCAAGGGCGACCCGCGGCTGGCCGCTGCCGTGCAGGAGTGCCGGCGGCAGGCGGGAGTGGGCACCGGTCCCGGGGTCGTGGGCGGATAAGCATGTGGCGCGCGCTGGGTCAGGTCAGCGAGGGGGGTGGCCGGCTCAGTAGTAGCCCTTCCTGCCGTCGAGAAGCTCCCTGATGGCGTCCAGATGGCCGGCGTGCCGGGCGGTCTCCTCCACCATATGGATCAACATCCATCGCAGGCTCGCCGCGGAAGCGGTGAAGTCCGGGTGCCTGCCCGCCTGGTCCAGCGGATGGGCGGCGATGATCTCGTTCGACACGGCGCACTGCCGGTCGTACTCCGCAAGGAGCTGGGCGAGCGGGACGCCCGCCACCCTCATCTCGGCGTCCTCGGGCCCCTCCGCGAAGGCCGGCCCCTCGGCCGGCCGGCCCAGGAAGAGCACCTCGAACCAGATGTACTCGACCCAGCGCAGGTGCGACACGACGCCGGCCACCGTCATCAGGGGCGAGGTGGCGAGGACGGACCGGTGTACGTCCACATCGGAGAGTCCTTCGCACTTCCAGTGGACGATCGCGCGCTGCAGGTCGAGCCAGCCGACGAGCTGGGTGCGTTCGTCAGCCGCGTAGTCAGGGCGGACGCGGGCGGGAGGCATGAGGCCGCACGTTACCGCAGTCCGTCGCCTCCCCGGCAGGGCACCCGGGAGGCGACGGCAGGCGACGGTGACGGAGGTTGGTCCGCTGGGCGGTTACCGGGCTGGCGGGGGCAGGATGAACTCGACCAGCAGGGTCCCGTCAGCGAGCCGGGTGACGGTCCGGTTGCCGCACGCCTCGCGGTGCAGGGTGCGCTCGCCGGCGGTCGCGGTCGCGGCCAGTGAGGTGTGCCGGTGGTCGTAGATGCGCTCCAGCATCTCGTAGTCGTGCGCGTTGGGGTGCATCTCGTCCCAGCCGGCCGACGAGTCGTCCATGCAGCTGTTGTTGCCGTTGGCCTGGTGGTCGAGGCCGAGGACGTGGCCGACCTCCTGGCACAGCACGTGGCGCCGGTAGGAGTTGGACGTGCCGTAGTAGTTGTTGACCCTGACCCGACCGTCGGTGATGTGGTTGCCGTTGATGTGGATCTGCGCTATCCCGGCCCAGCCGGTGGCGCCCCAGTTGTAGTCGCACATCCGGAACGACTTACCGGAGGGGTACGGGCAGTTGCTCCTGGTCGTGGCGTCGTTCGCCCCGAACCGCTGGGCGTTGGCGAACCGGCTGGACCGGTTCCAGTCGGCGTTCACGTCGGTGGAGATGCCTGTGTCGCGGAAGCCGTCGCTGAGCGAGTTGATCGGGTCGAGGTTGATCGGGTACGAGCCGGTGGACCAGTGGTACCCGTTCCAGCTGTGGGATGCGGATGCCGGGGTGACGGACATCGGGAGGAAAACCGCGCTCGCGGCTATGGCGACAGCCGCTCTCCAGGCGAGTCTCACGTTTGCTCCTCCGCGTAGCTGAGGTGGACGGTCGGTGGAGACGAGCGGACATCTCTGTAGGTAGAGATTTGAATTAGTCGACCAACGACGGCAGTCTTCCATGTTGGGTACGTTGGGGGCAATATGTCGGTTGCTTGGGGGTGCTCCTCGCCGGTGTGCGGCGCTGGGCCCCTCGATCGGAGCAGGCATGACGCCGACCGGTGTCCCGTTTGCGAACTGGGCTGGCAACATCACCTTCCGGGCCGTACGGCTGCACCGGCCGGGCTCGGTCGACGAGCTGCGCCGGATCGTCGCCGGAAGCCGGCGGGTGCGGGCCCTGGGCAGCGGCCACTCGTTCAGCCCGGTCGCCGACACCACCCAGGACCTGGTCCGCCTGGACCGGCTGCCGGGCGCGGTCGAGATCGACGCGGCGGGGTCGACCGCGGCCGTCAGTGCCGGCGCGCCTTACGCCGAGGTCGCCGCGGAGCTGCACCGGGCAGGCTTCGCGTTGGCGAACCTGGCCTCGCTGCCGCACATCTCGGTGGGCGGAGCGTGCGCGACCGGCACCCACGGCTCTGGCGACACCCAGCGCTGCCTCTCCGCGTCCGTCACCGCGTTGCAGCTGGTCGGCCCGGACGGCGACCTCACGGAGCTCAGCCGGGACGTTGACGGCGACACGTTCGCCGGCTCGGTGGTCGCCCTGGGCGCGCTGGGTGTGGTGACCCGGCTGAGGCTGCGCATCGAGCCGGCGTACGAGGTGGCGCAGCGGGTCCGCCTCGGGGTGGCCCTCGACGAGGTGGTGGACCGGTTCGACGAGGTGTTCGGCGCGGCCTACAGCGTCAGTGCGTTCACCGACTGGCGCAGCGGCGCGGCCGCAGTATGGGTGAAGAGCCGTACCGACCGGCCGGGGACGGGCTGGGCCGGTGGCCGGCTGGCTGACCGCCCGCTCCACCCGGTGCCGGGCCTGCCCCCGGGCTCCTGCACCGAGCAGCTGGGCGTGGCCGGCCCCTGGCACGAACGGCTGCCGCACTTCCGGCCCGACGCGACCCCGGGCGCCGGCAAGGAGCTGCAGTCCGAGCTCTACCTGCCACGCGAGGTGGCACCGGAAGCGTTCGCCGCGGTCCGCGGTGTCGGGCACCTGGTGGCGCCGGTGCTGCAGGTCGCGGAGATCCGCACCGTGGCAGCGGACGACCTGTGGCTGAGCCCCGCCTACCGCCGCGACTGCGTCACGCTGCACTTCACCTGGGTTCCGGACGCCGCGGCCGTGCTGCCGGTGCTCGCCGCCGTCGAGGAGCGGCTCATGCCGCTGGGGGCCCGGCCGCACTGGGGCAAGCTCACGACAGCGGAGCCGCAGGAGGTCATCGGCCGCTACCCGCGGCGTGACCAGTTCGCCTGGTTGGCGGCCGGGTGCGACCCGGACGGGAAGTTCCGCAACGACTTTGTGGACAGCCTCTTCCCGGTGTGATGGCGGTAAGGCCAGAACACCATAACCTCCCATTCTTCGCACTCGGATAGCTCGGCGGCGGGTCCGCAAGGCAGCGACCGATGCCTTTGCCCTTGCCTCCGTGTACATGCTGTAACAGTCAAAAAACCGTTGGTTGTCACCGATGCCCGTGTGGCAGTTACCGTGGCCCGGGAACGCGTCGGATGCGATGCGCGGCGTGACCGCCGGTGGTCGCGGCCGGTCACACTACTTTCTTGCCGGTACGTCTTGCATTCGGTGTTGGCCATGCAATGATTAGCTCACCAGAGCCGCCCGTGAGGAAGGCCTAGCCGTGGTACGCAAGGTGGAAGTCAAGCTGGTGGACGACCTTGATGGCGGTGCCGCCGAGGAGAGCGTCACGTTCGCGCTTGACGGCACGAACTATCAGATCGACCTGTCGCGGAAGAACGCCGCCAGGCTACGGAGCAGCCTGGAGCCGTTCGTCCAGGCAGCGCATCGCATCAGCCGTACGCCGGCCCGCGGCATGTCTGGTCGTGCGGGCAATAGCGTGACCAAGGGTGACCGCGAGCAGAACCGTGCTATCCGTGAGTGGGCAGGGCGTAAGGGGCTGGAAGTGTCGCCGCGGGGCCGGATCTCCCGCAGCGTCATTCAGCAGTATCACGCCCAGGCCGGGCGGTAGGCGGCGGGCCGTACCGGTTTCTCCGCCGGTATTGCCGCTGCCGGCTTGATTCAGCCATGGCCGTCACACCGGTTGCCTTGGGCGTTGTCGCAGATCCTGGTGGCACGGTCACCGTGGCAAACCGTAGAAGCGCGCTGGAACTGCGCCCCTCCGTAGGATCCGCCGGTCGTGGCGTGGGTGCGGACCCGCCAGGATCCACACCCATCCGAGGCCGGCGGGCGTGGTCACACCCGTGGGCGGCTGCCGCCTGGCCGGGCGGCGCCGGTCACGGCGGTGCCGCAGAAGCGGTGCTTCAGACGGCCGATAGAGCCCCAGAAGAGTGCGCGTAGTGTGCCGGACCGGTGCCGGACCGCGCCGGGAGGCAAGATGATCATTCATTTGCGCGGGCGGGTGGCGGAAGGTCGATGGGAGGACCTGGTCTCGTTTCTGGACCAGGCCATCCCGTTCTACGAGGGCCCGGGCGGCATCAAGGTGCGGCTGTTACGCGACATCGCCGACCCGGACGCGTTTGTCGAGGTTATTGAGTACGACGATGCGGAGTCCTACGCCGCGGACCAGCGCCGGGTGGCGAGTGACCCGGCCATGGTCTCCAGGTTGGGGCAGTGGCGTAGCCTGCTCGCCGGCCCGCCGGAGGTGTGCACGTTCCGCGACGTCACACCGCCCACCGGCAGTGTGGAAAGCGGTGCCCCGCGGTAGGGCCGGAACCATCATCGTTACGGCGGATCGTGGACCATTGTCGCGGTACGCGGGTCCCACCACCACGCTGCTTCCGGGCGAGCAGATCTGAACTGTATGCCGCCACAGTTCGCAGAATCAGCCGCCGAGCCGGCGTACGGCCGGACTTTCTGCTTCCTCGGCCACCGCCATATCGACGGTGGGCCGGGCGACGGCCGCGGCGGCTTGCCCGCTTTCTGGAGCGGGACGGAAACCTGGGCCGTCGCGACATGGTAGGTCGCCTTCCGTTATGGATACCGGTCGGCTCGACCCAGCGAAAAGACCGTGGCTGTGCCGGGTGGCATTGCGCGTCCGCGGCGGGCCGTAGGCCAGCCGCTCACCGCATGGACCTGCGCATCGACCACATCTGGTACGAGCGCTCCATGTCGCTGGCCGCGGCGAACGGCATGCGGGGCGGCCCAAGCTCGGTGCGGAAGGACCGGACCGCGTGGCGGGCGAGCTCGGGGTCGGCGGCGGGGACCCGGGCCAGCTGCTCGGCCAGCGGCTCCACCTCCTCGTCCGGGACGCTGCGCCAGGCCAGGCCGGCGCTGGCCGCCTCCGCGCCGGAGAGCTGCACGCCGAAGAGACCGAGCGCGGCGCACGTGTCCCATCCGGCGACCTTGCCGAGCAGCGCGAAGTGACCGCCGCCCGGATGGATGCCCAGCTGCTGGAAGCCAGCCCTGATGCGGGCGTTGTCGGCCACCACCCGCAGGTCGGTCATGAGCAGGAGGTTGACGCCCGCGCCGACCGCGGCGCCGCGCACCGCCGCGACCGTCGGTACGGCGAGCCGCCCGACCCGGTGGAACACGTCGTACACCTGGCTCATGTCCTCGAACGCAGCCGGGTCAGCGGGGTCGCGGGCGACGTCGCGCAGGATGTCGCGGTCGCCGCCCGAGCAGAACGTGCCGTGCGCCCCGGCGATGACCGCCGCGCCGACCGACCTGTCCTCATCGACCGCGTCGCATGCCGCCCGCATCTGGCGAGCCATGGAAGGCGTGATGCTGTTGGCTCGGGCCGGGTTGTCCACGATGATCCGGGCAAGGCCTTCGCGCACCTCGAGGCGTACGTGTCCCATCGGGTCAACCTAGTCGTGCGCTCCGGCCGGCTGGCCCCGCGCGTCACGACCTCGGTCGGGGGCCCGGCCGGCGCCGACCAGCGGGAGCTCGCGGCATCCGCAGGAGCTACCCGCTGTGGCCGTTTCGGGCGGCGTCCGCGCCCAGCAGGGAGTGCATGCCTTCGAGCAACCCGGCCAGCGAGACCTGCTCGTCGTTGACAAGCAGCGGCACGACCAGCGTGTTCTCCTTGGCCAGGTGCGTGGTGAAGACCGCGGCGAGAGCCCGGGCCGCGGCCGCGGCGCGCACCGGTACGTCGGTGGCGCTCTCGATCTCGGCGACCAGCCCGGCGATGACGCGGTGCTCGTCGAGCATGCCGTCGACCAGCAGCGCGGCGCGCGCGTCGGCGGCCGCGGCCGGGTAGAGGGTGGACTCCTCGGCCTGTGCGTGCGGCACGAGGTCGGCGCGTAGCCACGCGAGCAGGTCGGCCCGCGCGCGCTGGGCCTCGGCCATGTCCCCGCGCTCGGCCGCGGCGAGCAGCCGGTCGGCGTGGCGGTTCAGCCTCTCGGACAGCTGCGCGTGGTGGCGTACGACCGCGTCGGCCGCGATCTGGTCGGCGTCCGGGCCGGGCAACCGCTCGGCGGCGGGGTCGGAGTGTGACATTGGACCCTCCCCGGGTTTTGACGTCGTTTGACGTTATAAGGTCTATCACCATGGAAACTCCCCGGGCAGGACCCGTGGGTGAGACGGTGGACACTCCTCGCCATCGAGCTCTGGGGTCGGCCAGCCGGGTGGCGATCCTGCGCCTGGTGCGTACCGCTCCGGACGGGGTGACCATCGCGGACGCGACCGCGCAGACCGGGCTGCACCTGTCGACCGTGCGGGCCCACCTGGACCGGCTCGTCGAGACCGGGCTCCTGGTGAAGGCGCGATCTGGGGGAGGAGTGCCCGGGCGGCCCGCGTGGCGGTACCGAGCCGCCGCCCCGGATCCGGCGCCCGGTTCCTACCGGGGCCTTGCCGCGGCGTTGCTCGATCATCTCGGTTCCGGCACTGGTGACGGGCGTAGCGCAGCGACCCGGGTGGGCGAGGCCTGGGGCCGCCGGCTCGCGGCGGAGGAGCCCGGCGCGGCGCCGGCCGACGGGCTGCTGCGGGTCCTGGACTGGCTCGGTTTCGCCCCTGCCCCTGCCCCTGCCCCGGCCGCGGCACCTGGCGGCGCGGCAGCGGCCGAGATGCACCTGCACGCCTGCCCGTTCCTGGAGCTGGTGGCCGACAACCCCGAGGTCATGTGCGGCCTGCACCTTGGCGTGGTCCGCGGCGTGCTGGCCGGGCTGGGCAGCGGGGCGGCGGACGCGGCGGCTCTGGAGCCGTTCGGGGCCCCCGCCGCGTGCGTGGTGCGGGTGCCGGCGGAGCCCGGGCCGGACCGGACGGTGCCCCGATGACTGACGGTGCCCGGATGACTGATGGTGCCCCCGATGACTGACGGTGCCCCGATGACTGACGGTGCCCCCGATGACTGACGGTTCCCGGATGAGCAGCCCGACCGTAGCCGCTGTGCGTCCGGCGCCGCCCGGGACGGGGGAGTCCGGCCGGGCCGGATGGCACCGCCGGGCCGCCGCCCTGCCGCTGTCCTACCTGGCCGGGATCGTCGTGGTCGGGTTCGTCCATCCGTTCCTGCCGTCCTGGCGGTGGCTCGCCATCCACCTGCTGCTGCTCGGTGCGGCCAGCAACGCCATCCTGGTGTGGAGCGCGCACTTCACCGCTGCGGTCCTGCACAGCCGGACCCCGGCGAGCCGGCGGGGCGAGGCGGCCCGGCTCGCGGTGCTGAACCTCGGCGTGGCGGCGGTGCTCGTGGGCGGGGCCACCCCGGCCCGGTGGGTCGGCGTGGTCGGCGCCGGGGCGGTGTTCGGCGCGGTCGCCGCGCACCTGTGGGTCCTCGCCGCGCGGCTGCGCACGGCACTGCCCGCCCGGTTCACCATCACGGTGCGCTACTACCTGGCGGCGACGGTCGCCCTGCTCACCGGGGTACCCGTCGGTGCCTGGATGCTCGTGGTCGACGACGACGCCCGGCCCCGGCTGCTGCTGTTCCACGCCCACGTCAACCTGCTGGGCTGGGTCACCCTCACCGTGCTCGGCACCCTGCTCACCCTCTGGCCGACCGTGCTGCGTACCCGCATGGCAGGCGGCGCGGTCCGGGCGGCGACCGCGGCCCTGCCCACCGCCGTCGCCGGCCTGGGCCTGCTCGGCGTCGGGCTGCTGGGGTGGTGGCAGCCGCTCGCGGTGGTCGGGCTGGTGCTGCTCGCCGCCGCGGTGCTGGGGTGCGCCCGGCCCGCCGTCGCGGTGGCCCGGGCCAGGCCGCCCGCATCCTTCGCCGGGTGGTCGATCGCCGCCGCCGTCGGCTGGCTGTTGGTCGCCATCGCCGTCGACGCCTGGACCATCCTCGCCGCGCCGGCAGCCGCTGCGGCGGCGGACCGGTTCGGCGTGGTGCTCGTGCCGTTGCTGGTGGGGTTCGTTGCCCAGGTCCTGGTCGGGGCGCTGTCCTACCTGGTCCCCATGGCGCTGGGCGGTGGCCCGACGCAGGTGCGCCTGCGCACTGCGGCGCTGGACCGGTGGTGGCCGCAGCGGGTGGTGATGGCCAACCTCGCGCTCGCGGTGTTCCTGCTGCCCGTCCCGGCGTACCTGCGGATCACCACGTCGCTGCTGGTGCTCGTGGCCCTCGGGCAGTTTCTCCTGCCCGCCGCCGGCCTGCTCGTCGCCTCCCGGAGACCGGTCGCGACCGGCCCGGCTGTCCCGGCCCCGGCCACGCCAGCTTCCGGCGGCGCGCCGCCCATGGCTGCGCCGGCCACCCCGGAGGCGCGGGGCGGGCAGCGGCGGGGCGCCGCTGTGGGGGCGGCGCTGGTGCTGCTCGCCGTGCTGGCCGGCGTCGCCGCCCAGCGGGTGGCCGCGCCGGCCGGGGAGCCGGTGCCGGCCGGCGCGCAGGTGCCGGCCACCGGGCGGACCACGACCGTTGCGGTGACCGCCAAGGGCATGCGCTTCCACCCGGACCGCATCGCCGTACCCGCCGGAGACCGCCTGGTCATCGAGCTGACCAACGCCGACGACCGCCGCCACGACCTGGCGCTGGCGACCGGCCCCAGGACCGCGGTCCTGACCCGCGGTGGCACGGCCCGGTTGGACGCCGGGGTCATCGGCACTACCGTGCGGGGCTGGTGCACGCTGCCCGGTCACCGCCAGGCCGGCATGACCCTCACCATCACCGCCAGCGGCGCACCCGCCGGCGCACCCCCAGTGGAAGCCCACGGTGGGCCGACCGTTGACGCGATGGCCGACCCCGGGCCGGCGTTCGCCGCCCGTGACGCCACCGCGCCGCCGGCACCGCCCGCCGCACCAGCGGGCCGCGTCCACCGGGTCACCCTGCGGGTCCAGGAGGAGGTGCGCGAGGTGGCGCCCGGCGTACGGCAGCGGCTGTGGACCTTCAACGGCAGCGCCCCCGGGCCGGTCCTGCGCGGCCGGGTCGGCGACACCTTCGAGGTCACCCTGGTCAACGACGGCAGCATCGAGCACGGCATCGACTTCCACGCCAGCGCCCTGGCCCCTGACGCGCCGATGCGCCCGGTCGACCCCGGGCAGTCGCTGACCTACCGGTTCACCGCGGCCAAGGCCGGCATCTGGATGTACCACTGCTCAGCCACGCCGATGCTGCACCACATCGGCAACGGGATGTACGGTGCGCTCATCGTCGACCCGCCCGACCTGCCCGCCGTGGCCCGGGAGTACGTCATGGTGCAGTCCGAGCTCTACCTGGGCGGCGACGCCCAGCCGGCGGACCTGGGCAAGATGCAGCGCGAGCAGCCCGACGCCGTGGTGTTCAACGGGTACGTCTCCCAGTATGTGCACCGGCCGCTGCCCGCCCCCGCGGGGCAGCGGGTGCGGGTCTGGGTGCTCAACGCGGGACCCAGCCGCACCAGCGCCTTCCACGTCGTCGGCGCCTGGTTCGACACCGTCTACCGGGAGGGGCGCTGGCTGCTGCGCCCCG
Source organism: Micromonosporaceae bacterium (assembly GCA_035707405.1). Lineage (GTDB taxonomy): Bacteria > Actinomycetota > Actinomycetes > Mycobacteriales > Micromonosporaceae > DASSUC01. The sequence goes on along the minus strand of DASSUC010000057.1, from coordinate 21,622 downwards.
ACGACCCAGGCGGTGCGCAGGTCCTCGACCTGGCCCCGGCCACCGGCGGGTTCATCGAGACCGTGTTCGCGGAGCCCGGCCACTACCCATTCCTCAGCCACTCCATGGTGGACGCCGACCGCGGCGCCCGCGGTGTCTTCGAGGTGACAGCGCCGTGAGCGCACCGGCCGCCACGGTCCGCCCCGGCGGCGCGCCGGCCCGCCGGCGGTGGCTGCGCCAGATCGTCCCGCCGCAGCACGGCGCCTGGGCGATGCTCCTGCTGCCCTTCCTCGCCGCCCTCACGGTCACCGGCGGGCACTGGCTGCACGTACCGCTGCTCGGTGCCTGGCTCGCCGGCTACCTCGGCTCCTACTACGCGCTGCAAGCGGTCAAGACCCGCCGGCTGGGCCGCTTCCGCACCCCGCTGCTGCTCTACGGGGCGGTCACCGTGCCGCTCGTCGTGCTCGTCGTCGCGGCGCGACCGGCGGTGCTGCTCTACGCCCCCTGGTACGCGCTGCTGGTCGCCGTGAACGTCGGCTACGCCTGGCGGCGCCGCGAGCGCGCCCTCGCCAACGACCTCGCCTCCGTGGCGCAGAGCTGTCTCATCGTGCTCGTCGCCGGCACGGTCGCCGCCGTGCCGCCCGGCGCCCTGCTCGGCGTCCTCGCCGTGATGCTGCTCTACTTCACCGGCACTGTCCTCTACGTCAAGACGATGATCCGGGAGCGGGGCAGCGTCGCCTACCGGCGCGCCTCGGTCGCGTACCACGTGGTGGCCCTCGCCGTTGCGGCGTGGCTGAGCATGGCTGTCGCCGCGGTCTTCGCCCTGCTGCTGGCCCGGGCGTGGCTGCTGCCGGGCCGGCCGCTCGCGCCCAGGCATGTCGGTCTCATCGAGATCGGAAACTGTCTTCTGCTGCTCGTCGCGGTCGCGGCCGGGCTGGCGTAGCTGCCTCGAGCCGTCCATCGTGGACCGCGGTCCACCTGCCCGGCGCGCTTACGGGTGCGCGCTGACCAAAAAGGACAGTCCGACCTGTTAGGGTGAGGCACGCGTTCCTAGCGATCGTCGCCGACGGCGGGGGTGGTGGGTGCTGGCGTGCGTGGCGACGGTGCGGTCCGAAGGCTCATGAGCACGCCGGAACGCGCAGGTCGTGGCGCAGACGCGCTGTTCTGGGCGGTCGGTGTCTCCGCGGCAGGGGACGGCCTGCGGTTCACCGCGTTCCCCCTGATGGCCGTGGCCATGACGGACAGCCCGAGGGCCATCGCCCTGGTCAGCGCGCTGGGCACCCTTCCCTGGCTGGTGCTGGGCCTGCCCGCCGGCCTGTACGCCGACCGCTACGACCGGTTCGGCATCATGATCGCCGCGGACGTGGCGAGGATCGCCGTCCTCGGGTTCGCGGTGGCCCTGGTCGTGACGCACACGCTCACCTTCGAGCTGCTCCTGGTCTTCGCCGCCGTGATGGGCGTCGGTGAGGTGGTGTTCGACTGCGCGGCCCTCGCCGTCATCCCGACGCTGGTCCCGCCGCACCAGACAGCCCGGGCAAGCGGGCGGTTCATCGCCGCGCACACGGCAGGCAAGGACCTGGCCGGCTACGCCCTGGCCGGCCCGCTCTTCGCGCTGTCCCGGGCGGCTCCGCTCGTCGCCGACGCGCTGACCTTCGCCGGGTCGGCGCTGGTCATAACCCGGCTTCGCCGGCGGGTCGGCCGCGTCGCACCCCGGCGAACCTCCCGTGGCGTGCTGGCCGAGCTGCGGCAGGGCGTGCCGGCGCTGCTGCGCGACCCCCGGATGGCCTCCCTGACCGCCATCGCGGCAGCCCTCAACCTCGTGTTCCTGGGCCAGATATCAATCATGGCGGTTTTTGTCGTGAAGGTCCTCAAGGTGGCACCGGAGATGCTGGGCGTCCTGCTGCTGGTGGGCGCGGTGGGCGGCGTGTGCGGCAGCCTCGTCGCGGCCCGGGCCTGGGCCGCCCTGGGCGACCTGCGGACGCTCCTGCTGTCCCTGGCCACCACCGGCCTCGCCAGCGCGGCCATCGCCGTAGGAGACGTCTGGACGGTGTGCGCCTGCCTCTTCCTCGGCGGGCTGGCCTCGTCGGCCTACCACGTCGTGGCCGGCGCTGTCCGCCTGACGATCGTCCCCGACGACCTGCTCGGGCGTACGGCCGGCGCGTACCGCATGTTCACCTGGGGGGCGATGCCCCTGGGTGCGCTCTGCTACGGGCTGATGGCGCAGGCCTGGGGTCTTGGCTGGCCGTTCGTTGCCGGCGGGCTCCTCATCGTCGGCCTGGCGCCGGTCTGCATCGCGGTGTTCCGCGGCTCGGACATCCGGGCCGGTGCCAATGCCTGACCTGGTGAGCCGGCGAGCCAGCGCCGCCCGGACCGCCGCCGCTGCCCCGCCTCTCGTCCAGCCAGCCGCCTCTTCCCGGAAAGGACCGCCGGCCATGCGCGTGGAGCTCGTCGTCTGCCAGCCCGACATGCCCAGTGACTTCTGCCAGCAGCCGATAGAGACGCTGTACGCCGCGACGCTGCTCGAGGGCTGCGGGCACGATGCCGGCGTCATCGACCTGCGGGTCGCCGGCCTCCCCGAGGACCGGCTCGGGCAGGCCGATGTCGTGTTCCTGGTGACCCAGACGTACGACCTCACCCAGTGCTACTCGATCAGCCTCTCCGGCAGCCGGCGGACGGTGGCGGACCTGCGCCGCGCAGCCCCCGGGGTGCCGGTGGTCGCCGTCGGCGTGCACGCCTCGCTGGAGCCGGAGATGACGGCGCGTGACCTCGGCTGCGACGCCGCACTCCCCGGCGAGCTGGAGTCGGCCGTGCCGTGGCTCGTGGCGCGGCTCGGCGACGACCCGCGGGCGCACCTGGGTGACCTCTCCCGCGCGCCGAGAACGGCCGACCTGGCTTCGCTCCCCGTTCCCAACCTCAGCCTGGTCGACGTGGGCCGGTACTACGGCGAGGTGGTGGCGCCGGGGCACCGCTCGATCCTGCGCGGTGCGACCGGCCTGGTCTTTGCCAACCGCGGCTGCCCGTACTCGTGCGCGTACTGCTTCGTCTGGTTCGGCTCCCGGATGCGGTGGCGCGAGCCGGGCCGGGTGGTCGACGAGCTGGCGGCCCAGGTGCGCGCGGGGGTGCGGGACTTCTTCTTCCTCGACTACACCTTCACCCTGCGCAGGTCCTGGGTCGTGGACCTGTGCGAGCGGATCACGGGCAGCGGGCTGGACGTCTCCTGGATCTGCCAGACCCGGTGCGAGCAGGTGGACCCCGACCTGCTCGCGGTCATGCGGGCCGCCGGCTGCCGGGGCGTGTTCTACGGGGTCGAGTCCCCCTGGATCGCCGAGACGGACATGCTGAAGCCGACCCCGCGGGGCGTCATCGAGCGGGCCATCTCCGACACGGTGGAGGCCGGCATCCTGCCGATGGTCTTCGTGCTGGTCGGCCTGGAGAACGCGGACCCGGCCAAGGCGCGGGAGCTGCATGCCTGGCTGGCCGGGCTGCCGGCGGTGTTCGACGTGAGCACGCTGCTGCCGCGACCGTTCACCGCCCTGTGGGAGCGCTACGCCGCTGCCCTGCCCAGGCCGCGCAGCTGGGACGGGTACCAGGCGCTCGCCGACGCCATCCGGGACCGGCACTTCACGCCGCCGGCGCTGCGCGAGGTGCAGCAGGCCATCACCACCCTGCCCAACTACGCCGGGAACGCGGCGGTCGCGGTGGGCCGCGCCTGAGGCTCAGTCCTGCTTGCGCCCGCGGTCCTGGGCGAGGTCGAGCGCCAGGACGCTGGCGAGGATCAGCAGGTGGTTCTCGCCCTCGGCGATCTCGACGGCGTAGGTGTCGCGGATGCTGAACCAGCGTTTGGAAACGGTGGCCACGGTGCGCCCGCCGCGCCGGACGGTGAACTCGTGCTCGAAGAGGCTTCCCTTTATCTCCAGGTCGTCCGGGCCGGGGACGTCGATGGTGAACCTCTCCCGGAACGGCGCCAGGAGACGCTTTCGTACCTCGGCGGCTTTCTCGCCGCCGATGGTGACCTCGTACGTGGGCCGCATGGCGACCAGGCGGCGGTGCACCTGGGCCACCTCGCGGCCGGCCGGGTCGCGGATGACGAGCCGGTCGCGCAGGGTCAGGACCTTGCCGTCCACGTGCAGGACGGGCCGTCCGGACTCATCGGTGATATCCGAGTCTTCACCGAGGCGGAAGAACCGCTCGCGAATGAGGTACATGCGGTCATTCTCGGACCGGGCCCGGCCGCCCGCTCGCCGAACGGTGGCTGTCGTGACCGCGTGCTGCCCAGGAGCGACTGATCGAGCGCGTACGACTGTGCTGCCTAGCAGACGAGATGATGCACTATGATGCTTTGGTGAACTTGAAGGAGTGGGCAGAGCGTGAGGGCGTGCATCATGTCACCGCGTACCGCTGGTTCCGGGAGGGCAAGCTGCCGGTACCAGCACGCCGGGTTGGCCGTCTGATCCTGGTGGACCCGGCCGCGACCCGCGCTCCAGCCGCAGGCACGGTCGCCGTCTACGCGCGGGTGTCCTCGGCCGATCAGCGGCCGGACCTGGACCGGCAGGTCGCCCGGGTGACCGCGTGGGCAACCGAGAAGGGTCAGGCCGTTGACCGGGTGGTCACGGAGGTGGGACCCGCGCTCAACGGGCGGCGCAAGAAGTTTCTCGCGCTGCTGCGCGATCCAAGTGTGTCGACGATCGTGGTCGAGCACCGGGACCGGTTCGCTCGGTTCGGGGCTGAGTATGTCGAGGCCGCACTCGCCGCGCAGGGCCGCCGGCTGTTGTTTGTGGATCCGGCCGGGGTGGACGACGACCTGGTGCGGGACGTTGCCGAGATCCTGACCAGCCTCTGCGCCCGGCTGTACGGCCGGCGGGCCGCGGCCAGCCGCGCCCGCCGTGCTGTCGAGGTGGTTACCGCCGACGGAGACGACCCAGCGTGAAGGTGACCCAGGCGTACCGGTTCGCGCTGGACCTAACCCCGCGTCAGGAGGCGGCCGTGCTGGGCCACGCAGGCGCAGCCCGAAAAGCGCACAACTGGGCGTTGGAGCGGGTTAAGGCAGTTATGGACCAGCGGGCCGCCGAGCGATCCTACGGCATCCCCGACGACCAGCTCACCCCGACGATGGGCTGGTCGCTGCCAGCACCTCGCCGTGTGTGGAATGCGGCGAAGGCCGAGATCGCCCCGTGGTGGGCGGACTATTCAACAGAGGCGTACAACACCGGCCTGGACGCACTCGCGCGGGCCTTGCAGAACTGGTCCGATTCCCGCACCGGGAAGCGGGCCGGCCGGCCGGTGGGGTTTCCACGCCGTAAGACCCGGCGCGGATCCACGCCGAGCGTGCGGTTCACGACCGGTGCGATCCGGGTCGAACGCGATCGTAGGCATGTGGTGTTGCCCAGGCTGGGCCGGCTCAAGCTTTACGAGTCGGCCCGCAAGCTTGCCCGCCGGACCGAGACGGGCACCGCCCGGATCCTGTCGGCCACGGTGCGCCGCGGTGGTGGCCGGTGGCACGTGGCGTTCTGCGTCGAGGTCGAGCGGGCCGACCGCACCCCGTCACACCCAGCGGCGACGGTCGGCGTGGACGTGGGCCTCAGGCGATTGGCGGTGCTGTCCACCGGTGAGCTCATACCCAACCCCCGCCACGTCGAGGGCGCCACGCGGCGGCTACGGCGGTTAGCGCGCCGGATGTCCCGCCGGGTTGGACCCGATCGGCGTGCTCGCCGTGACCCGTCTAACCGGTGGCAGCGCGCCGCCAACGCGCTCCGGCGAGCCCACACGCGAGTGGCGAACCTGCGCCGCGACGGCTTGCACAAGCTCACCACCAGACTCGCCCGCGAGTACGGCACGGTCGTCGTGGAAGACCTCAACGTGGCCGGTATGCTCCGCAACCGCCGGCTGGCCCGGCACATCGCCGACGCGGGGTTCGCAGAGCTGCGCCGGCAGCTGGCCTACAAGACCGCATGGAACGGCGGCCGGCTTATTGTCGCCGACCGTTGGTACACGTCCAGCAAGACCTGCTCCGGCTGCGGCACGGTGAAAACCAAGCTGGCCCTTGCGGAGCGGACCTATACCTGCGCCACCTGCGGAATGGCCCTTGACCGGGATCTCAACGCCGCACGTAACCTTGCTGCGCTCGCGGCAGGCGTCGCCGGGAGTGGCCCGGAGACGAGAAACGGACGTGGAGCCGACCGTGAGACCCGCCCCGGCGGGCTGGTAGCTGTGAAGCGTCTACCCGGCACCGCGTCAGCGGGTCAGACCGGGACCGTCCCACCGCAAGGCGAGACATCCAATCACATGCTTACCAAAGCATCATGAGAGGAAACGGAGGGATAATGGGCCGCTACGCCGACGCATTCCGCCGCAGCATCGCCGACCCGGACGGGTTCTGGGGCGAGGCAGCCAAGGCGATCGACTGGTACCGGCCGCCGACAGTGGTCCTCGACCGGTCGAACGAGCCGTTCTACCGCTGGTTCTCCGACGGGCGGCTCAACACCTGCTTCAACGCGCTGGACCGGCACGTCGCGGGCGGGCGGGCGGACCAGCCGGCCCTGGTCTACGACAGTCCGGTGACCGGCAGCAAGCGGTCGTTCACCTACCGGGAGCTGCGGGACGAGGTGGCCCGGCTGGCGGGTGCGCTGCGCAACCTCGGCGTGGTGGCCGGCGACCGGGTGGTCATCTACCTGCCGATGGTGCCCGAGGCCGTGGTCGCCATGCTCGCCTGCGCCCGCATCGGCGCGGTGCACTCGGTGGTGTTCGGCGGGTTCGCCGCCAACGAGCTGGCGCTGCGCATCGACGACGCCGCGCCCAAGGTCGTCCTCCTCGCCTCCTGCGGCATCGAGGTCAACCGGGTGGTGGAGTACAAGCCGATGCTCGACCGCGCGATCGAGCTGTCCAACCACAAGCCCCAGGCCTGCGTGGTGCTGCAACGCCCGCAGGCGCGGGCGGATCTCGTCGCCGGCCGGGACCTGGACTGGGCCGAGGTGGTGGCGGCGGCCGCACCGGTCGACTGCGTGCCGGTGGCGGCCACCGACCCGCTCTACATCCTCTACACGTCCGGCACGACCGCCCGGCCCAAGGGTGTGGTACGCGACAACGGCGGGCACGCCGTCGCGCTGCGCTGGAGCATGGAGCACATCTACGACACCCGGCCGGGGGAGGTGTTCTGGGCCGCCTCGGACGTCGGCTGGGTCGTCGGGCACTCCTACATCGTCTACGCGCCGCTGCTGACCGGCTGCACCACGGTCCTCTACGAGGGCAAGCCGGTCGGCACGCCGGACCCGGGCGCGTTCTGGCGGGTGGTCGCCGAGCACGGCGTGAAGACGCTGTTCACGGCGCCGACCGCGTTCCGGGCGATCCGCAAGGAGGACCCGGCCGGGGAGCACATCGGCAAGCACGACCTGTCCGGCTTCCGCTGCCTGTTCCTCGCCGGCGAGCGGCTGGACCCGGAGACGTACCACTGGGCGGGCGACCGGCTCGGGGTCCCGGTGGTCGACCACTGGTGGCAGACCGAGACGGGCTGGCCGATCGTCGCGAACCTGCGGGGCCTTGAGCCCATGCCGGTCAAGCCGGGGTCGCCCACGGTGGCCGTGCCCGGGTACGACGTACGGGTCGTCGACGCGTCCAGCCAGGAGGTGCCGCCCGGACAGGACGGGGAGATCGTGGTACGGCTGCCGCTGCCGCCCGGGTGCCTGCCGACGCTGTGGGAGGACGACGAGCGCTACGTGGAGTCCTACCTGAGCCGCCACCCCGGCTGCTACGTCACCGGGGACGGCGGCTACCGCGACGAGGACGGCTACCTGTACGTCATGGGCCGCATCGACGACGTGATCAACGTGGCCGGCCACCGCCTCTCCACCGGGGCGATGGAGCAGGTGGTGGCCAGCCATCCGGCGGTCGCAGAGTGCGCCGTGATCGGCGTACCCGACCAGCTCAAGGGGCAGGTCCCGCGGGGGCTCGTGGTGCTCAAGGCGGGCAGCCAGGTGGACCGGGAGACGCTGCGCGAGGAGCTGGTCAAGCTGGTGCGCGACGAGATCGGGGCGGTCGCCTCCTTCCGCGACGTGGCGGTCGTGCCGGCGCTGCCCAAGACCCGCTCGGGCAAGATCCTGCGCAAGACCATGCGGGGCATCGCCGCCGGGCACGAGGAGGCGGTGCCGTCCACCATCGACGACCCGGCGGTGCTGGACACGCTCCGCCCGATCCTGCGCAACGGCGGATAGCCGGCCTCCCCGGCCGGGCTACGCGCGCACCGCGGGCTCGGCCGGAGCCGGCACCGGAGTGGAGCGGGGCACCGGCACGACCACGACCGGGCAGATGGCCTTGCGTACGCACTCCTCGCTGACCGAGCCGAGGACCGCGTGCCATACCCGGCTGCGCCCGTGGCTGCCCAGCACCAGCAGGTCCGCGTCGCGAGCCGCGGCGGCGAGCACGTCGGCCGGGCGGCCCTCGACCACCTCGTCGGCGATCGACACACCTTCGCGAGCGGTGGCCGGCAGCTCCTCGATCTCGCGGCGCAGCACCTTCCAGGCGCGGTCACGCTCCTCGGCCGGAGAGTACGCCACCGGCGGCATCGTCTCGATGCCGTCCCACGACCAGGCCGCCACCGCGCGCACCGACGCGTGCCGGGCACTGGCCTGCTCGACGGCCCAGTGCAGGGCACGCCGGCCACCCTCCGAGCCGTCCACGCCAACGACGATCACATGTTCGGTCTTCATATCCGTCCCCTTCTCGGACCGGACCTCTCCGACACATCGAGTTCACGTCGTGCCGGCGAGATCGCCCAGATCTGGAAGGCCCGGCACGGCAGGGTCTTACGTCCCGGCCGGCACCCCACCCCCGGCCCGCGCCGGGCCGGGCCGGGCCACCAGGCCGGTCAGGTGAGCCGTACGGTGCCGCCGCAGGCGACCGCCTGCGCTACCGCGCAGGCGAGGCGGTGGGTGCGCAGCGCGTCGGCGTAGCCGGCCCGGACGTCCGCGCCGTCACCGCGAACCGCGTCGATGAACGCGCGGTCCACGGCGGTACGTGCCGCCGCCGGATCGCCGGCCAGCCGTTGCTCGCGGTCGCCGTCGCGCACCACGAGCCGGTCCTCCTCCAGCGCGACGGCGAGCCGGTCGGCGTAGACCTCGAGCCCGGCGCGGTGCTTCCAGCCCAGCGCGCAGGTCGTGGTCAGGGCACCGACCGCGCCGCTGGTGAACCGCAGGGTCGCCGCGGTGGCCGTGGCGACGTCCCCGCCTTCGACCGCGGTCCCGGCGGCGGTCGCCTGCACCTGCGCCACCTCGCCGGCGAGCAGCCGCGCCAGGTCCAGCACGTGCACCGCCTGCTCGACCACCGGGCCGCCGGAGAGCCCCGCCCGGGTCCACCAGGCCACCGGCGGCACCCGGTCCAGCCATGCCCCGCTGACCAGCCGCACCGGCCGGCCGGCGAGCAGGCCCCCGGCCCGCTCCACGACGTTGAGGTAGCGCCAGTGATGCCCCACCGCCGTCACCACGCCACGGGCCTCGATGGCCGCGGCGATGCGCTCGGCCGTGGGGAGGTCGACCGCGAGCGGCTTCTCGACGAACATCGGCAGGCCCGCGGCGAGGACCGCCTCCTCGACCGGCCCGTGCGCGAACGGTGGCACGCAGACGTACACCGCGTCGAGGTCCGCCTCCAGCAGCGCGGGCAGGTCGGCGAAGGCCGGCACGCCGTACGCGCCGGCGAGGCGCTGCGCCGCGGCGGACACCACGTCGGTCACCCCGGCCAGCCGTACGTCGGCGAAGGCGGCCAGCTCCCGCGCGTGGCGCTGGGCGACGTTGCCAGCGCCGACCAGCCCGACGCGGGACGGTCGCATCAGCACCACCGCCTCCCGGTGCCGCGGGGCGACCATTCATGTCTACCAGCAGGATCGAGGAGAGTCGAAATCTCCCATCCTGTTCGCGGTGCGCCCACCGGTGGCCCGCGGGCCGGCGTGCTCAGCGGAGATTGCAGGTATGAGCCGGGCCGGCGTGGGTAGCAAAGACCTGTAGGCACCTCATCTGAGGAGGCAGGGATGACCATGAGCGAGACCGGTCACGTGACCGGGACCAAGGACAAGGACTACAACATCATCTGGTTCACCGAGGCGTGCCTGAGCAACGCCCTGCGCATGGAGACCTACATCCAGGACGCCGAGCGCGCCGGTGACGCAGAGCTGGCCGACTTCTTCCGCCGCGCGCAGGCGGAGAGCCGCAAGGGCGCCGAGCAGGGCAAGCAGCTGCTGAGCGCCAGGCTGGCAGGCTAGCCGCGGGCCCGGGGCACGGCTCCGAGCCGTACCCCGGAGGTCCTTGGGTCGATGGCCGGCACCACGGTGCCGGCCATCGACTGTGGACGGAGGATGACGGGTAGCTACACCGGGTGGAGCAGCCTGCCGGTGAGCGGGTCCTGGCCGTAGCGCCGGCACAGCTCGACGAGGATCTCCTCGTGGGTCGCCGCGACGTTCATGACCGTGTCGTTGCCGCCGTAGTAGACCAGGATCGTGCCGTCGGCGCGGCGCAGCATGCCGCAGGAGAAGACGACGTTCGGCACGTGCACGTAGTCGGTCTCGGCGACCCGGCAGTCCGCCGGTGACGGGAAGAGCACGGGGATGCTGGACATCGCGACCTTCGTCGGGTCGTCCAGGTCGTGCAGGGCGATCCCGAGGACGTACGGGTTGCCGTCCATGGTGTTGCGCACGCCGTGGAAGAGGTTCAGCCAGCCGTGCCCGGTGCGCACCGGCGGGGCGCCGGGCCCGATCTTCTCGGAGAACGCGCTGGGCCCACCCCCGGTACGCATGACCGGCTCCGGCTCGATCTTCCAGGGCCCGGTACGGAAGTCGTCGGCGTACCCGATCCGGATCTCTGTGCAGCCACCGCCGGCGTCGCCGGCGAGCGTGTCGTTGGGGCGGAACAGGCCGACGTAGCGGCCACCGATGCGCTCCGGGAAGATCACCACGTTGCGCATGTTCTGCTGCAGGACAGGCCCGTACCGGGTGAAGGTCCGCAGGTCGGATGTCTCCGCCAGGCAGACCCGCACCCGGTCCTTGACCCGGGCGTGGTAGGCGCTGTACGTGACGGCGAAGGTGCCGTCCACCGGGTTGATGCGCGGGTCCTCGACCCCGCCCGACTCCATCTCGACGAGGTCCGCGGCGACCACGCCCGGCGCGTACGGGTCGTCGGCCGTGGCCGGCCGCAGCGCCGGCTCCGGCGCCACCCGCCAGCCGGTGACGCCGTCGGCGCTGCGGGCCAGGCCGAGAACGCTGACACCGGAGCGCAGGTGCGACCGGAACAGCAGCACCGTCTCCGGCCCGACCTGGGCGGCTCCGGCGTTGTGCACGGTGACCACCTGCCGGCCGGGGTCCGGCCAGGCGGCGTTGACCTGATGCGAGGTGAGGATCGGGTTGCCCGGGTAGCGCAGGAGCGGCTCGGACAGCGACACCAGGCCCCCGTGCCCGTCACCGAACTCCACCGCGTGCTTCATGCCTTGCCCTCCGAAGCCGGCTCGATCGCGACTGTGCCCGGCCGCGGCGGGATCATAGGGTCCTCCCTCACAGCCTGCCGGAGCGGCGCCGGATAGGCGACGGTTCCGCGGAGGCTGCGATGACCCGCCGATCCTAGCGGACGATCTTGAAGTTGAAGGTCGGGGTGCCCAGGGCGGACCAGAGCCGCAGCCACACCGGCAGCAGCAGCTCGCTGCCGCGGGCGGTGGTGATGTCGCCCAGGTCGATGATGTCGGTGTGGCCCAGGCTGGCCAGCAGCTCGGTCACTGCCTTCTTCGCCTGCGGGTCGTCGCCGGAGACGAAGGCGGTGTGGTCGCCGCCGGCCAGCTGGCGTGGGTTGACCATGAGGTGGGCGCTCATCGTGTTCAGCGCCTTGACCACCTTGGCCTCGGGGAACGCCCGCTGGATCTGCTCGCCGAGGGAGTCGGTGTCCTTGACGAACAGGGTCGGCGGCATCCCGGCGGAGAAGTCCAGCGGGTTGGCGATGTCGAGCAGCACCTTCCCGGCGAGGTTGGCCGCTCCGGCGGCCTCCAGCGCCGCGAGCGAGCTGCTGCCCGAGGTCGCGTTGACGACCAGGTCGGCCGCTGCCGCGGCGCCGTCGAAGCCGGCGAGGCCCACCTGCGGGTGGGCTGCTGACCACTCGGGGAAGGGTGGGTTGCCCATGGCGTCCGGCTCGGAGCGGGCCATCGTGGCGGCCACGTCGCGGGTGCCGACGGTCACCTCGTGCCCAAGCTCGGCAAGGCGGGCAGCGACGGTCTGGCCGACGACGCCGGTGCCGAGAACCGCGATCTTCATTACCCCAACTCCTCTGTATGGGTGTGGCCGGTCAGGTTGGAGGTAACCATACAGACAGGTCTGTCTACTAGCAAGCGGTGGCCGATGCGGCGTCGACTCTCCGGTGTTGCCGGTGCAGACAGAGTTGTCTGTACGATGGAGGCCACTCTCCGGGCTGGGAGGCAGGACGCATGGCATCGACCGGGACGGCGCCGCCGGCCGGCGCGCGGGACCGCATCCTCAGCACGGCGTTCCAGCTCTTCTACGCGCACGGCCCGCGCGGCGTCGGCGTGGACACCGTGGTCGCCCGCTCCGGCGTGGCCAAGGCAACGTTCTACAAGCACTTCCCGCGCAAGGACGACCTCGTCCTGGCGTACCTGGACGCGGTCGACCAGGCCTGGTTCGGGGCCCTGCGCGCCGCCGCCCGCGCGGCCGGGGACAACCCCCGCGACCAGCTGGTCGGGGCCTTCGACGCGCTGGCTACCGCGTGCCGGCGGGAGGGGTACCACGGCTGCGCGTTCATCAACGCCGCCGCCGAGTGCGGCACCGGTACCGAGGTCCACGCGCGCACCGTCGAGCACAAGCGCGTCGTCCTGGCCTGGGTCACCGACCTGGCCCGCCGGGCCGGCGCGGCCGACCCGGACGTCCTGGCCCGCGCGCTCACGCTGCTCCTCGACGGGGGCCTGGCCGCCGGTGTCCTGGACGCCGAGCCGGCCGCCGCCGAGGCCGCCCGGTACGCCGCCCGCATCCTGGTGGACGCGGGCTGCGAAGCCGCCGCCGCAAGCCACCGTCCAGCCGGCTAGCCCGTCCCAGTACCCGGGAAAATCCCTACTAGCTCGGCCGGATATGTAGCCGATCCTCAGCCGCTGGCCGACACTCAACGGATGGACCTGGTCTTGGCGCTGGCCGGCTTCGGCGTGGGCGTGGTGGTGGGGCTCACCGGCATGGGCGGCGGCGCGTTGATGACCCCGATCCTGGTCCTTTTCTTCGGCGTCCCGCCGTTGGCCGCGGTCTCCAGCGACCTCGCCGCGGGCGCCGTGATGAAGCCGTTCGGCGGCTGGGTCCACGCCCGGCGCGGCACCGTGTGCTGGCCGCTGGTCGGGTGGCTGTGCGCGGGCAGCATCCCCAGCGCGTTCGCCGGTGTCCTGCTGATGCGCCTGGTCGGGCACGACGGAGCGGTGCAGGACGCCGTGCGGCACGCCCTCGGTGTTGCCCTCCTGCTTGCGGCCGGCGGGCTCGTCATCCGGGCCTACACCGGCCAGGGCCGCACGGCCGGCGAGGACTGGGCGGCCACCGTACGGGTCCGCCGGGTGCCCACGCTCCTGCTCGGCGCGGTCGGTGGGCTGGTGGTGGGGCTGACCTCGGTCGGCTCGGGCTCGCTCATCATCGTCGTGCTGCTCGCGCTCTACCCCGCGCTGCGGGCGAACGACCTGGTGGGTACGGATCTGGTGCAGGCCGTCCCGCTGGTGACCGCGGCCGCTCTGGGGCACGCCTTCTTCGGCGACCTGCACCTGGACGTGGCGGCCGCGGTGCTCGTCGGCTCGGTGCCCGGAGTCCTGCTAGGGGCCCGGATGTCCTCCCGGGCACCCGCGGGCGTGGTGCGTGCGGCCCTGGTCGTGGTGCTGGCGGCCAGCGCGTTGAAGCTCTTCGGCGTGGCCAACACGGTCGTCGTAGTGGTGGTCGTCGCGGGCGTGGTGGCGTTTGTGGCGGAGACGCTGCTGCGCCGCGGCGCCGCGGGGAGGACCGGTGAGCCGGGGGCTGCCGCAGGGACCGGTAGGCCGGAGCGGACACCCGCGCCGGTGCCGGTCCCTGACCCGGCGCCAGCGGCACCGGGAACGGGGTGAGGCCGGCGTGAGAGCCGCCGGTGTGCGATGTCCGGATGGCGGGTGATGCCGGGCCGGCCTCTCACGGCGGCCCCCGTAGCGTGGCTCAGGTCGGCGTCGTCCCCGGGTCGTTGGCGATCGCCACGGCCAGGATGATCCAGGCGACGACCATGAGGATGGTGAAGATGTAGCCGAGCACGAGGCCGGCCGTTGCCAGGCCGCTGCCCTGCTCTCCGGTGCGGCGGATCTGACGCTTGGCGATGTGCCCGAACACGATGCCCAGCGGCGCGAACACGAACGCGAAGACCAGCGAAAGGATGGCCATCACGTTGGTCCCGCCCGTCCCGCCACGGCTGGGGGCGGGGCTTGGCCGGGGTTCTTCGTACGACATCTGGCTCGTCGACTCCCCTCGTCAAGTTGGTTCGGTCGGGTGCAGACCCGCGCCTCCTACCCAGTGGACAAGACATAGATGCATGGCAGTGCGGCCTGGCCGGTGCGAGGCCGTCGACGGGGGACAGTAAGGAAACCTTCCATTACTCCGCGTTGTTGGCTAGCGTCACTGCATGTCCTCGGCCATGGGAGGTCGTCGCCATGCGTACCCGAATCGCCCGTGCCCTCGTCGCCGCCGTGCTCGGCCTGACCGGGGTCCTCGCCGCCGGAGGCTCTGGCTGGCCGGCGGCGCCGCAGCCGGCTGGCCAGCCTGAGGCCGGCCCGGCCGTCCTCGCCGGCCCGTACGTCCTCGCCGGCCCGTACGTCAAGGTCGGCTACTTCACCCAGTGGGGCATCTACCGCCGCAACTTCCTGGTCCGTGAGGTGCACACGGCGGGCATGGCGGCGAAGCTGACCCACATCAACTACGCGTTCGCCAACGTCGGCGCCGACGGCCGCTGCTTCGAGGCGAACCAGGCCGGCGTGGGTGATGCCTGGGCCGACTACCAGAAGCGGTTCAAGGCGGGCGAGTCGGTCGACGGTGTGGGCGACGTCTACACCCAGCCGCTCGCCGGCAACTTCAACCAGCTGCGCAAGCTCAAGGCGATGTACCCGCACCTGAAGGTGATGCTCTCCATCGGGGGCTGGACCTGGTCGAAGTACTTCTCCGACGCCGCGCTCACGCCGGCGTCCCGGCAGGCCTTCGCCGCCTCGTGCATCGACCTGTTCCTCAAGGGCAACCTGCCGATCATCGGCACGTCGCCGCATGGTGGCCCGGGCTCGGGATACGGCGTCTTCGACGGGTTCGACATCGACTGGGAGTGGCCAGGCTCGGAGGGCAACCCCGGCAACATCGTGCGGCCCGAGGACAAGCAGAACTTCACCGCGCTGCTCGCCGAGCTCCGCCGCCAGCTCGACGAGTACGGCGCCCAGACCGGCCGGCGCTACGGGCTGACCGCGTTCCTGCCGGCCGACCCGGCGCGTGTCGCCGCCGGGGTCGAGGTGGCGAACGTCTTCCCCTACCTGGACTTCGCCACGGTGCAAGGCTACGACCTGCATGGCGCCTGGGAGCCGGTCACCAACCACCAGGGGCAGCTCTACTCACCGGCCGCCGACCCGGCCCCGCAGCGGTTCAGCGCCGACCTCGCCGTGCGCACCTACCTGGCCGGCGGCGCGCCCGCGGGCAAGCTGGTGATCGGCATCCCGTACTACGGCCGGGGCTGGACCGGGGTGACCAACGCGAACAACGGGCTGTACCAGCCCTCGTCCGGCCCGGCGCGGGGCACCTACGAGGACGGCGCCGACGACTACGCGAAGGTGGTCAGCAAGTCGGGCACCCGCTTCTACGACGCGGGCGCCGTCGCCGCCTGGCTCTTCGACGGGCGCAACTTCTGGTCGTACGACGACCCGCAGGTGATCGCGGCCAAGACGGCGTACGTGAAGGCGAACGGCCTCGGCGGCACGATGGTGTGGTCACTCGACGGCGACACCGATGCGGCCACCCTCACCACCGCGATCGACGCCGGCCTGGCCTGACGGCCGGCTCAGGACCACAGCTCAAAGGGCTCCTCGATCGGCTCCCCGGCGAGGAAGGGGGTCAGCAGCGCGGGCAGCCGGCCGGGGTAGAACCGCTCGGGGCTGCCCGCCACCTCGGCCGCCGGCCACCACCGGAAGCCGATGTAGTCCTCCAGCTCGTAGTCGAGGCGACCGGCTTCGTCCACGGCCGGGCCGGGGCCGGTCAGCCGGACCACGACCACCACCTCATGCTGGAGGCGCCGCTCGTCCCGGTAGCGGAACGAGGCACTCCGGCGCCACGTCGGCGGACCGACCTGGTCCGGCCGTACGGCGATGCCGGTCTCCTCGCGCAGCTCCCGGACGGCCGCCTCCCGGTAGGTCTCCCCGGGGTCGATCCCTCCGCCGGGCAGCTCCCACCAGGTGCCGACCTCGGGCCGGCCGGGGTAGCGGGTGTGGAACAGCAGCAGCCGGCCGGCCGCGTCGAGCACCACGAGCCGGACCACTCTGCGCTCGACGAGCGGCAGGTCGTCATCTGGAAGCTCCAGCATGCCGGCCCTCCTCTCCGCACCGGGTGACCCGTGGCGGGCGCCCCGCGTGCCGACTCTGCCATGGCGGGTCCTCGGGCCGGCCGGCGGCATTCGCTAGCGGCTAACCTGGGAAAGCCGACGCCGAGGGCAGGGGGCGCGATGTCCAAGCAGCTCCGTACGGAGATTGACATCCAGGCCGGTCCGGAGCGGGTCTGGCAGGTCCTCACGGACTTCGCCGCGTACCCGCAGTGGAACCCGTTCCTCGTCCGTGCCAGCGGCAGCCTGGTGCCGGGTGGGCGGCTGACCGTGCGCATGCAGCCGGCGGGCGGCCGGGCGATGACCTTCCGCCCGACCGTACGGGAGGCCGCCCCGCCGCGGCGGCTGCGCTGGCTCGGTCACCTGCTCCTGCCCGGCATCTTCGACGGCGAGCACAGCTTCACGATCGAGCAGCTCGACGCGGGCCGGGTCCGCCTGGTCCAGGAGGAGGAGTTCCGCGGTGTGCTGGTGCCGCTCCTCAGCAGGTTCCTGGACCGGCGCACCCGGCCCGCGTTCGAGCAGATGAACCAGGCGCTCAAGCGGCGGGCCGAGCAAGCGGGGCCGTAGCCCCGCCCGGGGTCAGCCGGTCGACCCGTTGTAGAGCGCGCCTTTCACCTTCGAGATCATCTCGGCCTGGGCGGGGTTGGGGTGCGAGCCAGTCGACTGGTCGAGGGCGATCATCACGATCCGCCGGAAGCCGTCGACCTCGTCGGGTGCCTTGGCCTGCAGGACGCCGACCGCCTTCGACAGGGCGGGCAGCACGGTGGCCGCGATCTCGGCTGTTGACCTCCCCTCGATGTGCACCTTGTCCTTGCCGGCGAGCACCTCGCCGACCAGGCCAGTGGCGCCGGTGAGCACCTTCGCCCCGACTACGTTGACCTTGGTCGACGAGATCGCCCCGGGGTAGGCGATTGAGACCAGGGTGACCGCGCCGTAGGCGGCAGTCTTGATCGTCTCCCTCTCCTGGATGGTGAGCTGTTCGGCCATCACAACCTCTAATCCGCGGTCGTGCGCGCGACGTCGCCGGCCGCTGTACGAGCGGGACAGCATGCATGTGGTGTCCGGGCGCAGGTGCCTACCGCCCCGCTCCCAGGTAGATCCGTATGCGCCTGGACGTTCCTAACTTGAATAGTACCAAGTGAACTAGTAGCTCTACTACTAGGTCGAACGCTCTCTGAACACAAGATCATCGCAACTTCGCGGAAATTGAACCCAAGGGCGTCTGTAACCCCATTTTCGCGGCGTTGCGATGATCAAGGCTGGGAGGCCCTGGTGTTGCCCCAGAGCGCGGGTAAGCCCGGGGCAGGCAAACGCTGACCACCATGATCACAACCAGGCGCCCCAGGCACCTGCGGCGGCGTTCTAGGCGTGCTCGAGCCGGGCCCGGGGCAGCCACCGGTCGATCCACCTCGGCAGCCACCAGGCCCGGGCGCCGAGCAGCTGCATCACCGCCGGCACGATCAGGCACCGGATGACCACCGCGTCGAGGAAGATCGCCACGGCCAGCCCGAGGCCGAACTGCTGGAGCATGCGGTCCGGGCTGAGCACGAAGGCGCCGAAGACGACAATCATGATGGCGCCGGCCGCGGTCACCACCCGGCCGGTGGTGGCCATGCCCTCCCGGATCGCCCGCGGCGCGTCGTGCGAGCGCTGCCACTCCTCGTGCATGCGCGACACGAGGAACACCTCGTAGTCCATGGAGAGGCCGAAGACGATCGCGAAGATCATGATGGGTATGAACGCCTCGATCGGCCCAGGCTGGATGCCCAGCGCACCCTTCTGGAACACCAGGACGACCACACCCAGCGCGGCGGAGATGCTCAGCAGGTTGAGGATCGCGGCCTTGATCGGGATGAGCAGCGACCGGAAGACGACCATCAGCAGCAGCGCGGACAGGCCGATGACGATGAGCACGAACAGCAGCAGCCGCCTGCTGATCGTCTCGGAGTAGTCCTCGAGGGCCGCGGTGCTGCCGCCGACCAGGAACCGGGCGCCGGTCTCCCGCTCCAGCGGCGGCAGCACGTCGTCGCGCAGGCGGTGGACCAGGTCGCTCGTTGCCGGGTCCTGTGGGGAGGTCGTGGGGAAGACGATCACCTGTGAGACCTCGCCGCTGCCGAGCGGTATCGGGGGTGTTGTCGCGGCGACACCCTGGGCGCTGGCCAGTGCCTGCTGGAGCCGGCCCGCCGCCTGCTGGCTGCCGTCGACCACGACCAGCAGCGGGCCGCTGAAGCCGGCGCCGAAGCCGCGAGCCAGCAGGTCGTACGCCTGCCGGCTGCTGGTGGACTCGTCGTCGTTGCCGGCGTCGGCAAAGCCCAGGCGCAGGTCGAGCACTGGGATCGACAGGGCGAGCAGCGCTGCCAGCGCGACCAGAGCCGACAGCCAGGGCCGGCGCTGCACCGCCTCGGACCAGCGCCGCCAGGCGGTGCCCTCGGGCCGCTTGGCCTTTGCCGCACGCCGTTGCACCCTGCGCTCGATCCGCCGGCCGAAGATGGCGAGCAGCGCCGGCAGCAGCGTCAGCGAGGCGACCATGGTCATCAGCACGGTCAGCGCGACGGCGAGGGCGACGCCCTGCAGCGCGCCGAGGCCGAGGGCCACCAGCCCGATCAGGGCGAGGACGACCGTGCAGGCGGCGAAGAAGACGGTACGCCCGGCGGTGTCCAGCGCGATGCTCACCGCGCGCTCCCGGTCGGCACCGTGCACCAGCTCGCTGCGGTAGCGCGAGAAGACCAGCAGCGCGTAGTCGATGCCGACACCGAGGCCGACGAGCATCATCAGCGGGGGCGTGAAGTCGGCGACCGAGGCGAGGTGCGAGGCGAGCACGACCAGCCCGACCGTGCTGCCCACCGCAAAGATCGCGATGACGACGGGCAGGGTCGCCGCGAGCAGCGAACCGAAGAGGATTACCAGGATGACCAGGGCGGCGAAGATGCCCATGTACTCGCCGCCGCTGCTCTCGGGCTCCTCCGCGGCCCGTACGGCCTCGCCGCCCAGCGCCACCTTCAGCCCGTCACCCTCGGCCCGGCCGGCCGTCGCGATCATGTCCCGGACGTCGGCGTACGGCATCTCCGCGTCCAGCACGTCGAGCTGGACGCTGGCGTAGCCGACCGTGCCGTCGCGGGAGACCGTCCCCTGGTTCATGTCCGGGCTCACCACGTCGACCACGTGCGGGGAGGAGCGCTTGATGTCGGCCAGCATCGAGTCGACCCGCTGCTTGACCGCCGGCGTGGCCAGGCCCGACGGGTGCTCCATGACCACCGTGATCGTGCCGCCGGCCTGCGCCGGGGCGTGCCGCTTCAGCGTGTCGACGGCCTCCTGCGACTGGGTGCCGGGCAGCGAGAAGTCGTTGTGGTAGTCGCTGCCCACCGCCTGCGCCCCGGCCGTGACCCCGACCAGCACCAGCACCCACAGCGCAAGGGCCCACCACCGGCGGCGGTACGACCAGGCGGCGAGGCGCTCGAAGACGCTCCTGCGCCGGTCGGTGCGGGTCTCGGTAAGGGTGGCGGCGGACTCGGCCATCGGGACCTCTCTCGAGCCGTACGAGAATCAGCGGCGGTGGTAGTCGCACACGATACCCTCTGGACCGTATCCACAACGGTCATCGCGATCTAGCGTGGCGCAGTCGTGTCCAGAGTGGTCAGGCCAGCCCCATCCGGCGCGCGATCGGGCCGGCGGCCCAGCTGTCCTCGTCGTGCAGCAGCTGGTGGTTCAGCTCCGGGTACGCATCGAACGCGGCGAGCGCGTCGCGCTGTGGCATCCCGTGCTGTACCAGCAGGTCAGCCGCTTGCTTGCGGGCCTGCCAGCGCTCCACCGGCTCGTCCATGGCCAGCAGCCGGGTCGGCACCTGCTGGCCGAGCAGCAGGTAGTCGATGCCGAAGAGCCCGAAGAACGTCGGCGCCACGCGGTTGAGCAGGTCCTGCACCACCGGGTTACGACGGCACAGCGGCGCGCCGCCGGCGTACACCTCGAGCAGCGGGGCGAACCCGGACACGTCGGCGGTGCTGCACGCGTCCTTCCAGAACGGTGTGTCGAGGCGGGTGTTGAACCGGTAGTGGATGGCCAGCAGCCAGCGGATCGCGTCCCACTGCTGGGCCAGGCCGGCGTTGACCGTCTCCCGCACCTGCGGGTGTGCCCAGGACGCCGGCAGCATGGAGACGATGGTCTGCACGGCTATGGCGATCATCAGCAGGCCGGTGGACTCCAGCGGCTCGACGAAGCCGTACGCGTTGCCCACCGCCGCCACGTTGCCCCGCCAGCTCTTCTCAAAGCGGCCGACCCGGAACCTGACCTGGCGCGGCTCACTGATGCCGGGGTAGCGCCTGGCCAGCTCGGCCGCTGCCGCGTCGTCGGAGATGTGCGCCGACGAGTAGACGTACCCCCGGTGGTCGCTCTCGCGGGTCGGGATGCACCAGCACCATCCGGCGTTCATGGTGGTCGCCTGGGTGTACGGCTTGAGGTGGCCGCCGTGGTCGACGTTGCCGGTCACCGCCGAGTCGGTGAACAGGCTGCTGGCGAAGCTGCGGAACGGGGTGCCCAGGGCCTGGCCCAGCAGCCGGGAGCGGAAGCCGGAGCAGTCGATGTACATGTCGAAGCGCAGCTCGCGACCGTCAGTGGTGGTCACGTGGTCGACCCACTCGTCATCGCTGAGCACGACGTCGGCGAGGGTGGCGTCGATGTGGTGCACCCCGCGCTCGCGCGCGTACCTGGTCAGGAAGGACACGAACTGCGCGTTGTCGAGGTGGTAGGCGAACGGCATGTACTTCATCAGCGACACCGGACGCCCGCCGACGTCGTACACGGCGGTCTTGTCGGCGACCATCATCGCCGAGCCCAGGGTGGAGCCGTTGATGTTGCCGGTGGTCTCGATCGCGCCGATCAGCCCCACCGAGTCGGCCGACCAGTCGAACGGGCCCATGAAGCCGTCGGGGTGCGGTCCCCAGTCGAACTTGATGCCGAGCTTCCAGGTGGGCTGCACGTGGCGGTAGAGCTCGTCCGGGTCGATGCCGAGGTAGTGGTGCAGGAACAGCGTCATGTACGACACCGTCGCCTCGCCGACCCCGATGATC
>DASSUC010000056.1:0-13497 GCA_035707405.1 Micromonosporaceae bacterium | reverse complement strand
GCGGGCCAATGCCAGCAGGGAGGCGCCGGGCTCGCCGTCCAGGCCGATGTCGTAGGCGACCAGCAGCTCCATGACGTCGCCTGGCTTGGCCTTGATGTCGCCGGACTCGATGCGGCTGATGCGCGAGGTTGAGCAGCGCAGGTGGCGGGCGGCGTCCTCCATCTTCCAGCCCTTGGCTTCGCGCAGCCGGCGCAGCTCCCGGCCGAGACGGCGGGAGCGTGGTGTCGGTGGGGTGAAGCGGGCCATCGTCTGATCTTCCCTCATCTGCTGCACCTCTTCCTAGCGCTGCGTAACCAAGATGCCGAGCTTGTGCGGGACATCTTAGACGTAGCATCACAGAACGTTGAGGTACTTGCGTAGCATCAAATGATGCGACATCCTGACGGGCACGCACGCCATGCCCCCGTGGCTCACGGTGGTCGGCGCCTGGAGCACGAGCTTGCTCCGGGGCATGGCATGCCACACATGCCAGGGAGGTTCGATGATCTACGTCAAGCTCGTGCTGGCGCTGCTCGGTGGCCTGGCCGGCGGGTTCCTCGTCCGCAAGCGGTCCGCCAGCTGGTGCCCGTGCTGCGGCGCGACGATGCGCTGCGCTAACTGCCTCCACCTACACACGCGGACCGTCTGATGCCGGCCGCACACACCAACGCTGGCAGGGACACGTCCGACGAAGTGACTGCGTCCCTGCGCCATGTGCTCGTGACGCACGGCAACAAACCGCCGGCCGGGGCATGCCAGGTCTGTGGCGTGACCCGCTGCCGTACCTGGGTCAACGCCTACGACCGGCTCGCCGCCGCCGGTCAGCTCATGGCCCACGCCGGCCTCTATTCGGCCGGGGATGCCGAGACTCATTCAGAACGGGACCAACGCCGAGGAGACGGACGATGAGAGACCGCACTGACGGGCCGTCGTTCGAGGATCAGCTAGCAGTGCCGGCGCGAACGGCGGAGGTGCTGCTGGCGCCGGGAGCGTTGATCCACGCGGACTGGCGCACCAACGGAATTCCGCTGTTGACGACCGAGACAACGGGCTGCCTACCGGTGCTGGAGGTCAGCAGCGGCCGGAACCGGGTGGTGATCGGCTTCGGGCCGCACGAAGTGCTCGGGTGCGAGCACGCCGCCGTGGCCGACCAGCTCGCGTCGGCGGCCGGTGCGCTGGCAGTGGAGGTAGGTCTGCTGGCGCGCGGCAAAACGATCGACTCTCGCGAACGGGTGGAGCTAGAGATGCGCGGCTTACCGCGGTGGACCATCCACGTACACCTTCGACCCGGGCAAACAAAGATCAGGATGGCGCCCTGTGAAGGTGACATGCCATGGCTGGACATACTCGGCGGCGAGGAAGCCTTGTGCAGCGTCAGCTTCGACGTGGACCGAGTCGAGGAGCTGGAGCTGGGACACCTGGCGATTGCCGGTGAGCTGGCGGCACAGACGCGTGAGTTCGCGTTGCGCGTCCGTGGGGCGGTCGACGTGGCAGGAAGCGAACCGAGGCCAGAGAACTAAACCCACGAAGGTCCGGCGGTTGCGAAGCACCCAGGTGCCCGCTCGACTGCTGTTGCCCGGCGCTGAAGATGAGTATGAAGGCGGCGTTGGTGGTGAGGATGTATGGGCGTGAAAGGACCCCGCCGGATCTCGAATTGGTCATCGATCCTCGGCGTGTACCGAAGCGCTTGCCTGATTGGGGGTAGGGGTCAATGCGTCCTGTGCGGATGATCAAATCAAGCTCGCGCCGGGCTGGTCGATCTCTGCCGTACCCAGACCACCCAAGTGGCGGGCCTGGCATCCGCAACGCGTCGTGGGCTCCGGCGGTCCAGCGCGGCACCGACGTGGTCGTGGTCAAGTTCGCTGGCGAGGCCTACCAGCCCTGCCCGGTCAAAGCCCGCTGCACCACCGCCACCCGCGGCGGCCGGCAGCTGACCCTGCGACCTCGACCGGTCCAGGAAGCCCTCGACCAGGCCAGAGCCGGGCAGTCCACCACCGGCTGGCAGCGTAGGTACGCCCGAAGAGCCGGCGTCGAGTCCACCATCGCCCAGGCGGTCAAGGTCACCAACGCCCGCCGCACCCGCTACCGAGGACTGCCAACGTCCGCCTGGAACACAACACCATGGCCGCGGCCCTCAACCTCATCCGCCTCGACGCCTGGTTCAACGGCGAGACCCTCGGCGACTCAACCTC
The DNA here is from genome assembly GCA_035707405.1 of Micromonosporaceae bacterium. GTDB lineage: Bacteria > Actinomycetota > Actinomycetes > Mycobacteriales > Micromonosporaceae > DASSUC01. The sequence goes on along the minus strand of DASSUC010000056.1, from coordinate 11,326 downwards.
AGCAGCGACGCACCTGATTGTCGAGCGGCTGCGTCAAGGCTTCGAGGGCGGCGTGCAGCATGCTGGCTGATCCGGCCCCAGGCACGTAGACGACGACTCCTGTTGTCCATCGTTCGATGAAGCCCGTTGCTGCGTGGGTGGCCCGTCGAGTGGCGAGGAGCACTAGGTCGCTCGCCTGCGCCTGGTCTCTAAGTCGGTCACTGCCGTCGTGCTCGCTGCTGGTGTGGATGGTAAGCCCTGGTGCGATCTGGCGGAGGGCGCGCTGAACTCGGTCGAGGACGCGTTCCTGGAGGCTGTACAGCAGTACGACGCGACGGTGAGCTACTTGAGCTGGGGTCTCGGGCGACAGGCCTGTCAGGGCTGGCCAGGTGAGGCTTAGCCTGGCCTCTTGGCCCAACTCCTCGGCGAGGACGACTTGGGCGGGAGATAGTCGCCGGGCGAGTCCCCGTATACGGGTTAGGAGGTCGTTACAGACTGCTACACGGGTACCTTCGTCCACTGCTGGTCCGACCAGTAGAAGATCCACTATGTCCAGTACTCGGTCGATGGTGCGAACCTGGACCAGTTGCGGTGCGACGTCTGACAGCGAGCTGACGACCTCACGGTATCGGCCGGCGTTGGGGCCGGCGAGCAGGAACGATCTAAGCGCAATCGTGAGAGCGACGAGTGCGGCTTCGTTGAGGTCTTCTGACAGCAGGATCAGGCTGACGGCGACGCCGCTGCTCTCGCCGGCCCTTCCGTCCTGCATGGGCTCGAGGAGGAGCGGCAGAGCGTCAAGCGTGATGCTGACCGCGGATGGTTCGAGCGGGATCTGAGCGAGCTTAGCGGCAAGGTCCCGGTCGGCGGCGGCTGGAGTCGGCCAGTGGCGGGTCATCTCGTCGAGTGTCTGGGTGAGGCTGGAGAGGTCCTCACCGGCGATGACTCTGTCAAGAAACTCAAGCCAGTCCCGGGGTACGGCCCGCCCGAGCAGGCCGATATTCTCGATGTGCCGTTGCCATGCCTCAAGCTGCCACGGCTGGTTGAGTACCTGGTGGATGTAGTCAGTACCGCCACGTGTGAGGGCTTGGTGTAGGTCGGCGCTTCGGACGGGGTCGGCGACGTTAAGAGCGCAGTGAACGGCGAGTCTGTCTCGGACGACACCGGCTGGCAGTGTTTCGATTGCGTGCCAGGCAGCCTCGTATGCGCCGGACTCGATGAGGTCGCGGACATCGACAGCTGTTATTTTGCTGGTGGCTACCCTCGGGTGTGGCAGGTGCTCATGCAGTGCCAGCAGCCAGGGGTCGCGCACATCTTGGGTGGCCGCATGCAAGGCAGCGAGGTCGGCAGACGGCGGGAACGCCAGCGCCAAGGCGAGCAGGGCGGCCTGTGCCTCCTCGCGTCCCAGTTGGGCAGGGCCGGTAAGCAGGGTGCTGAACTGGGGATGGTCTAGGAGCACGTCACGTGCCGCATCTGCGTCGCCGTTGGCTGCGGCGTGGGTGAGGTACCGGCGATGCACGGCGACGAGCAACGCTTCCCGGATCCGCGTTGGCAGTTTCATCCGGAAGAGGTCGTCGACTTCCGCGCCGTCGAGTGCCCGTTCGGGGTAGCCGAGCGCATCGTTGCGGCGAACCCTCAAGAACGCGATGTTGCCGGCGTCGAAGGCGCCCGAAGCGGTGAGCCGCTGCAGGCACAGCGCGGACAGTTGTTCGTCGCCGCTGGCCAGAGCGATGCGGAAGTCACGCAGGAGCCGGCCTACCGGGACGATGTCGTCGCTCGCGCGGGCCGGGCGGTCGAGCCAGACGGTCCGGAGCAGATGAAGCGCTTGCCAGGCGGCCGGCCAATGTGTCTGGGGAACCTCGATGCGCCACATGGGCCCTTGGCCCAACCTGTCCAGTGCCGTCTCGACGGGGTCGCCGGGGCGGGGTTGCACAGGGCTAGAAACGAAATGGCCGTAGGTCGGGCCGACGAAGGCGGCCAGGGCCTCGCCGAGTCTGCGCCCCATCGGCGCGCCGAACGCCTTGGCATAGACATAGGACAGCCCGTTGTAGCGACGGGGCAGGAACAAGGGGCGGGCCGGTACCGAGGCGATATCTTCAACGAACGGTGCGACGCGGGTGTAGCGCTCGTCGGAGCGCCACGTTGGGGGGAGTGTGAAGTCGTTGCCTGGCCCGAAGAACTCTCGGAGGAACGTCTCCGTTTCCGTCATGCCGACTCCCACCGGGCGCGAAACGCCAGCCGCGCCTCGGCGATGGCTTGGGTGTCGGTGTCGAAGCGTACCCACTCGTCGAGCAGTTGGATGCCGTTGTAGGTGAAGTTCATCGAGCCGTTGAGCAGGAAATGGTCACCCAGTAGGCCTTTCTCATGGAGTACCTCTGACCGCCGCACGTGTAGGGTCGGGGTACGTACCTGTGCCTGGAGTCGCTGCAGGAAGCGTCTGTTGCGCTCGTCGGGGCGGGTCTCGACAAATACACGGGTCCCGCGCAGGGCGAGCCGAGCGAGAATCTCCGAGAGCCGAAGTTCCCGTGCTCCCCAGCTTGGCTCTAGTGCGGTGAACGCACCGTCCACGTTGTTGATCACGGCGATGTCGCTGATCCATGGCGAGACCAGCCAGATCTCGCCGCTGGGGACCAGCAGTTCGCTGACGAAGATCGCCTGCAGGAGTGCCCGCAGGTTCTCGGTGGTACGGGTGTGGCCCCGGCGCAGGGTGCGGGCGGAGCCTCTCACTGCTCTACCTCGCGCAGTTCGAGCCGGACCTTGACATGGCCGCTGTCACGTTGGCCGCCCCGCACGACGGGGTGTACGAACAGGTATCCGGTGTCGATCGGCCAACTGCTGACCTCCAGCACCGCGTTGCGTAGTGTTGCGACCGACTGGACTGGGGCCACCAGGTCGACGGCGCCACGCGCGGTGATCTGCGTCTCGTAGGTGCTGCGCCAGTCTTCACCGGTCACTGGTACCTCGGGCACCTGATCGACGAGGAGTCCGGCCGCCAGTTGGCGGTCGACTGGCGGTGGTAGGTCATCGTAGGGTGAGAGCACCTGGAGGTCTCGGTTGAACGCGTCCGCACCGCGTGGCCATAGGCTGGAGTACACCTGGTCTGGTGTCCGGTAGACGTGCCGGACGTCCTGCCCGAGGCGGTCGAGGACCAGGGAGGACCACGTTCTGGCGTCGATCTCGAAACCCAGGCGGTGAGCCGCCTCATCCCAGGCGTCGAGCACATGGAGCAGGGCCGCATCGTGTCGTGGCCCGGTTCCTGGCCGCAGCAGCCGGACCGCGATTGCGGACACCACGGGGTGCGACACAAGGTAGCCGCTGTTGTCGAGTTGGGTGAGAAACGCGTCGAACGCCCGCCGCGTCGAGGTATTGTCGCTGGCTGCACGGACGGCGGACAGTGCCGTCCCGAGCGGCTGCATCGGTGTCGTGACCACCTCGACGAGTAGCCGCCGCAGTTCGGCGTCGACGATCTCGAAGTCAGCTGGGCGTAGTAGTGCCCAGACCAGGCGCCAGAACCGGCGGGGGTCCGCGACATAGGTCCGAACAACCTGCTCGATGACGCCGGCCCCGCCGACGGTGGTCTCGGTCAGCCATACATCTGCCCCGTCGCCATCGACGTGGACGTCGAGCAGGAGGTCCTCGTCGCCTGCGTCGGGCGTGAGGCGCAGGACCGCGGCATGGACGGCAGCGCCGATCGTGCGAGCGAGCACCAGCCGGGCGAGGTCAAGGTCGCCGTCGCTGGTATGGTGCAGCCGCTGCGCGTGCTCACGTAGGCGACGTGCCGCTCCTGGCGCGGCGATCACCTTGCGTAGCCTGGCTCGCAGCTGTCGTGGGTCGTCATCTGCCTCGTCGTCGATGCCGGCCGTGGCATCCGTGTCGTCCCCGAGGAGCCCGGTGAGTCGTACGACGGCTTGGCGCAGCTCCTCGTCCGTCACCGCCGCGCAGGCCTGTGCGACGGGCTGCTCGTGAGTTAGGGCGCGCGCCACGACGGCGCTCTCGAAGACCGGTCCCAGCCAGAGCCGCAAGAATGAGTCCGCTTCGGGCTCGAACCCGGTGTCCGCAGTGACGGCGTGCCGGAAAGACATCGATCGCCAGGACGGCGATGATAGGCGAGCGAGGCGGGCAAGCGCGACGTTGTCGGGCAGGCGCAGCCGCAGGCGGACTCCGTCGACGTCGAGGGCGAATCCGAGGGCTGCTGCTTGGCCGGCGTGGTTAACGTACGACAGCCGCGTCTGGGCGGGCGGCGATGCCCTACCGGAGCGATTGCCGCGGGTCTTCATTTGTGCGGTGGCTGCCGGGGTGAAGCGTCGCACCTGCAGTGGTCGACGGTTGGCGTGGGTGTGAACGTCGATGTAGTGCACATATGTGGCCCATGGCTTGGGTACCTCCCGTCGCAACGGGGCGTCGTCGTGCGCGACGATTTGCGTCCGCCATGTTGGCCTGCTGTTGGCCGTGTCGGCGACCTGCGGGGGTGGCTCGGTGAGCCGGATTGCGTAGGGGCGCACCACCAGAAACTGTTCGCCGGTGCGGTCGTCTGTCCACGTGCCTTCGACGCTTCCGCGGTCCACGAAGTCCCGCAGCGGCAAGGTCGTCTCGGCGGTGTCTAGAGGTACTCGGACCCATGTCCGCTGCCCGCCTGAGCGTACGGCGAACCGTTTGCTGACCCGCCCGGGGGCCGCCTCGCGCAGCGCCTGCAGGACGGGCATGCGGTTGTCCACCTTTGCAGAGAAGGCCGGCGGCAACAGCAGTTCGACCTCGGGCAGGTTCATAGGGGCGAACAGCGTCCGTGGGACGAACTCAGGGGCGAACAGGTCACCGACAGCGCCAGGATCGTCGCCTACCGTCGACCAGTTGCTTCGCACACGTCGCAGCAGCGTCGGCACGACGGAGGTGAGCAGTGCCCGAGGCGGGTCCCACAGCACGGCGAGAGCACCATCGTCGTCCAGATGCAGCGCCCACTGCAGGTAATCGGTGAGCTCCCGCTGTGTAGGCGGGTCGGTGAGCAGCCGTTCGAGCAGCGAAGCGACCTGATCCCGGGCTGGATGCCCGACGCCCTTGGCTGCGGTGAGCACCGTGCGGGCGTTGTGGCGCCACTGCAGTTGGCGTGTCAGCCAGTCGGTCAGCGCGAAGGTGGCCTGCATGCGCAGCACGTACCGGTTGCCGACGGGGAGCGGCCGCGGCGCCAGGTCTGGGTCGAAGAGGCGATCGTAGGCCTGGTAGGTCAGTCGATCGCGGCCGAAGTCGCTGAGTGTCACGACGGTGAGAGGGCGCATGTCGCGGGTGCGGCCAGCGCGTCCGCGCCGTTGGACGAACTGGGCCGGGTCCCGGGGCGACTTGTGCTGCAGAATGAGCCCGACACGCGGATCGTTGAAGCCGACATCGAGTGAGGCCGTTGCGACCACCAGATCGGCGTCGTCGGCGACGCCGGGGTCCTGCGAGGAGGTCTTGCCGATCCGGAGCCCGCGCGCCGGGAACGTTCCTGGAAGATCGTGGCCGGTGCGGTCCGCCAACGCCCAGGCTTGTCCGTCGAGGTCGCGGCGGTCGCGGTCGGGCAACGACGCTGACCGGAGGTTGGCTAGCACCTTCTGCGCCCCGGATCGTCTGCGGGCCGTCCAGCCGTCCCCCTCGGCGTCTTTGAGGTCATGGAACAGGCGGTTGGTGACGTCGAGGTCGTCGGTGAAGAGGAAGCCTTTGCTGCCGGCCAGGGTCGGGGTGGTGGTTGGCAGGTCGAGGGCTCGTCCGAGCAGCATGCAGGCCTGGATCGTGACCGACAGCATGCTGGCGCCGCTGGTGGGGTCTCCTCGCAACGCCACCTGGTATTGCCGACCCTCGTCCACGAGATCCTGGTCTGTCGGCTCCACCTGCGTGACGTCTGTCTCCGGTATGCCTACCAGGCGCGCCATGAACGCGCCTGCGTCGGCCAGGGTCGCGCTCAGGCCTACTACCGTGACATTGGCGCCGACGGCGTTACGCCAACGGCGCAACAGCAAAGCCACATGGGCTCCGTGGACGCCCTGGTATGTGTGTACCTCGTCGAGCAACAACAGTCGAGGATGCGAGCCCGCGGGAGTGAATCCAGACAAGCTGCCCAGGCGTGGATCCGACGACGCCCGATGGAGCATCTCCGTCGTAGTGAACAGCACGTCCGGTGGTTGGCTAATTAAGGCATCACGCGTCAAAGCGAGGATCCGTCCGGGCACCTCGCGTGAACACCCGACGCAACGCAGTCGTTCCCGCCCGGCGACACGGTCAGAGTCGGTCCAGATCAGGTCCCCGTCGCAGTGCGGGCAGTCGCAGTACGGGCAGATCCGCCCGCCAGCTAGGGGCCGCCAGGCGTCCTGCAGCCACGGCGCGGAGCCGAGCTGCCGCCCCGACCACGGGGTGTCCCCATACAGCGCGCCGATGCGCAGGGGCCGCCGGCCACCGTCGGTGAGCCGGCCGACCACCTTTAGTGCGGCCCGCAATGCCTCGCCGACCTGGTCTTTGAGCAACTCGTTGCGCGGATATACGGCAAGGGTCTGCACCTGGTGACCGCTGAGCCGTTCGGACATCCATGCGTAGGCCGGCAGGTAGAAGGCCAGGGTCTTGCCGCTGCCCGTGCCGGCGGCGACGATGACCGCCTGAGCCCCGTCGCTACGCAGCGAGTCGAGCACAGCCGTCGTCGCGTCTACCTGGAACCGGGCCAACAGGTCCGCGCCGACTTGGGCGGTGAGTACGTCACGGCCGACGTCGGTCAGATGGTGGACCTCTCGTACGCGGTCGAGCAGCTCGGCAAGCGACACATCACGCTTGGGGTAGCGTCGGGGCTGTGCGAGGACCCGGTAGTCGGCCACCAGACGCCGTCCCCGCAGCCACCAGTCGCCGGTGCCGAGTGTGAACAGCTGGCGGGACCGCGCCAGCAGCCGCAGCGTCTCCGCGAAACGCGACCGCCACCGCCCCTCCCCGACCTCGATGACTAGTGCACTGTCGACCAGTGTGTCAACGACCGCCCCGACCTCATACGGTGCGGCGGCCTCGTCGAGCCCGTGCTGGACAGCTTGGCGCATTTCGGCGTCGCTGAGATGACGATCGACGACACCCCACGCCAGCAGTGGCAGTTCCCGGTTCTCTATCGCGTTGAGTGCCGCACCCAGCACCGCTGGCGGGATCGGCGCTGTCACGCGGTCCACCGCAGGACGAGGTCATCGGCGAACCCATGCTCGTGTAGCAGGCGCAGCTGTTGTGCGGTCAGCTCACGAAGCGGGAACCCTCCGGTGCCGAGGCGGTCGAACACCTGCACCAAGGGTGCCGGCAGCTCGCGTACCCGGGCGTCACCCATCTGTCGTTCGAGCTGGGCGAGGTTGTGGGCAAACGCCTGGACCTGTGACGGATTGGCCGGCGGGGGCGTCATGGCTTGTTCGACCGCCGTGATCGTCGCGGTCAACGACTGCCTGGTGGCCGGGGGAAGCACCCGGACGGACGCAAGCCCGGCCGCCTCCGCCTTCGAGCGTGCGAAGCGCGGCCATGCCTGGGCGATGGCCTCGTCGGTGCGGCGGGCCAGCGCGGCGAGGCCGTGTCTAATGGTATCGAAGTCGCTATCTGGCGGAGGCTCGCCCGCATCGAGGCGTTGACGCAGGTTGGTGACAGCGCTGGCGAGTCCTGCGTCCTGTGGAGCCGTCAGGTCTGGCACGCCTGCCTCGGCGCAGGCATGCCAGGTTTGGGCGGCCAGCGCAGGAGCGGTCACGGCGGTGCGGAGGTCGCTGGCGCGGCTGGCCAGCCGGCGGGCATCGTGGAGGGCGCCGAGCGCGGCCCGCACTTCCCCGGCGATGGCCTGCAGCCGCTGAGCCTTGTCTAGCAGCGAGTCATCCATTCGGCACCTCCCGCCAGTTGTCCAGCAGCGTTTTGATCTCGGCTAGGACGTGGTGCAACTCCGGAAGCGGGTTGGCCGGTTGAGTGCTGCGCTTCCGCTCGGCCTGCCGCAGTCCGTCGTCGAGCCACCGGTCGCACTGCCGCAGGAAGGGCAGCACGGCGCAGAATCGCTCCCCACGGTCGACAGCGGCTATACGCAGCCGTCGCAGGCGGGCGTCATCCCCACCGGAGTTGGTGTCCTGCTCCGTGTCTGGTTCGCCCACCTCTTCGAGCAGGCTCTGCCATTGCGCCCACGGGTACTTGCGGGCTTGCCGCAGGTCCTCAAGCCAGGCCTCCGGGCTGCGTCCTCCGGCGCCGGGGGCGACCCGGGTCAGGACGCTGAGGGCGCCTTCGAGCTCCTTGAGCAGCACGTCAGGCTCTGTGTCGCCGGTGAGTCTGCGGTACTCGGCGGTCATGTCGCGAAGCTGCGTCCATTGGGCTTGCAGCGCCGCGTCGAAGTGGCCGCGGAGTTGGCTGTACGCTCCGTGGAGCCATTCGGGCAGGTTGTCGGTGTCGGCCTTGAGTCGCCAGTCGGCGACAAACGCGTCGATGGCGGGTAGCAGCACCGTGGCGTCGACGAGTTGCTCGCCGCCGCCTCCCTGTGCCGCTCCCACCGCCCGCCGAAGTTCGGCTACCAAGGTTGCACGCACGCTGAGGTGCTGGCTTGCCAACCGGGTCCACTCCGGTGCCCGCGTTTCGGCGTCCTTGTGCGTCGCGACGGCGCCGCCCCGGCTGTCGGGGCCGGGATCAAGCACCGCAGTGAGCCGATCCTCGCGGCTGTGCGCTCGGCTTCCCGGCAAGTTCAATAGGCGAGCACCGAGCAGGGATGCCTCGACTGCGGCCGCAAGGGTCTGCGCCCGGTGCAGCCCGACATGTTCGCGCACGGCCTCCACCATCGACGCGGCCCACTCGTCAAGGCATCGCGACAGCAGCCGCTGCTGGGCTGGACCGCCGGGAAAGTTCCAGTCTCCCTTCTCGACACGCCGGAAGATGGCCTTGAACATCGTGGCCGTGACGGGCCCCTTCTTAAGCACGATCGTGGCCGGGCCCGGCGGTGGGGGCGCCTTGTCGCCGAACGCGTGTTCGATTGTGACGGCATTGCCGAGCCGATCGCGGTGGCCCTGCCCATCGCGTAGGGCTGCCTTGCGGATGACGTCTGTCGGGTAGGGAAGACCCAGGTCGTGCCACGGTACGCGCGTAGTGACCGCCTGGCGCAGCCAGGAACGCAGGTTGCGGGCCAGGTCCTGGGGAAGTGGCTCCCCGCGGCCGTACCAGGCGTCGACAGCGTTGAGCTTCATCTGCAGCGCCGATGCCGTCGCCGGCCCCTCGTAGGCGGTCTGGGCGGCCGGCTGGGGCTCCGGTACCGGCGCGTTGATCGTCGTCGACGGCAGCGGCGGCAGACGGAATGCCTCGTGTATGCCGACGGGTAGGTTCGCTACACCGGCCGCAGGGTCGCCCCAGAACTCGATCAGGTCCACCCGCCTCTCGTGATCCTCGGGATCGGCCTGCAGCATTTGTGCCTCAACCTCGGGTGCCAGGAACCGGTCGAGGCGGCTACGGGGGAAGTCGTTCCGGAACGCCCTCGGTGGGAAGCGGCCATCCCTGATGGCGGTGTCGTAGTTGTCGAGGACCTGCCGCACGACACGGCTGAGCACCCTGCGGGGGTTGAAGGTCATCTCGTCGCGGCCAGCGGTCACCCGTACCGCCCGCAGCACCGCCGTCCTGTTGTACGGGTACAGTCCGAAACCTTCGGAAGACTCACCGAACGCTTCGTGGCAGGGCTGGCGAAATCGACACGAGTCGCAGGCGTTGGGTACCCACTCAGCCGACTGAGCATCGTTGTAGGCGTCTACGAGCGCCGCCTCACCCGTGCGGGCGGCGTTGAGGTACCGCCCCACGAGGTCGACTACGTGCTGGTCACCGACCCCCACGGGGCCAGCGCCCATCGGGACGTCCAGCTCGTAGACATACGGGACGCTGGCCGCAGCACGGGTCTTGACCGTCTCGGGCAGCGACTTGAAGTAACCGCCGGTGACGGCCATGAGCGTGCGGACTGTCGCCAGTTCCTGGCGGCCCTCGCGCACACCTGCCTCGCTGATGGCGTCGAGCAGGTCCCGCTGGATGCCTTGGATCAACGCGAAGTCCTCGACGAGCAGGACGATTTCCTGGCCTCTGCGGTGGAACTCCCGCCGAATGTCGATCATGGTTTCGGCAAGCTGGCCGCCGTCCAGGTCGGTCAGCCGCAGAACGGCGCTGTCGAGGTTCTCGGTGAGCAGCCGCGCGGCCAGCTCCCGAAGCGCAGGATGCCCGAGCTGGCGGTAGATCACTGAGGCGACTGGACCGATCTCATCTTTGTCGATGTCGGCGACCAGGTCGTCTGGGCCGAACGCGGTTGGTCGCTCCCCTTCGTGGCCGCGGCGTCCGCGGCGCAGCTCTGTGGCGAAGCGGGTGACGACGCTGTCGGGACCTAGCAGGTGGCGTCGGTACTCGTAGTCGCGCAGCAGGGTCGGCAGTCCCCGCTCGGCGGTCAGTGCCTTGCGCATCATGGCGTGCTCGCCGGTCTCTGCTGCGTTTGCCGCGTCGGCGAACTGCAGCGCAAGTGCGAGCCTGTCGAGCAGCTCGTGAGGAAGCCGCCGCTCGTCGTACTGTCCGATGCTGCGGCTGACCCGATCCCGTACGTCCTGGAACCTTGGACCGTCGAGGTCTGCAAGGAGCGCCCTGATGACCGCTGACAGGCTGGTCTCGGTCTTGCGCAGGTAGATGACCCGCCGGCTCGGGTTGTCCTGCAGGTGCTGGCCGACCCACCGCACCAGGTGTGACTTGCCGGTGCCGGACTCACCGATGATGGGCATCAAGACGACGCCTCCGGTCGGCGGGCGGTCGACGAAGTCCCTAAGCACCGTGCGCTCGTCGACCTGCTCGCCGGGTTCCGACGACTCCCAGCCCTTACGGAGGACAGCCAAGGGCCGGTGGGTGGCCAGGAAGACCGCAGGGTTGGCGTGCACGGCTTCGGTATTGATGGTTTCTGCGACGTTCGCGCGGCTCCAGCACACGTACTCGGTGAAATGGGCGGTCACGGCGCGGCCCCCTGCACCAGAATGTGGCTAGCGAGGCGGACGTCTGGGCCGTCGGAGAGCAGCACCTTGTTGGGTGCGTCGGCTCGGTCCTGTAGAACAACGACTCCGTTCTCCGCGCAGCGGAGCAGGGCGTGGCTGAGCGCAACGTCGAGGGCGTTGCTAGCCGCACGCCGCCCAGCGGGCAGCTCCCAGTCCTTACGTAGCACGACTGCCAACTGCCCGCCGTCGACCATGGGTAGGGCTTCCTGGAGGAACGACACGACCTGCGCCGCAGGGGTTCCTCCGATCCACCGACGGGCTTGCAGGGTCGCTGCCACCGCGCGGGTCATGTCCACAACAACGGTCGAAGACGCGTCGCTGGGCAGGCCGTCGTGCTCGGCGAAGCCGAG
>DASSUC010000055.1:0-4429 GCA_035707405.1 Micromonosporaceae bacterium | reverse complement strand
CGGCCGCGCTGCGGTGGCTGCCGGCGTGGCGCAGCCCGGCCGCGTCGAGCACGTCGAGGGTGCGGTACACGCCCTGCTCACCGGCGTCGAGGGTGTGGTTGGACGCGGTCGAGCAGGTGTCGAACCCGGCCTGCCGCAGGGCGGTGGCGACCTGGGGCGGCACGGAGAACCGCGGGTAGCCGGAGAACGGGCCGCCCGGCGGGCCCAGCGGTGTCTCCAGGTGGCAGATGGCCAGGTCCGCGGCTGTGACGTCGGGTGCGACGCCGGCGAAGATGGGCCCGAAGTCGTACCCGGGGCGGCCGGCCGCGGCGGCGTCGGCGGCGGCCTGGCGCCACACCGCCGGGTGCAGCAGCACGTCGCCGGCGCCGATGACGGTCAGCGACCGGGGCAGGCGGGCGGCGGGGGCGCTGGTGGCCGGCGGTACGGCCACGAAGGCACGGGGGCTGGCACCGGGTGGCGCCGGACGCCCGCCGGGTCCGGAGCCCTGCAGCGCGACCGCCGCGCCGAGCAGGACAGCGACCGTTGCCGCAGCTAGCCGTGGCGACCTGCGCACACCCTGTTGAGTTGCCATGCCGGGGCTACCCTACGACACCCGCCGACCGGCACCGCCATGGCACCCGCCGGTGCCGGTCCGGCATGGTCGGCCGGTGCCTGCGTCATGGTCGTGGCTACGCGACGCGGGCCGGCTGGTGCTGCTCGCGAGGCTGCGGAGGCTGCCACACTGGCAGCCGTGGCGGGACGGGAGCGCCTCGAGCGGCACCGCGCGGTCGCCGCCCGCCTGGCCCGGCTGGACGACCGGCGGCTCGCCGCGCTGCTGGACACCGCCACGCCCGCCGGCGTCGGCATCGGCGGGACGACCGCGTCGCTCGAGGTGGACGGGGTACGGGTCTTCGTCAAGAAGGTGCCGCTGACCGACCTGGAGCGCCGGCCGCAGCACGTGCGCTCCACGGCCAACCTGTTCGGGCTGCCGACCTTCTACCAGTACGGCGTTGGCTCGGCCGGGTTCGGCGCGTGGCGGGAGCTGGCGGCGCACCTGATGACCACCGGCTGGGTCCAGGCCGGCGGGTGTGCGGCCTTCCCGCTGCTGCACCACTGGCGGGTGCTGCCCCGGCCGCCCGTCCCGGTGGACCTGGCCGAGCTGGAGCGGACGGTCGCCTACTGGGAAGGGTCGGCGGCGGTGCGGGCCCGGCTGGCCGCGCTGGCCCGGTCCACGGCCAGCGTGGTGCTGTTCCTGGAGCACGTGCCGCACACCGTACGGGCCTGGCTGGGCGCTGCCGCCGGGGGTGCCGGTGCGGCGGCGGCGTACTCCTTTGTGGAGCGTGAGCTGCGCGCGGGGGTGGCGGCGATGGGGGCGCGGGGCCTGCTGCACCTCGACGCGCACCTCGACAACCTGCTCACCGACGGGCACCGCCTCTACTTCGCCGACCTCGGCCTGGCGATGTCCGCGCGGTTCCACCTCAGCCCGGCGGAGGCGGCGTTCTTCCAGCGGCACCGCAGCTACGACCGGTGCTACACGGCCACGCACCTGGCCCGCTCGCTGGTGAGCACGCTGTGCGGCACCACACCGGCGCAGTGCGACGAGGTCCTGCGCGACTGCGCCGCCACCGGGCGCCCGCCCGGCGGGCTGCCGGAGCCGGCCGCCGCGATCGTCGCCCGCCACGCGCCGGTCGCCGTGGTGATGACCCGCTTCATCCGCCAGCTGCAGACCGTGAGCAAGGAGACGCCGTACCCGGTCGAGGAGGTCCTGCGGGCGGCGGGTGGCGTGGATGTGTCGGCTACCTGACGTGTGGCTGTGCTTGTGGGCCCGGCCCGGCCGGACGAGACTACGCCGTGCGCGGCACCGCACGCTGTCGCCGCGCGTCCACGCATCGGATGCGTTGAGGGGTGCTGGATGGGGCAGCCGGGGCCGGCACGGGCCAAGCGGGTGGAGCGGGTCGAGGCCGGGGGCGTGGAGTTCTTCGTCGAGCTGGCCGACGGGGGCGGCCCGCAGACGGCCGGCACGGAGCGGCTGCTCTCCTTCGACGGGGTCCGCGACACCGTCGAGGCGGTCGCCGGGCAGCTGGCCCAGGTGTGGGACCGGGTCAAGCCGGCCGAGGCGAGCGTCGAGTTCGGACTGTCGCTGACCGCCAAGGCGGGCAAGCTCACCGGCCTGCTGGTCGACGCCGACAGCCAGGCGAGCCTGCGGGTCACGCTGACCTGGCGGGCGGCCGGTGCCGGCTGACCCGGCCGCCGGAGCCGGCGCGCTGCGCACCCGGGTCGACACGGGGCAGCTGCGCCGCCACGTGGTGCGGGTCGACCACCCGGACACTGGCGGTGTGCTCGGCACCGGGTTCTTCGTGGCGCCGGGGTGGGTGCTCACCGCCGCCCACGTGGCCCACGCCGACGGCGGCGAGCTGGACCGGGTCTCGGTGGTGCCGGCCGACCCGGCCGTGGGCGAGGACCCGGTACGCGCCGAGGTGGCCGCCCGGTCGGCGCCAACGGACGGTACGGCCCTGTGGCCGTTCCCGGACCTGGCTCTCCTGCGGCTGCGCCCCGACGCGGGCTGGGTCGCCACCCATCCGTGCGCGGCGCTGGCCACCGGCGACCCGCTCGGCGGCGGCTGCCACGCCTACGGCTTCCCACCCCGCGAGGAAGGGGCCGCCCCACCCGGGTCACCGGCCTCGTTCGCCTTCGAAGGTGTCACCGGCGACGGGTTCCTCCAGCTGAGCCACGGGCAGGCGGTTCCGGGCATCTCCGGGGCGCCGCTGGTGTGCCCGACCCGCCGGGCGGTGGTGGGGGTGGTCATCGCCACCCGGGACCGCTACAGCGACCTCGGCGGGTGGGCGTCACCGGTCTCGGCCCTGCTCGCCGGCGGGCCGGGCGTGCCCGGGCAGCTGGTCGCCCACGGGCAGCGGGTCGCCGCCGCCAACACCGCCGCGGTGCTGGCCGACCGGGCCGCCTGGCACGCCGTGCTGCCCGTCGACGGTGCGGAGCACACCCTGGACCGGCCGTGGGCCACGTTCGTGCGCAAGGCCCGGTCGAGCCCTGCCGACCTGCTCCGCGCCGACTACGGCGTGGTGCCGTACCTGTTCCGCGACGCCGACCTGGCGCAGGCCCAGGTGTGGTGCGAGCAGCCCAGCGCGATGGAGGTGGTGCGGGTCGCCGGGCGCGGCGGGGCGGGCAAGACGCGGTACGCGACCGAGCTGTGCCGGCGAATGAGCGCCCGAGGCTGGGTGGCGGGGGTGTGGACCGGCACCGGACCCGACGTCGCCGCCGTGCCGCTGCCCCGCCTGGTCGTCGTCGACTACGCCGAGGCCACGCCCGCCGAGACCCTGCGCGCGCTGCTGGACCGCCTGCGTACCCATGCCACCCCGGTGGCCCCGGTGCGGGTGCTGCTGCTGACCCGCACCGCGGCTGCGGGCCTGACCGATGTGCTCGACGACGTCGGCAGGATCGCCAGCGCGGCGCTGCGGACGGTACTCGACGGTGCCGGCGACGCCGACGCGGCCCGTACGCTCAGCGTCGGCCAGCGGGAGGAGCTGTACCGGACCGCGGTCGCCGAACTCAGCCGGGCCTGGCACGGCGCGCACGTCCCATCGCCCGCCCCGGCACGGCCGGCCCTGTCCGGCAGCCAGTACCAGCTGCCGCTGGGGGTGCTCTTCGAGGCGTTCGACGGGGCCCTCTCCGGCGGCACCCCCGACACCAGCAGGCCACCGGTGGACCGCGTCCTCGACCACGAGCAGCGCTACTGGGACGCCACAGCGCCGGGTGACCTGCCGGCGTCGCTGCGCCGCCTGGCGGTGGGCCTGGCCACCCTCGCCGGCGCCGCCGACGACGACCAGGCTCATGCGCTGCTCGCCCTCCTGCCCGACCTGGCGGGGGAGCCATCCGCCGCACTGCGCCGCCGAACCGTGCGGTGGCTCGCCAGCCTCTACCCCGGGCCCGGCCGGCTCAACCCGCTGCGTCCCGACCGCCTCGGCGAGGCTCTGGTCGCCAAGCTTCTCACCGACCCGGACCACGGCGGGCCCGCCCTGCTCGCCGCCGTGCTGACCGGGCTCGCTCCCGGCCAGGTCGCGCACAGCCTGGACGTGCTGGCCCGCCTCGGCGCGGCAGACACCGTCGTCGCCGACATGCTGGCCCGCGTGCTGGCCGCGAACCACCAACAGCTCGTCCAGATGGCAGAGGCCACGGCCCGGGGTACGCCGGACAGTCCAGGCCATTTCGCTCTCGCCACCGAGCTACAGCGGCTTCTCAGCGGACGGCTGGCGGAACATGTTGAACGGATGGTGTCCAGTGGCACCGGCTCTGTCCGCGACCTGTCGGTCTCCTACGAACGGCTGGGTGACCTCGCGGTCCAGTCGGGCCAGGGTGAGCAGGCCCAGGCCCTGTACCGGCAGGGCCTGACCATCGCCGAGCGGCTGGCCCAGGCCGAGCCCGGCAACACCACCTA
>DASSUC010000054.1:0-20612 GCA_035707405.1 Micromonosporaceae bacterium | reverse complement strand
AGCTCGAGGCCGAGCGCGCCCTCGAGCCGGCCCTTGAGGGTCAACGCCATCACCGAGTCCATGCCGAGGTCGAAGAACCCGTTGTCCGGCTCGACGTCCGCGGCGGAGTCCTCGCCGAGGACCTCGGCGACGCAGGAGAGGACGAAGTCCAGCAGCCGGTCCCCGCGGGCCTGCGCCGACCCGCCGAGCAGCTGGCCGGCGAGCGGGGTGAGCACCACGCCAGGGCCGGCGCCCGGCCCGTCACCCGCCGCGCCGTGCCCATTGCCGGCCACGGCGTGGTCGCTGCCAGCCACGCCGTGCCCATTGCCAGCCACGGCGTGGTCGCTGCCAGCCACGGCGTGGCCGTTACCAGCTGCGGCCTGCCCGGCATCCGCCACGGCCGCGGGCGCCGCGCCGGGTCCGGCCGGCACGCCGGGTCCTGCCGTCACCTGTGCCTCGGTCGCCTCGGCCGCCGGTCGCGGCTGGTCCGCCCCGCCGAACCAGTGCCGGCGGCGCTGCCACGGGTACGACGGCAGGCCCACCCGGTACGGCCGCCTCCCGAAGAGCCGGGACCAGTCGATCGGGCAGCCGTGGACGTAGAGCTCGGCCACCGCCCGGACCAGGCAGTCGCGACCCCGCGCCACCCCCCGGTGCAGGTCGGCGCCGATCACCGTGAAGGAGCCGGGCTCACCGGCCGCCACATGGCCCGCGGCTCCCCCGGTGTCGACCGCGACGAGCAGGTCGAGCCCGTCGGCGAGCAGGCCCGCGGCGAGCCGGGCCGCTGCCGCGCCGGCCGACCCGTTCACGCTCTCGTACGACCCCCACGGAGGCTGCGCGCCGCGCGGGACCGGCCCGCCCAGCGAGGCCAGCCACAGCGGCACGGCGGGCTCCCCGGACAGCTGGATCGGCCGCCCTCGGCGGGCCACCTCGATCACCTGCTCCAGGTCCAGCAGGCCGGCGGCGTGCGCGGCGGCCACCTCCCCCGGGCCGAAGCCGAGCAGCGCGCCGGGGGTGATGCCGTGCTCGCGCCACAGCCCGGTGAGCGCGATCTGGACCGCGGTGACCGCGACCGGGTCGCCGCCGCCCAGGCCGCCGGCGCGCAGCGCCTGCCGGATCGAGCGGCGGCCCGGGCCGGCGGCGGCGTCGAGCGCGTCCAGCTTCTCCCGGAAGGCCGGCTCGTCCCGGTCGAAGGACTCCCACGGCACGTTCGCCCCGGTGCCGTAGACCAGGACCACCTGCCGCGCCTCGCCGGGCCGGGCGGTGCCCGTGCGGCGGAACGCGGACGGCTCCGGCGCGAGCGCGTTGAGCAGCTCGGCCTGGGACGAGCCGACCAGCGCCAGCCGGTGCTCCAGGTGGGTGCGCCGGGCGCCGGCGGTGAAGCACGCGTCGGCCAGCTCCTGCGGGTCGAGTGCGGCGACCCGCTCGCGCAGCCGCTCCCGGGCTGCGACCAGCGCCGTCTCGGTGGCCGCTGAGACGACCAGCAGGTGCGCGCGCGGCGGCCGGCCCGCGCCGCGCGGGGACGGTGCCGCTTCGGCCTCGGTCACCACCACGTGGGCGTTCGTGCCGGTGAACCCGAAGGCGCTGACCCCGGCGGCCCGGGGCCGGCTGCCCGCGGCGCGCCAGGGGGTGCGGGCGGCGGCGACCCGGACCGGGATGCGGTCCCAGTCGACCTGGTCGGTGGGGCGCGAGAAGTGCAGGTGCGGCGGGATCTCCCCGTGCCAGAGCGCGAGCGCGGTCTTGATCAGCCCGGCCACGCCCGCCGCGGCCTCGAGATGCCCGATGTTGGTCTTCACCGACCCCACCAGCAGCGGCCGCTCCGCCGGCCGCCCGGGGCCGAGCGTGCCCGCCAGCGCTCCCAGCTCAGCGGCGTCGCCCAGCCTGGTGCCGGTGCCGTGCGCCTCGACGTAGTCCACCTCGGCCGGGGACAGGGCGGACGCGTCGAGCGCGGCCTTGATGAGCTCGCGCTGGGCGTCGGTGCTGGGCACGGTCAGCCCGCCGCTCGCGCCGTTGTGGTTGACCGCGCTGCCCCGGATCACGGCGTAGACCCGGTCCCCGTCGGCGACCGCCCGGGCGAGTGTCTTCAGCACCACGACGCCGGCGCCCTCGCCCCGCCCGTACCCGTCGGCGCTCGCGTCAAAGGGCTTGCAGCGCCCGTCCGGGGCGAGCGCGCCGGCCGCGGACATCGCGAGGTAGACGGTTGGCGTGACCATGACGTTGACCCCGCCGGCCAGTGCCAGCTCCGCCTCCCCGGCCCGCAGGCTCTGGCAGGCCAGATGCACCGCTACCAGCGACGACGAGCAGGCGGTGTCGACCGCCATGCTCGGGCCGCGGATGCCGAGGAAGTAGGACAGCCGGCCGGGCGCCCCGCTGAACGAGTTGCCGGTGCCGTAGTACAGGTCCACGTCCACGGCCCGGCGCGTGAGCAGCTGCTGGTAGTCGGTCGTGTTCATGCCCACGAACAGCCCGGTGCGCCCGGCCCGGAGGGCCTGGGTGTCGACGCCGGCGTCCTCCAGCGCCTCCCAGGCCACCTCCGCGAAGATCCGCTGCTGCGGGTCCATGCTGCGGGCCTCGCGCGCGGAGACCCGGAAGAACCCGCTGTCGAACAGGTCGACGCGGTCGAGGAACCCACCGCGGCCGGTCACCACCGTGCCCGGCCGCACGCTGCCGTCGGCGAGCAGCGCCTGCGCGTCCCACCGGTCCGCCGGCACCTCGGCGGTGGCGTCCACACCGTCGCGGAGCAGCCGCCAGTACGCGTCAAGCCCCTCGGCGCCCGGCACCCGGCACCCCATGCCGACGATGGCGATGGGCTCCGCGCCCGGCCGCGGGAGCACGGCGGCGGCGTGGACCCGCGGCGCGGGCGACTCCACGACGCCGGCCGGCGCTGTCCCGGCGGCAGGCCCGTCTCCCGGCGCGGGCGAAGGGGCCGGCTCGGCCGCCGGTGCGGTCGTGGCCGGATCCTCCGCCGGGCCAGGGGCGGGCGGGCGGACCTCCGGCGCGGCAGGCGGCGCCGCAGCGACGATGTAGTCGGTGAGCGCGTCGATCGTCGGGTGCTCGATCGCGGCGCTCGCGCCCAGCGGCCAGCCGACCTCCCGCTCCACCTGGCGGACGAACTCCACCAGGGTGAGCGAGTCCATGCCGAGATCGAAGAAGCCGCGGGTACGCGACAGCCGCCGGTCCTCGGCGTACCCCAGAGCCAGCGCGGCCAGGCTGGTCACCAGCGCCGCGACGCGTTCACGCCCGGGCTGCCGCGGGGCCGCGGCAGCCGCGGCCGGTTCGGTCGCCGCCGGCGCTGGTTCCTCCGGCGCCGCGGCGGCAGCCACCGCCGGCCCGGCACCGGCCGCCTGCGCGGCGTCCGCCACCGGCTTGGCACCCACCACCGGCCCAGCAACCGCCACCGGGCCAGCAGCCGCTGCCGGACCGGCAGCCGCCACCGGGGCGGCGCCGACAGGCACCGGGTCGGCCGCCGGAGCACCCGCGTGCAGCCCGCTGAGCGTGGTCACCAACCGGCCCTCGGCGTCGAACAGCCGGACCTCGGCGCGCAGGGCGCCGGCACCCGGGCCACCCGCACCCGCGGGCGCGGCGCCGGCCGGGGAGCCGGCGGGCCAGGCGCCGTCATGGGTGGAGCCGCTGTTGGGCCCGCCGTTGCCAGTGGCCTCGGCGGAGCGCCCCCCGCCGTTCGACGCCGTCCCGTTCGCCCTGCGTCCACCTGGGACGGTCCCGCCGGTCACGGGCAGCCAGTACCGCTCGCCGGCGAGGGGGACCGCCGGCAGCGGGACATAGCGCCGGCGCCCGGGGTAGACCGCGCGCCAGTCGAGCTCGACCCCGGCCGCGTACAGCTTCGCGAGCGCGTAGGCCACAGTGGAGCGCGTCGGCCGGTCCCGGGACAGGGTGCCCGCCACCGTGCCACCGCGGTCGCGGTACGCCAGGGCCGCCCCGAGCGAGCGGGCCATGACCGGGTGCGGGCCCACCTCCACGAACACCGCCGCCCGCCGGGCGAGGAACCGGTCCACGGCGGGCCAGAACAGCACCGGCTCGCAGGCGTTGCGCCCCCAGTAGGCGGCGTCGGGCACCGGCTGGTCCACCTCAGGGTCGACAGTGGACAGGAACGGCACCGTCGGCTGCGCGACGGCGAGGCCGCCGAGGAGATCGGCGAGCGCGTCCCCGTACGGGCGCATCGCCGGCGTGTGGAACGCGCAGTCCAGGCCGAGCGGCAGGCAGGTCGCCCCGCCGGCCTGCAGCGCCGCCACGGCGCGGTGCAGCGGGTCCGCCGGGCCCGCGATGATGACCGACGCCGGGCCGTTGACCGTGGCGACCCGCACCTCGCCACCGCACCGCGCAAGGACCTCGGCCACCTCACTGGCCGGCAGCTCGACCGCGACCATCGAGCCGGAGCCGCGGGCCTGCTGCATCAGCCGGCCCCGGTGCACCACCAGCCGGACCGCGTCGGCCAGGCTGAGGGCTCCGGCCACGCACGCCGCGGCGGCCTCGCCGAGGCTGTGCCCGATGACCGCGCCGGGCCCGACCCCCCACGAGCTCCACAGCCGCGACAGGGCCAGCTGGAGCGTGAAGACGGCCGGCTGCGCGTGCTCGGTCTGGGCGAGCGCGTCCCGGCTCGGGTCGCGCAGCCGGTCCAGCAGCGACCAGCCGGCGGTGTCGCGCACCAGGGCGTCGCACTCGTCGAGGGTGTCCCGCACGACCCGGGAGGCCGCGTAGAGGTCGAGGCCCATGGCCGGCCACTGGGCGCCCTGGCCGGAGAAGACGTGCACCACGGGCGTGCCCTCGGCCTCCGCCAGGCCGTCCACGGCGTAGCCGGGCGATGCCCGCCCCGCCAGGTAGCCG
The DNA here is from genome assembly GCA_035707405.1 of Micromonosporaceae bacterium. Taxonomy (GTDB): domain Bacteria; phylum Actinomycetota; class Actinomycetes; order Mycobacteriales; family Micromonosporaceae; genus DASSUC01. The sequence goes on along the minus strand of DASSUC010000054.1, from coordinate 15,794 downwards.
CCGAGGGCCCGGTCCAGCGCGGCCGCCGAGGCACCCACCACAGCCAGCCGGTGCGGGTGGTGGGTGCGCCGGGCCGCCGCACTGTGCACCACGTCGGCCAGGTCGTCGGGGCCGGCGCCGGCCACCACGGCCCGGTACGCGTCGACCTGCGCGCGCAGCGCGGCCGGGGTGGGACCGGAGACCACGAGCACCGGCTCGACCACCACCGGCCCGCCCGCGGTGAGCGGCTCGTCGCCGGCCAGCAGCTGCGCCACCTCGGCCGCCCGCCCGACCGTCGCGGTCGCCGGCCCCTCGACCACCGGCTCCCCCGACCCGGTCACCGGCTGTGCCGGCGCGCCGACCAGGACGTGGACGTTCGTGCCGGACAGCCCGAAGGCGCTGACGCCGGCCAGGAACGGGCCGGACCGCCCGGCGAGAGGGGTGGCGACGGTAGGCACGGCCAGGCCCGAGCCGGCCCAACTGAAGGTGGGCGTCGGCCGGTCGAGCTTGATCTGCGGAGGGGCCACCCCGTTGCGGACCACGAGGATCGCCTTCAGCAGGCCGAGAATGCCGGCCGACGAGTCCAGGTGCCCGAAGTTGGCCTTGTGCGAGCCGATGAGCAGAGGCCGGTCCGGCGGGCGGAACTGGCCGATCGCCAGCGACAGCGCGCTGAGCTCGATCGGGTCGCCCAGCGGGGTGCCGGTGCTGTGCGCCTCGACGTAGTCGATGTCGGTGGGCGCCACGCCCGCGTCCCGCATGGCCGCGCGCAGCAGCTGGTCCTGGGCCACCGCGTTCGGCGCGGTGAGGCCGGCGCTGCGCCCGTCGTGGTTGGCGGCGCTGCCGCGGATCACCGCCCAGATGCGGTCGCCGTCGGCGACCGCATCTGCATACCGCTTGAGGGCCACCACGCCGCAGCCCTCGCCGCGGATGACCCCGTCGGCCGCGGCGTCGAACGGGCGGCACCGGCCGTGCGGGGACAGCGCCTGGATCTTTCTCATGTAGACACTCAGCTCCGGCCCGACCAGCAGGTTGACCCCGCCGGCGAGTGCGGTGTCGCAGTCGCCCGCGGCGATGGCCCGCGCGGCCAGGTGCACGGCCAGCAGCGAGGACGCGCACGCCGCGGTGAGCATCATGCAGGGGCCGTGCAACCCGAAGGTGTACGCGATGCGGCCCGCGCCGAAGCTGAACTCCTTGCCGCTGGCGTAGTACGCGTCAACGCCATCCACGCCCAGCGTGCGGGAGTGCAGCACGGCGTAGTCCATCGAGAGGATGCCGAGGTAGACACCTGTCCGGCTGCCCGCCCACCGCTCCCGCGGCACCCCGGCGTGCTCCATCGCGGACCACGCCGCCTCCAGCAGCAGGCGCTGCTGCGGGTCCATCTCGTTGGCCTCGCGCGGGGAGACCCCGAAGAAGTCGGTGTCGAAGCGGTCGATGTCGGTGAGGAAGCTGCCGGTGCCGGCGACATCGAGCAGGGCGGCACCGGGGCGGTCCGGCGGGACCGGGCCGGTTACGTCGGCGCCGTCGAGGAACACCCGCCATAGGGCATCGAGATCGGTGACTCCTCCAGGAAACCGGCAGCCCACGCCGATGACTGCGACATCTGACGGGCGGTGCAAGGCTGGCTGCTCGTTGCTGTGCGTGGGCTCGTGTTCCAGATCCTCACGCTGCATCCGTTCCCCCCGGAGCCGTCGAGCCCTACAAGTCTTGCGTCGAGGTTGTCTCCATTCGATGATTTCCTTGTTTGATGAAGTCTACGGCCGGGAAGTCGGATGTCAATGCTGCAAAGATCGGAGTCCGATAGCCGTCCGGGCCCTTACCCGAGGCCAGTGCGGCTGTTCTGCCTGCCGCACGCCGGCGGTACGGCAGGGCACTTCAACCGGTGGAACCGGTGGCTGCCGGCGGGTGTGACCGCGGTGCCGGTCGAGCTGCCGGGCCGCGGCACGCGCCAGGCCGAGCCGCTCCTGGACAGCTGGCCCCCGCTCGTCGAAGACGTGGCACGTACGGTCCGGGCCCGCGGCGGCGGCGCCTACGCCCTGGCCGGGCACAGCCTCGGCGCGGTGCTCGCGTTCGAGGTGGCCCGCGCCCTGGCGCGGGACGGGGACCCACCCCGGCTGCTGCTGGTGGCTGCCCGCAACGGGCCGTACGCCGGGCTGTCCCACCGCCCGATCCACGGCCTCGGCGATGCCCAGCTGCTCGACGCGCTGCGCCGGCTCGGCGGCTCGCCGGAGGCGATCCTCGGCGAGCCCGACCTGATGCGGCTCTTCCTGCCCGTGCTGCGGGTGGACCTGCGGCTGGCGGAGACCTACGCCCGGCTGCCCGGACCACCGCTGTCCTGCCCGGTCGCGGCGTACGCCGGCCGGCGCGACCGGATGACCGGGCCTGAGGCGGTGCTGGCGTGGCACCGGGAGACGACGGAGGCCTTCGACCTCACCATCGTCGACGCAGGCCACTTCCTGCTGGACCACCCGGCCTTCGTCGCCGCGGTCGCGGCCCGCCTGGCCCGGCTCGGGCCGCCGGACGCGCCGGCGCCGGCCTCCGCGCGGAGCCCGGGAAGAGGCCGCTCCCGCACCCAGCCGGCGCCGGTTGGCGCCGGTGGTGGCGGGAGCGGCGAGGGCGGCTACGACCGCCAGATCACCGGGCAGAAGTCCGGGTCGGAGTAGTCGGGCATGCCGTCGGCGGCCGTGCGGACCAGCGTGTCGTGGTTGTAGACGACCAGGCTGCCGTCCGACCGGCGGAAGGGGCGGTACCTGTTCTCCTTGTCCTGCAGGTGGAAGGAGATGGCCCGGCGCGGGCGGTCGCTGCGGTTCCCACCGCTGCCGTGGTAGATCCGGCAGTGGTGGAAGCTGACGTGTCCCTTGGGGATGGTCATCGGGATCTTGCGCACCTCTTCGCCGTTGTACCGCGCGTTCTCCTCGAGCAGCTCGTCCAGCTCGTTGCGGTCCCGCTCGGCGAAGTGCCGCGTGGTGGAGTCGTTGGCGCCGATCTCCTTCCAGAGGTGGCTGCCGTCGACCATGGTGATGGTGCCCATCTTCTCGTCGCAGTCGTGCATCGGGATGAAGGCGGTGAGCATCCGCTCCGACGTGCAGGACTGCCAGTAGTGCCGGTCGAAGTGCCACGGCACCACGTTGGTCGGCTCGTCCGGGCGCGGTGGCTTGTAGATGAGCGTGCTCTGGAAGATCCGGATCTCCGGCGTCTCGGCCAGCCGCGCCGCCACCGCCCCGAGCAGGGGCTTGCGCAGGATCCGCGCGATCTCCTCGCACTCGTAGTGGATGTAGTCGTTGTGGCGCTGGACCGGGCCGTCCTGCGGCGTCCAGTAGGCGAGCTTGGCCGGGTGGGCCGGCAGTGGCCGGTCCACCCGGCCGGCGTAGAACCGTTCACTCGCCTCGACGAGGGTGTCGACCTCGTCGTCGGAGAACAGCTTCTTGCTCAGGTACCAGCCGCGGTCCGCATAGGACTGCACGTCCTCCTCGGACGGGAGCAGCTCGCGCTCCTCGTCCGTCAGGGCGAAGTCTGTCGGCGTCATGGTGCTCCTTGTCACTGGTTAATGGTCGGGTCCGCGCCGTCCGCCCCGGACCGCGCCCGGTGGGTCGTCGGCCGGCCGAACAGCAGGCTGACGTTGTGTCCGCCGAACGCGAACGAGTTGGACAGCGCAGCGACAGGTCGGGTCAGTCGGGGCAGCCCCCGGACGTGGTCCAGGTCGCACTCCGGGTCCGGGTCGTCGAGGTTGTGGGTGGGTGGCAGGGCACCGCGGGCCACCGCCAGCACCGAGGCCGCTGCCTCCACGGCCCCGGCGGCACCGAGCAGGTGCCCGGTGACCGACTTGGTGGAGCTGACCGCTGGGGCGTGGTCGCCGAACGCGGTCCGGATGGCCCGCGCCTCGGCCAGGTCGCCAACCTTGGTGCCGGTGCCGTGGGCGTTGACGTAGCCGACGTCGCAGGGTGCCACGCCCGCGTCGGTGAGGGCACGGCACATGCTCTCGGCAGCGCCCGACCCGTCCGGACGCGGCATGATCGGGTGGTACGCGTCGGTCGTCGCCCCCCAGCCGATCAGGTCGGCGTAGGCCGCCGCGCCCCTGGCGTCGGCGAGCTCGCGGCGCTCGACGACCAGGATGCCGGCGCCCTCCCCGAGGACGAAGCCGTTGCGGCCCCGGTCGAACGGCCGGCTCGCCGCCGTCGGGTCGGCCCAGCCGTTGGCGAGCGCCCGGGCGTTGGCGAACCCGGCGATCCCGGTCGGGCCGAGCGGCGACTCCGCGCCGCCGCACACCACGACATCGGCGTCGCCGGCGCGGATCAGCCGCAGCGCCTCGGCGACGGCGTGCGCGCTCGCCGCGCAGGCGGTGGCGATGTTCGAGCTGTAGCCGCGGATGCCGTACCGGATGGCGATCCGGGCGGCGGGCATGTTCGGCAGGAACCCGGGGTAGAGGTAGGCGCTGACCGCGGTCTGCCCGCGCTCGTGGTGCGCGATCGCCTGGTTCTCGAAGGTGGTGAGGCCACCGGCACCGGACGAGACGACCACGCACACGCGTAGCGGGTCGACGTCCTCACCGACCCGCAGCCCCGCGTCCGCCAACGCGTCGTCCGCCGCGGCCAGGCCCATCAGCAGGAACCGGTCCGCACCGCGGGTCTCGGTACGCGGCAGCACCGTGAGCGGGTCGATGTCCGGCGCGATGCCCACCGCCTCCACCCGGCCCGCCGCCGTGTGCCCGTCCGGCGGGCGGACCAGGCCGGACTTGCCGGCGCAGATGGCGTCGAAGAACTCCTCGACGCCGCGGCCGACCGGGGTCACCACCCCGAGACCGGTGACCACCGCGACAGTACGTGAGGTGCTCATCGCGCCGCCGCCTCCTTCCCGTCCCCGCCGGTGCCTGCCTGGTCCAGCCCGGCCTCAGCCCGGGCCAGGCGGATGACCTCGGCCGCGCCGGACACTGTGGACATCTGGGCGAGCTGCTCGTCGGTGAGGTCGAGGCGCAGGGCGAGCCGGTGCTCCACCTCGTAGACCAGCCGCGCCAGCTCCATCGAGTCCAGGCGCTCGCCGACCGTGTCCGGGGTACGCAGCCCGACCTCGGTCAGGATCGAGACCACCTGTGCCGCCTCGGTCGACAGGTCGTGCCCTGCCGCCGCGCTCCGCTCGCTCATGCGCCCTCTCCCCCAGCCTTCGCCGCCTGCGCGGCCTCCCGCAGCACCGACCGGTCACGGACGATCTTCCCGATGGGAGTGCGCGGCAGCCGCTCCAGCACGTGCCACCGGCGCGGCCGCTTGTACGGCGCCAGCCGCTCCGCCAGCATCTTGTCCAGGTCCTCCGGGGTGGCCAGGTCACGCAGCACCGCGTAGGCCTCGATCGCCCCGTCAAAGGAGACGACCGCCTCGACGACCTCGGGCAGCCCGGCTACGGCCTGCTCGACCTCGGTCAGGTCGACCTTCAGGCCACCGATCGACACCTGGGAGTCGAGGCGGCCGTGCACGGTGAACAGCCCGGTCGCCGGGTCGATCGTCGCCGCGTCCCGGGTCCGCAGCCAGCCGTCGGCCCAGCGGGTGCTGTCGGAGAGCCCGACATACGGCGTCTGCGGCCGGCTCACCTGAAGCTCGCCGTCGACCACGCGGACCTCGATCCCGGGTGCCGGGCGCACCGCCGGGCGGTGCTGGCCGAACAGGTCGGTGGCGATGACCCCGACCTCGGTCATGCCGTACATGTTGCCCAGCGTGGCGCCGTACCGGTCGGCGAACCGCTCCGGCAGCTCGGGCCGGACCAGCTCACCGCCGGTCGTCATGCGCACCAGCTGTGGCAGCCGGGGCGGCGGGGCGCCCGGGGCGGTGAGCAGGTCGATGTGCACCGGGACGCCGATCAGCGTGGTCGGGGCCGGGTCGGCGGCGACCGCGGCGAGGATGTCGTCGACCGTCATCCGTTCCGGCAGCGTCAGCGGCACCCGGGCGTGCAGGCCGTAGAGCAGCCCGCCGACCAGGCCGAGCACGTGGACCATTGAGGCGAGCAGGACGATGCGCTCGCCGGAGCGGGCCACCCCGTCCATCTGGACGTAACGGTTGACCTCGGTGACCAGGTCCTCCACCGTACGCCCGATGACCTTGGACGGGCCGGTCGAGCCCGAGCTGAGCTGGATCAGCGCGTGCGGGGTCTGCGCCGGGGCTCCGCCACACGCGGTGATCGTCTCCGAGATGTCGTGGTAGCAGCGCAGTGCCGCGGTGACCGGGGTGGCCGGCTCGACCACGAGCTGGGCGCCCACCCGCTTGAGCGCCGCGTCCACCTCGAACTGGGTGAGCCGGTAGTCCAGCAGCGTCACCTGCGCGCCGATCCGCCAGCCGGCCAGCAGCTGCGCCACGTAGGCGAGCGAGGGCGGCAGCCGCAGGGCCAGGGTGCCACCGGGCGCCAGCCCGGCCGCGGCCAGCCGCTCCTGCCGGTCGAGCACGGCCGCCCGCAGTGAGGCCCTGCTCACCGGCGCGCCAAGCCACAGGCAGGTCTCGTCGTCCGCTCCGGCAAGGAGCACGTCATCGACCCAGTCCGTCACAGACCGCTGGTCGGTCATCGAGCCTCCGATTCGGTTGGGCCGCCCTGCGCGCCGTTGCGGACCCGCCGGCCAGCGCCGGGCCAGGGAGCCTGAGCTTTCCTCATCTAATGACATCCTTGTCGGGTGAAATGTAGCCAGCCGCGTCCAGCCGGCCGCCGGATCAGCGGGGCCTGGTGGCGCGCAGCGCGCCGTAGACCAGGACCCCGCGTTCGTACGCCTCCTTCATCAGCGGCACGACGTGGATCAGCCGGAGCACCGCCCCGCCCTTGACCCGCGCCAGCTCGAGCACCTGCTGCCGGTCGCTGGTCAGGCTCGCCACGACATCCGGGTCCACGTCCCAGGTCCAGCGCACCCGCTCGCTCCAGTCCGCCACCGCGACGTCGGCGTAGCCGAGGTCGCCGCACATCTGCCGGTACTCGTCGAGGGGCAGCATGTACGGCACCACGAAGTCGCGGCAGATCCGGCGCAGCAGCTGCGCCTCCTCCGCGTCCGGGTTGTGGTCGCGGATGCACCAGGTGGTCACGGCGAGCGTGCCGCCGGGGCGGAGCACCCGCAGCGCCTCGGTGAGGAAGGCCTTCTTGTCCGGCATGAGCTCGAGGCTCTCCAGCGCCCACACGGTGTCGAACGAGCCGTCGGGGTAGTCGGTGGCGAGCGCGTCGAGCTGGCGGAACCGGGTCCGGCCGGCGAGCCCGGCCGCGAGCGCCTTCTCGGTGGCCCGTACCACCTGGCCGTCGCTGAGAGTGATCCCCTCCACGTGGCAGCCCAGCTCGCCGGCGAGGTACATCGCCGGCGCGCCGACACCGCAGCCGGCGTCGAGCACCCGCCCGCCGGGCCGCAGGCCGGAGAACGCGACCAGCTCGCTGACCGTACGCAGCTGCGCCGCGTGCTGGTCGGTGCCCTCCTGGCCCGGGTCCCAGTAGCCGTGGTGGATGTGCTCCCCCCACAGCTTCTCGTAAAGGTCGACCAGCCCGTTGTAGTGGTTGCGGATCACCCGCTGCAGCTTGCCCGCGTCCCCCGGCGGGCCGGCTGCGACGGTGTCAACGCTGGTGGTCACGGCTTACCTCCATGAGCGTGTCGTCGGCGCGGGGCGCGCTCGCGCCCCGGCCGCGATCGGTGTGGTCAGTTGGCTGCCTGCGCCCGGCCCTGCTTGCGCAGGGCGCGGCGGTCGGCGGAGTCGAGCGTGGACAGGTATCCGGCGAGCACGGCCGCGCCGGCCCGGCTGTCCGGTGCCCATCCGGCCTTCACCCGCAGCCACGGCAGGGTGCCCAGGCCGTCCGGCCAGTCGCCGCCGGCGAGCCGGGGGGCGAGCATCTCCGCAGTCAGGGCGGACATGGACAGCCCGTGCCCGCTCCAGGCACCGGCGAACCACACGCCCGGCTTGCCCGGCAGCGGGCCGACGATCGGCATCCGGTCCGATGTGGACGCGGTGACCCCGGACCAGAAGTCGGCGACCCCGACGCCGGCCAGCGCGGGGAAGACCTCCCCCAGCTCCCGCACCAGCCGGTCCCGGACCGCCTGGATCCGCACCGGGTTCGCGTGCTGCTCCAGCATGACCGGGCCGCCGCCGAAGAGCAGCCGGCGCTGCGGGGTCATCCGGAAGTAGTTGAAGAACGAGCGCGAGTCGATGACCGCGCCCTCGCCGCTCCACCCGGTGCGGGCCAGCAGCTCCGCCGGCAGCACCTCGGTACGCAGCACGTGCGTGCGGATGGCCGCGATGCTGCTGCGGTGCACGCCGATCTCGCGGCTGAACCCGTCGGTGGTCAGCGCCAGGGTCCTGGCGCTGACCCGGTGGCCACCCGCGGTGACCACCGCCGGGTCGCCGCCCTCGATCCCGGTCACCGGGGTCTGCTCGGCGATCCGGACGCCGGCCGCCAGCAGCGCCTGCTTCAGCGCCTGGCACAGCCGCCACGGGTTGACCGTTGCCGCGTCCGGGTAGCAGACGGCGCCGTGGTAGTGGTCGGTGCCGAGCCGCTCGGCGAGCTGCGCCCGGTCCAGGAAGCGGGCCTCGAAGCCGAGCTCGCCCACGGTCCGCGCCGACTCGCGCAGCCGCTCCACGTGCGCCTCGACCTTCGCCACCATCAGCTGCTGGGTGTCTGCCAGCTCGCTGTCGTCGGGCAGGTTCTTGGCCAGCCGGCGCATTGCCGCGACCCCCTCCACCGACGCGCCGAACATCCTGCCGGCCAGCTCCGGGCCGTACTTCTTGACCAGGCCCTGGACCGGGCCGCCGACGCCGGGACCGACGATGCCGGTGCTGCGCCCGCTCGCGCCCGACCCGGCGCGGTCGGCCTCGAGGACCAGGATCTCGTCCGCCGGCACGGACGACTGGACCAGGCTGTACGCCAGCGCGAGGCCGGCCAGGCCGGCACCTGCCACGACCACCCGCGCTTCGGTGTCGCCGCTCAGCGCCGGCTGCGGTGCGACCGGAGCCAGGTCGCGCTGCCACCCGCTCACTCCGTGTGGAGGGGTACTGGACATGGGTCTCCTTCCGGGCCCGCGGCAACGGGCGGTCGGCGCGTCAGAGCCACCGCCGGCGTCGGCACCGCCAGCGGTTGGCTCGTGGTATGGGATCTCGTGGTATGGGATCTCGTGGTGGAGCGGGCGGCGCAGGGCGCGCCGCCCGCCGGTGCTACAGCGTGCGGGTCAGGCGGCCGAACGCGTACAGGCCGCCGGCCCGGACCCGGCCCTCGAAGGCCATGTACTCCGGGCGCGCGACGTGGGGCAGCCACTTGAGCTTGAACGACGCCTGGCTCGCGGACGGGTAGAACTTCTGCCCGTGCCTGGTGAGGAAGGCCCCCGCCTTGACCAGGAGCTTGTTCGCCACCTCGGGCACCTCCAGCGCCGGGTCCAGCCCGGCCCAGGGGGTCAGCCCCAGGTGCAGCCAGGCCGCCCGCTCATCCTGGAAAACCTCGATCGCGTGGGCGAACACCGCCTCGATGGCGCCCGGCGGGGCATCCGGCGTGCGCCGGGTGAGGTCGTAGAGCCAGCCGGCCTGTGCGCCGTACACCGGCGCGTACGAGATGTAGGCGACCGGCCGGTTCTCGTACTCGGCGAGGAAGAGGCGGCGGTACGGCGCGCCGCGCCCGCCGGTCTCGCCGATCATGAAGGCCAGCTCCTTGACGTTCTTGCCCTTGGCCCGCAGCCACGCGTCGTCGATCTGGCGCAGCGCACTGGACGCCCCGGAACGCAGCTCGACCGGCACCTCGGTCACCTTGACGCCCTCGCGGTGCGCCCGGTTGACCATGTTGCGGACCTTCACCATCTTGCGCCCGCGCAGGCTGTAGCCGGTCAAGGCGATGCTGTACGAGCTGCCGAGCTGGTTGACCTGGTAACGGCGCTCGGCGTAGAGCGGCGCGTCCGAGCGGACCAGCTGCACCGCGAGGATGCGGCGCCGCTGCCCGGCGGCCCACTGCCCGAACGCGTCGAGCAGCGCCGCCTGCTTGTCCGGCGCGGCGTACACGCTGCCGATCTGCACCAGGTAGCGGCGCCCGGCCGGCCGGTACGCGATGAGCCCGTCCACGTCCGGCGCCTGGAAGTGCAGCGTCTCGTCGTTCATGGCGAGGAACGCGCTGGTGTGCTCGGCGTGGCGGGTGAGGATGCCGACGGCCTCTTCCGTGCTGAGCCTCCCGGCCGTCTCCTGGCTCGTCTGGGTCTCCTGGCTCATCCGACGTGCGCTTCCTGCCGGTCCCCGGCGGCCATGGCGGCCAGCTCCGCCTCTGCGGCGTCCAGCTCGTCGCCCGCGGCCGGGTCCGGGACGCTCGGCTTGCTCGGGGGCAGCGGGGTGAGCGAGCGCAGCAGCCGGTCGAACGCCGGCAGCCGGTGCGGCTCGAACGGCACCGAGAACGGCTTGAGCTGGTTGCCGAAGATGGCCCGGTCGATGCACATGTGGATCGGCACCACCAGCAGCGCCCACTCCGGCCGCACCAGCCACGCCCACAGCGCCACCACCAGGCCCATGCTCAGCATGCTGTGCATGGAGTTGTACATGACGTAGTACCGCTTGGGGATCCGCCCGTCCGGGCTGCGGTAGTAGGCGATCGCCCCGGGTATGTAGCCGACCAGGTCGATGTAGGTGAACAGCAGCAGCGCCGGCAGCCACCGGATGTCGCCCCAGTGGGCGATGAACAGGCCGGTGAGGATGAGCAGCGCGACGCCGTACTCCGCCCGGTGCAGCAGCGCTGTGGTGGGTGTGTCGAAGGTGTTCTTCTGGTCCATGGCCTGGCTCCTATGCCTCTCAGGAGTAGATGTGCTCGGGTCGGGAGGCGGCCTCGGGCACGGCCGTGGCGGAGCCGCCGGGCGCCTCCGCGAGCCGGCGCACCGCGGCGAGCCGCCGGCGCAGGTCGGTAGCTGCCAGCGACGCCATCTGGGCGAGCGCGGCACGGGCGGGCATCGGGCCGTTGCGCAGCTGCGCCGCGGTCACCGACAGCAGCCGGCCGGGGCTGAGCAGCTTGCTGGGGTCGCTCCGGTGGGCCAGCACCTCGTGCAGCAGGTGCAGGTCCCGGGGGCGCCGGCTGATACTGCGCAGCATGTCCACCACGAGCTCCGGCTGCGGCCCGGACCGGCCCAGGTCAAAGCCGAACCAGTACATGCCGCGCGCGTCGGCGTCCCGCCACACCCAGTACGCGCGCAGCGCGCCGGCCAGGTGCGCCGGGTGGGACAGTCCATACAGGAGCGCGCCGGCCAGCCGCTCCGCCTGCCGCAGCGCGTCGTTGATGCCCTGCCCGGGGGTGACGTCCTTGAAGTGGCCGGCGTCGCCGAGCAGCGCCCAGCCGTCGCCGGCCGACTCGCGGAAGTAGCACTGGTAGGCGGGCATCCGGCGGACCTCGCCGACCGGCCGCGCGCCGGCCAGCAGATCCCCCAGCTCCGGGCTGCACTCGCCGACGAACTTCGCGAAGAGCTGCCCGTCGTCGCTGCGCAGCTTCGGCGACACGTGCGGCGACGGCTGCGCCAGCGTGAGGAAGAGCCCGGCGTCGGTCGGGGCGCCGGCGACCAGGTGGTCGCCGAGGCGGTGCCAGACCAGCGCCTCGGGCGGGGTCACTCCCTCGTAGTAGCTGTAGAAGGCCGGCCGGGGCGCGCTGGTGACCAGGTAGCGCCGGGCGCCCACGGCCCGGCCGACCGCGGAGTTACGGCCGTCCGCGCCGACCACCACCGGCGCGCAGACCTCGACCCGCCGGCCGCCCTCCCGCTCGACCAGCACCCCCCGGACCGCGCCGCCGCGCTCCCGCAGCACCTCGAGCATGCGTACGCCGCAGCGCACGTCCGCACCGGCCTCGGCCGCCGCGGCCATCAGCGTGGTGTCCAGGCTCTCCCGGCGCGGGCACAGCCCCGGGTCGTGCTCCTGGGGGACGGTCAGCCGCACCCCCTCGATGAGGAACCGGGTCTCCCGCAGCAGCGGCGCCCCGCTGGCCAGCACCGCGTCGAGCACGCCGAGCTCGCGCAGCGGCGTGACGGTGTGCAGCACGTGCGTGGAGATCGTGGGGCTGGGGAACACGGCCCGGTCGACCACGCACACCCGGGCGCCGGCGCGGGCGAGCCGCAGCGCCAGCGCCGAGCCGGCCACCCGGGCACCGACAATGACCACGTCGTACGGGGGGTTCATCGGCCTACCTTCTGCATCGGGCGCATCGTCCGGTGCTGCTGGACGGAGGCGCGGTGGAGCGGGACCCGGGCCTGGGCGGGCAGCGGCGGCGCCGGCGCCTGCTCCGCCTCGTGCAGGCCGAAGCGGGCGTGCACCCAGCGCAGCGGCCGCGGCGCCCACCAGTTCGCCGGCCCGGCCAGCCGCATCACCGCCGGCACCAGCAGGCCGCGCACGATCGTGGCGTCCACCAGGATCGCCAGCGCCAGTCCCAGGCCGAGCATCTTCAGGATGGTCAGCTCGGACATCATGTTCGCCGCGAGCACCACGATCAGCAGCACCGCGGCCGAGGTGACCAGCTTCCCGGTGCGCTGCAGGCCCTCGGCCACTGCACGCTCGTCGCTGTGCCCGGCCAGATGGGCCTCCTGGATGCGGGAGACCAGGAACACCTCGTAGTCCATGGACAGGCCGAACGCGATGCAGAGCATCAGGATCGGGGTGAACATCTCCAGCTCGCCGGTGACCTGGAAGTCGCCGAGCAGGCCGGCGAGGTGGCCGTCCTGGAACACCCAGACCAGCGCGCCGAAGGTCGCGGTGAGGCTGAGCAGGTTGCAGATCACCGCCTTGATCGGGATGAGCACGCTGCCGGTGAAGAGGAAGAGCAGGACCAGGATGGCGCCGACCATGACGCCCAGCACCTGCGGCAGCACCCGGCCGAGGGTCCTCTTGGTGTCCACCAGGTGGGCCGAGTTGCCACCGACCAGGGCGGTGAACTGCGGGCTTATCGCCCGGATGTCGGCCACGAGCCGTTCCGCCGCCGGTGAGTACTGGTCGACCCCTGGCAGCACCGAGATCCAGGCGACCCCGCCGTCCGCGGCGCGAAAGCGTCCGGCGTCGGGGACCCGGGAGATCCGCTTGCCGACCGAGTACACCCCGGCCGAGGTGGACACCATGGTCACGTCCGGCAGCCGGGAGATCTCGGTGGCGTACTCGCCCAGCAGCGCGTCGGCCGCCCGCGGGTCGTCCGGCAGGCCCTCGGCGGTGATGTAGACCGCCTCCAGCGGCGGCACCGAGAAGTCGTTCCGCACCGCCTCCGCCACCTGGTGCGCCTCGCTGCTGCGGGGCAGCAGCCGGTCGTCGGGCAGCTGGAACGACGCGCGCAGGAACGGCGTACCCAGGGCCAGCAGGAACGCCATCACGGCGAGCACGGTGAGCACCGGGCGGCGCATCACCGCCTCCGCCACCCGCCGCCACAGCATGCCGTCGCGCGGGACCTTGCCCCGGCGCCAGAAGCGCAGGTCGAACTTGTCCACCCGGTGCCCGAGCACGGCCAGGATGGCCGGCAGCACCACCACCGCGGCCAGCGCCGAGACCACCACGACCGCGATCCCGGCGTAGGCGAACGAGCGCAGGTAGTACAGCGGGAACAGGGCCATCCCGGCGAGGCTCACCGCCACGGTGACCGCGGAGTAGATGACGGTACGCCCGGCGGTGCGTACGGTCGTGTGCAGCGCCGCCGCCCGGTGCCAGCCGCGGGCCACCTCCTCCCGGTACCGGGCCAGGATGAACAGGCTGTAGTCGATGGACAGGCCCAGGCTCATCGCGGTGGCCAGGTTGAGCGAGAAGACCGAGACGTCGGTGACGGCCGACCACATCCGCAGCGACGCGAGCGTGCCCAGCACGGCCAGCATGCCGATGACCCCGGGCAGCTGCGAGGCGATCACGCTGCCGAAGACCAGTATCAGCAGGACGATGATGAGCGGGGTGGCCAGCATCTCCGAGCGCACCAGGTCGTCCCGGCTGAGCTGCTGGATCTCGCGCTCCGCCGCGGCCTGGCCGCCCACCTGCACGTCCAGCCCGTCGCGCTCGCCGGTGAAGCGCGGGTAGAGCCAGCGCATCCGCTCCTTGACCGCGTCCTCGTCACCGACCAGCCGGGCCAGGACCAGCGCCTTGCGCCCGTCGGCCGAGCGCAGGGACTTGTCCCGCCCGGAGGTCCAGTACGACGTCGCCGGGCCCACGTTCTCCGTGCCGCCCAGGCGCTCGGCCAGCGCCCGGCCGGCCTTGACCGCCTTCGGGGCGTCCACCCCGTCCGGGGTGGTGACCAGCAGGACGATGTTGGGCGGGCCCTCCGGGAAGTACTCCTCCATCACCCGGTTGGCGCGGGTGGAGTCGTCGCCGGGAGCGAAGAAGCCGCCGGTGCCCATGGTGGGGAACACCGTCAGCGCCGGCAGCACGGCACCCAGCGCCAGCAGCCCGGAAACGGCGAGGACCAGCCGCGGGCGGCGGACGACGAGCGTCGCCACCCAGGCGAGCCAACCCCGGGGGGCCGGTGGCGGAGCGGGCCGGTGGTACACCGTTACGCAACCCTCGAGCCGGCGAGCGACGGGGTCAGTGCCCCGGACGGGAAGGTGGCCTGCTCGAACAGGCGCTTCATGATCAGCTGCATGGTCTCGGTGAGCACCCGCTCCGCCACCGGCTCGATGATGGTGGCGAGGCTGGGGATGCCGAAGTCGAAGTCGTTGTAGAAGACGATCCCGACGCCGTCCTCGCGCTGCTCGAACACCCAGCCGCCGGAGAGCTCGTCGAAGTCGCCCTCAGTCTGCACAAAGTCGATCTTCAGCTGGTCGCGGTGCAGCCAGTCCACCTCGGTCCAGCTCAGGATGCCGTTGCGGAACAGCACTCCCCAGGTGCTCAGCAGCGCGCCGTCGTCGCGTGTGGTGACCGTGACCGAGCGGACGATCTCGACCAGGTCGGGGTAGCGCCGGAAGTCACTGATCTTGTCGAACACCTCCTCCGCTCGGGCGTCCGGCACGAAGGCGTGGATCTCGACGTGGCGCATGTCAGCGGTCTCCCAGTCGGTCAGCGGTCGGATAGCGGTCGGCCAAGATACGGAAGGACTCGTCGAACGCGGTCACCAGGTGGTCCGTCTCGGCGGCGGTGAGCACGGCGGGTGGGGTCAGGCGCAGCACGTTGCTCGCGTTGAGCGAGTGGTTGACGATCACCCTGCGCTCCAGCAGCTCGCTGAGCATCTCGCCGGCGAGCCCGGCCTCGGCCATCTCCACGCCGATCAGCAGGCCGGCGCCGCGTACCTCGCGCACCAGGTGCGGGCAGCGCTGCGCGGCCGAGGAGCGGACCTGGTCGAGCAGGTGCGCGCCGATCGCCGCGGCGCGCTCGACCAGGCCCTCCCGCGCGATGGTCTCGATCGCCGCGCGGACCGCGGCCATCGCGATCGGCGCCCCGGAGAAGGTCGACGTGTGCAGGTAGGGGTCCCGGTCGAACTCCCGGAACGCGTCCTTCGTGGCCACCGCCGCGGCGACCGGCACGATGCCGCCGGACAGGCCCTTGCCAACCAGCAGCACGTCCGGGCTCACGCCTTCCCGGTCCGCCGCCCACCACGACCCGACCCGGCCGAGGCCGGTGAAGATCTCGTCGAGGATGAGGAACGCGCCGTACTGGCGGCACAGGCGGGCCACGTCGGCGACGTAGCCGGCCGGCGGGAGGATGACCCCGGCCTCGCTCTGCACCGGCTCGATGACCACGCAGGCGTCCGGGCCGTTGCGCAGGTCGCGCTCGAGCGCCTCCGCGTCCCCGAACGGCACGTGGGCCACGTCCGGCAGCAGCGGGCGGAACGGCTGCTGGTAGAGGTCCTTCGCGGTCACCGACAGCGCGCCCATGGTCTTGCCGTGGTAGCCGCCCACGGCGGAGACCAGGCGGACCTTGCCG
>DASSUC010000053.1:0-3221 GCA_035707405.1 Micromonosporaceae bacterium | reverse complement strand
GGGGGCGGGCCGGCCGGCAACGGTCGGCCCGCCCCCGTTAGCATGTTTCTCTCGCCGGGCAACTTTCTCTCGCCGGTCAACGGGAGGCGATGCGGTGCTGGCACGGATGAAGCGGCTGCTCGGGCACGTCCCGCTCTACGTCGCGCTGCAACGCGGCCTCGGCGCCGACCGGCTGCGCTACCGCTGCCTGGACGAGCTGGGGCTGCGCCCCGGCGACTGCGTGATCGACATCGGCTGCGGCCCGGCGTACTACTTCGAGCGGCTGCCGCAGGTGCGCTACTTCGGCTTCGACACCGACCCCCGCTATATCGAGTACGCGCGCCGGCGCTGGGGTGACCGCGCGGAGTTCCGGTGCGAGGTCTTCGGGCCCGAGCACCTCAGCCAGCTCCCGCCGGCAGACGCCGTGCTGCTGCTCGGGCTGCTGCACCACGTCTCCGACACCGACGGCCGCGCGCTGCTCGCCCTCACCGCGCGGGCGCTCGCCCCGGGCGGGCAGGTCATCAGCGTGGACACCTGCTTCGAGCCGGGCCAGGGCCGGGTCTCCCGGTGGATGTCGGAGAACGACCGGGGCGAGTTCGTACGCGAGCCGGCCGGCTTCGTACGGCTCGCCGAGGAGTCGTTCGGGGAGGTGAACGGCGAGGTGCTCACCGGGGTCACCCGCCTGCCGTCCAGCTTCTGGCTGATGCGGATGCGCTCGCCCCTGGTCCCCGCCGCCCGACCATGACCACCACCGCTGAGGCCGCCGACCGGGTGCGCGGGCTGCTGGCCGAGGCGCCCGTCTTCGACGGCCACAACGACCTCGTCTGGGAGCTGCGCCGGCGGGTCCGCTACGACCTGGCCGCGCTGGACGTCGGGCTGGACCAGCGGGCCACCGGGCTGCACACGGACCTGCCCCGGCTGCGCCAGGGCGGGGTCGGCGCCCAGTTCTGGTCGGTCTACGTGCCCTGCCAGCTGGCCGGCGACGCGGCCGTCGCGGCCACGCTCGAGCAGGTCGACGCGGTGTACGCGCTCATCGCCCGCTACCCCGGTGACCTGGCGCTCTCGACCACGGCCGGCGAGGTCGAGCGGGCGCGGGACGCCGGGCGGGTCGCGGCACTGCTCGGCATGGAGGGCGGGCACTCGATCGCGGCCTCGCTGGGCGTGCTGCGGATGGCGTACGCACTGGGCGTGCGCTACCTGACGCTGACCCACGTACGCAACACGCCGTGGGCCGACAGCGCCACGGACTCACCCGGCGTGGGCGGGCTGTCGCCGTTCGGGCACGAGGTGGTGCGCGAGTGCAACCGGCTCGGCATGCTGGTCGACCTGTCGCACGTGGCCGTGTCGACCATGCACGCCGCGCTCGACACGTCGACGGCGCCCGCGTTCTTCTCGCACTCCTGCGCCCGGGCGCTCTGCGACCACGTGCGCAACGTGCCGGACGAGGTGCTGCGCCGGGTCGCCGACACCGGCGGCATCGTCATGGTGACCTTCGTGCCCGGCTTCCTCAACGAGCCGTGCCGGGCGTGGACCGACGAGCTGGTCGCCGAGGAGGAGCGGCTGGACGCGGCGTACCCCGCCGGGAGCTCCGCCTGGTACGGGGCGCGCGACGCCTGGGTCGCCGCCCACCCGCCGCCGCCGTGCGGGGTGGGCGACGCCGCCGACCACGTCGAGCACGTACGCGAGGTGGCCGGCGTGGGCGCGGTGGGGCTGGGCGGCGACTTCGACGGGACCGTGGTCACCCCGGACGGCCTGGCCGACGTGGCCGGCTACCCCGCGCTCCTGGCCGAGCTGGCCCGGCGCGGCTGGTCCGACGCCGAGCTCGGGCAGCTGGCCTGGCACAACGCGCTGCGGGTGCTGCGCGACACCGAGGCGGCCGCGCGCCGCGCCGCGGCCGAGCGGGGACCGTCGCTGGCCACGATCGAGTCGCTGGACGGGCCGCGCGAGTCGCCGCCCGGGCTGCGCGAGCCGCTGGACGGGCCGCGGCGCCGCTGACAGGACCGAGGTGGGCGTGCTGAGGCAGCAGATCGGCGTCGGGCATCCGGAGATCAAGCGGGTGCTCGACCTGCAACGCAACGCCACCACCAACCCGGACCGGCTGTTCGTGGCCGAGGGGCTGTGGGCGCACAACATACTCCTGGAAGCCGGGGTCGGGATCGAGACGTTCCTGTGGTGCCCGGAGGCCGGCTACTCCGACGAGGCGCGGCTGCGGGCGGAGCAGGCGGCCGAGCGGGCGTACCGCAGCTACCGGATATCCGAGCGGACGCTGGCGCGTATCGCCGAGCGGGAGCGGCCGGACGGGCTGGTGTCGGTGGCGCGGCTGCCGCGCTGGGACCCGGCGGAGCTGACCTTCGGCGACCCGGCGCTGGTCCTGGTCGCCGACGCGGTGGAGATCCCGGGCAACCTGGGCACGCTGCTGCGCACCCTCGACGCGTGCCGGGGCGACTGCCTGGTGCTGACCAACCGCCGGGTCCGGCTCACCCACCCCAAGGTGTTCCGCGGCAGCCAGGGGATGAGCGTACGGGTGCCGACCGTCGAGCTGCCCGGGCCGGCCGAGGCGGTGGAGTGGCTGGGTGAGCGGGGCTTCACCGTGTTCCTGGCCGACACCGACAGCGCCCGGCACTACCGGCGCACGCCGTACGGGCGGCGCACCGCGCTCGTGGTGGGCAGCGAGCGCTACGGCATCTCCCCGCAGTGGTACGAGCACGGCTTCGACCGGGTGGCCGTGCCCATGCTCGGCCGGGCCGACTCGCTCAACGTCTCCGTCTCCGCCTCCATCCTGCTCTACGAGATCCGCGCCCAGCAGGACCGCTGGTAGGCCACGTACCCTCGATCGGGTGGAGGAGCTGGTCGAGGTCGTGGGCCTGGTGGCGGTGGTCGTGGCGGTCGCGGCCCTGGCCCGGCGGACCCGGCTGTCGGCACCGATCATGTTGGTCGTCGCCGGGCTGGCGCTGTCCTACGTGCCCGGCGCGCCCGAGATCGGGCTCGGGCCGGAGCTGATCCTCATCGGCATCCTGCCGCCGCTGCTCTACGTCGCGGCGCTGGAGACCTCGGTGCCGGCGTTCCGGTTCAACCTGCGCCCGATCCTGCTGCTCGCGGTGGGGCTGGTGCTGTGCACCACGGCCGTGGTCGGCTTCGTCCTGCACGCGCTGCTCCCCGACGTGCCGCTGGCCATCTGCTTCGCGCTCGGCGCGGTGGTGGCGCCGCCGGACGCGGTGGCGGCCACCGCGGTGGCCCGCCGG
>DASSUC010000052.1:0-8229 GCA_035707405.1 Micromonosporaceae bacterium | reverse complement strand
GTTCTTCGAGACGACGTTCCTGCGCATGCAGCGGGACATCTTCTACGACCAGGCGATGATGCACGAGGCGTACCTCGACGGCGGCCTGGCCTCGATCGACGAGCTGCGGGCGGCCGGGCTGATCGACAGCCGTACCGCGCAGGCCTGGGCCCAGATCGACGAGGGGCGCCGCACCGACAACACCTGCCTGCTCCAGTCGGGCAACGCCCTCCTGCTGCGCCGCGAGCAGGAGGACATCATCCAGGACAACTACCAGCGCATGTACGACCGCCCGGTGACCGGCCCGGCGTTCACGTACCTGATGACCGCGCTGGGCGAGCCGTCCGTCCCGGATGCGCGCAGCTTCGCCGACTGGCGGCCGCTGTGGATCTCCATGGAGACCCCTGGCCCGGAGAACATCCCGTTCGTCGGGTGGGACAACCCGCTGCAGGGCGAGGTGAAGGTGCGCACGCCGCTGCCGGACGGCAACATCGCACACTTCGAGGACAGGTGGGAGTTCATCTCCGAGGACACCCTGCTGGCGTACCAGGAGCTGGTCGCCGAGGATCCGGAGCGGGCCCGGGAGATCGTCTCCTCCGATGTGGGCGACCGTATCGACCACTACCGGCTGCACCACCGCATCGACGACATTCTCTGGCATTACGGCACCGACTGGGGTGTAGATTTCGACCAGTGACCCGCACTGTGGAGCGAGTGAGGCGGTCGCACGGCAGGGCCGTCAAGGTGGCTGCGGCGGTGACCGCGGCCGGTGTGGTGCTGATGGGTCTAGGAGGCTGCAAGGTGAGCACCGGGCAACGAGAGCCGGCCTCGACCAAGGTCAAGGAGGTCCTCGACAGCGGGCAGGGGCGCTTCGACCTGACCCGACCACCCAGCCGGGAGGAGGCGGGCCTGCCCGCCGGGCGTACCGACGTCACCTATGAACGGGAGGACCACACCCCGTTCCGGGTGCGGGTGGCCCTGCCTGAGGGTAAGGAGCTCACCGTCGACGCCCGGCTGGTGACCTTCGACGCGATGGCCGAGGCGGACCCGAAGACCGCGCAGCCGAGCACGATGGACATCCACCACTACCCGGCCACCCTCGCCGCCGGCCGCGACCACCTGCTCGCCGCGGCCAAGGAGTACGGCCTGGACACCAAGCCCATCCTCGAGTGGTACGAGGAGGCCGCCGACCCGCGCCCGGTGCAGGCCCCATCGACCGTGCGTACCCCGTGGCTCGCCACGAAGGTGGGCTACCTGCGCCTGGAGGTGCAAGGCCGGTACAAGCCCCCGGTCGATATGGCCGGCTCCGACCAGACCGTGGTGCACTACCTGTTCACCTGGGACCCGGCCCCGAACGCCTAGCCGCGGTGAGCCTGCCTGCCGCCGTTGGAGGGCGAAGGTCACGGCGGGCCGGGACCTTGCTCCCTGCTCCTGCACAGCTCCCTGAAGCACGCTGGACGGTGAGCACACCGGCGACGTCGGGTGCCCTTCCAGTTGGCGCGGAGCGAGGGGGCTGCACGGTGGGCAAGCAGGCACGGAACGCATCCCGTGGGGTACGCCAGGCCAGAGCAGCCGCCGAGCAGCGCCGCAAGCGGCTCCGCCTCCTCACCGGGGCGGGTGCGGTGGTGATCGTCGGCCTGCTGGTCGCCATCGTGGTCAGTCTCGTCAACGCGGCAGGGGGCAGCGCGCCGGACCGCGATGGCTCGCAGAAGAAGATGGTCACGCCCGCGACCGCCACCGCGGGCGGCGCGCTCGCGGTCGGCAGCGCCACGGCACCGGTGCGGCTCGAGGTCTACCTGGACTACATGTGCCCGTACTGCGGGCGGTTCGAGCAGGCCAACGCCGGCGAGCTGGAGCGCCTGGTCGCCGAGGGCACGGTCCGGCTCGAGCTCTACCCGCTGTCGTTCCTGGACAAGGCGTCGGCCGGCACCAGGTACTCGACGCGCACCGCGAACGCGGTCGCCACCGTTGCCGACCGGGCCCCCGGCAAGGTCCTCGCCTTCAACAACGCACTCTTCACCCGGCAGCCCGCCGAGGGCACCGCCGGGCTGTCAGACGACGAGATCGCCGCCCTGGCCCGCAGCGCCGGGGTGCCGACCGACGTCGTCAACCTCTTCACCGACGGCATCTTCGAGCCCTGGGTCGCCGCCTCGACGGAGACTGTGCTGAAGACCGGCGTGTCCAGCACGCCCACTGTGAAGATCAACGGCAAGGTATTCAAGGGTGACCTCTTCACCGTGGGCCCGCTGACCCAGGCCGTCGCAGCGGCGAAGGGCCAGTAGTGGCCCTGATGCTGGACCGCCTGCACGGGGTCCGCCACTCCAACGCCTGGATCTTCGGCACCATGCTCCTCTCCGCCGGCCTCAGCCTGACCGCGTCGTTCGTGCTGGCGGTCGACGCGTGGCGGCTGGCCGCCAACCCGGGCACCGACCTGTCCTGCAACATCAACGCGGTGATCAGCTGCGGGACGGTTGCCAGCTCGTGGCAGGCACAGCTGTTCGGGTTCCCGACCGCGTTCCTCGGGCTCGCGGCCGAGCCCGTCGTGATCACCATCGCGGTGGCGAGCCTGGGCGGGGTGCGCTTCCCGCGCTGGTTCATGTTCGCCGCGCAGGTGGTGTACACCATCGGCGTCATCCTGGCGTACTGGCTGTTCTACCAGTCCATGTTCGTCATCGGCGCGCTGTGCCCGTGGTGCCTGCTGGTGACCGCCTCCACCACGCTGGTGTTCTCCACGCTGACCCATGTGAACATCCGGGACGGCAACCTGCCCCTGCCGCCCCGGGTGCAGTCGGCGCTGCGGTCCGCTGTGGCCGCCGACCTCGACGCCATGGTCGTCACGATCTGGCTGCTGGCTCTGGCCCTGGCCGTCGTGCTGAAGTACGGCGGTGCGCTGTTCGCGTAGCCGGGCGGTCCTGCGTACGCCTGGCTCGGTAGCGTCCGGGCATGCAGCTCGCCGCGGCCTTCGCCGTCGCGCACCTCATGCTGGCCGCCTCCTGGTTCGGGTCCATGCTCTACAGCCTCACCGTGGTCCAGCCCAAGGTCGCGCTCTTCTTCCCCGACGATCAGCGCCGCGAGGAGCTCCTGACCACGCTGGCGCAGGGCAACCGGTGGAAGGTGCTCCCGCTCATCGGGGCGCTGATGCTGACCGCCGCCGGCGTTGCCCTCACCGCCTCGCAGACGGTGGCAGCCGGCTACCTGGTGGCCCTGGCCCTGTACGCCGCCGCGGCCGCCGTCTTCGTCAACGTCTCCTGGCGGCACTGGCCGGCGCGGGTGTTCGCGCTCCCCGAGGAGCTGCCCGGGTTCCGCCGGAGCCTGGCCATCCAGGCGCGGACCATACTCGTACTGGTCGGCGCGGCGTTCCTGGTCGCGCTGAGCGTGAGCGTGGGCCTGGTGTAGAGCCGCGGAGGTGGGAGGACGGGATGCGGGTGGTCATCGCCGGGTCGAGCGGGCTCGTCGGCACCGCGCTGCGGCGCTCGTACCAGCGCGACGGCCACCAGGTAATCCGGCTCGTGCAGCGCGAGCCCGCCGGGCCCGACGAGGTGTCCTGGACGCCCACCGCCGGGGCCGGCCCGGGCCTGCTCGACGGCGCGGACGTCGTGGTGAACCTGGCCGGTGTCGGCATCGGCGACCGGCGCTGGAGCCGGCGCTACCAGATGCTCATCATGCGCAGCCGGGTGGACACCACGCAGGCGCTGGCGACGCTGGCGGCTAGGGCCGCGAAGCCACCGGCGAAGCTGGTCTCCGCGTCCGGGATCCGGTACTACGGCATCGACCGGGGTGACGAGGTGCTGACCGAGGCGAGCGAGCCGGGGTCGACCGGCCTGCTCACCGTCACCGCACACCTGTGGGAGGCGGCCACCGGGTCGGCGAGCCGCGCCGGTGTGGCAGTGTGCCACCTGCGGCTCGGGCTGGTGCTCTCCCGGCACGGCGGGGTCGTGCCGGCGCTCCTGCCGTACTTCCGCGCGGGTCTGGGCGCGTCCCTCGGCTCGGGCCGGGAGTTCTGGAGCTACGTGTCGCTGACCGACGCGGTGCGCGCCATCCGTTTCCTGGCGGACCGCCCGGACACCCGCGGTCCCTACAACATCACGGCTCCCGAGCCGGTACGGAACACGCAGTTCACGCACTCGCTGGCGCGCGCGGTCGGCCGGCGGGCGCTGCTGCGCATGCCGGCACCGGCGATCCGGGTCATGAAGGGCCGGATCGCGGGCGAGGTCCTCGGCAGCCTGCGGGTCGTGCCCGAGCGGCTGTCCGCAGCCGGGTTCCGGTTTCACCACCCGGATGTGGACTCCGCCCTGCACGACGCGCTCAGGGCCAGCTGAGCTCTCCAGGCCGGCTGGGCTCTCCAGGCCGGCTGGGCTCTCCAGGCCGGCTGACGTCGTAGGTCAGCTGGGCGAACTGGCCGGCCCGCTCGACGGCGGCCAGGCGCAGTCGCGAGGCCGGCAGCCGCCGTGGCAGCAGCGGCGCGCCGGCCCCGAGCGTGACCGGCGCCACCGAGAGGATGATCTGGTCCAGCAGCCCGTGATCGGCGAAGGACCCGACCAGCTCGCCGCCGCCCACCAGCCAGACGTTCCTACCCTGCGCAGCGTCGACCATCGCCGCGTGGACCGGCCGGACGTCGCCGCTCACGAACGTCAGCGCCGCACCAGGGACAGCGGGAAGCTCCCGGTGGGTGAAGACCCAGGCGGGGATGGCGCCGTACCACTGTGCCCACTTCTCCGGCTGGTCCAGCAGCTTCTCGTGCTCGATCGCCCACTCGTACGTGGTCGCGCCCATGGCGAACGCGCCGACGCCACCGAAGAACCCGGCGAACCGGTCGCCCTCCGACTCGGCCTCGAACAGCCAGCCCAGCGAGTTGTGCTGGTCTGCGATGAATCCGTCGATGCTGGTTGCGGTGTAGTACTGCGTCCTGGTCACCTGCCCACTCTGCCACCGGCATCGCCGCGCGGTGCCGGCCCCGACCGGGTAGCGTCCCCATGCGGTACCCGTCACCGGCAGGTACGAACGGCGATTGGCCAGGTGTGGAAGTCATCATGGCGGTAGGGCGTGTGCTCAGCGGTCGCTACCAGATCGAGGAGCTGCTGGGCAGCGGCGGGATGGCCACGGTGTGGCGCGGCCGGGACCTGCGGCTCGCCCGGCCCGTGGCGATCAAGGAGCTGCCCGGACCCTGGCTTGCGGACCGGGCTGTCTTGGAACGGTTCGACCGCGAGGCGCGCACGGCGGCCCGGCTGGCGCACCCCAACATCGTCGCGGTGCACGACGTCGGCGTCGACGGCAGCAGCCGGTACCTGGTCATGGAACTCATCGAGGGCCCGACGGTGGCCGCGATGCTGGCCGACGGGCCACTGCCGGTCGCCCAGGCGGTCGCCATCGCCGTGCAGGCCTGCGACGGGCTGGCCGCGGCGCATGCGGCGGGCATCATCCACCGGGACGTCAAGCCGGCCAACCTGATGCTCACCCCGGCCGGTGTCGTGAAGATCTGCGACTTCGGGATCGCCCGGGCGCTGAAGGGCGCCACCGACACCAGCCTGACCGGGGCCGCCTTCGCCATGGGCAGCAGCAAGTACATGGCCCCAGAACAGGCGTACGGCGACCACGTCGACGACCGCGCCGACCTGTACTCGTTGGGCTGCACGATGTACGCCATGCTCACCGGGAGCGCGCCGTTCTCCGGGGAGAACGCGATAGCGATCCTGCACCAGCACCTCACCCAGCCACCGGCGCCGCTGCACGAGCACCGCGCCGACGTGCCCCGGGCGCTGGAGCAGCTGGTGACGCAGCTGCTGGAGAAGGACCCCGCCGCCCGTCCCGCCGACGCCGACGAGGTCAAGGCCCGGTTGCTGGCCCTGTCCCAGGACCCGGCCCCAGCGGCCGTACCGGTGGCGGCCGGGGCGATGGTGGCGCTGCCAAGCGAGTCGGCGGCCGAGTTGCCACGTCCGGCGGCTCCGGCCACGTCCAGCTTGCCCGGCGTGGCGTACCAGGCCGGTACGAACGGCCCGTCTCATCCGACCACGAGCCACCGCTGGCGCTGGGCCGCCGCCATCGCCGCGCTGGCCGTCGGAGTTGTGCTGGCGGCGATCCTGGCCGCTCCATTGGTCGACTCGCGGCCAGAGTCCGGCGAGGTGGCGGGCCCATCCGCCACCTCCGCTGCCGTTGCGGACACCCCAGCCACCGGGCCGGTGACCACCTCCCCGACGGCACAGGCCGTTACCCGACCGTCGGCCTCCATCCAGCCCAGGCGACCGGCGTCGCCTGCCGGCGGGGTCGGGCAGCCCACCACCGCCCAGACCCCGCCGGCGGACCCGGTCGTCGCCCTGCGCCTGTCCATCCAGCAGCAGGTCGAGACCGGCAACCTCAACCCGGACCTGGCCAGCGACCTGTACAAGAAGGTCGACGAGATCGCCCGGGAGATGAACGCGGGCGACACCGAGGACGCGGCAAAGCGGATCCAGGAGCTCCGGGCCAAGCTCGACACCCTGCTCAACGACGGCAGGCTCAGCGCCAGCGGGTACGACATCCTGAGCCGGGACCTCGACCGGGTGGCCGCGACGTTGCCCTGAACGGCTGACGCTGCCCTGAACGGCTCAGGAAGTTATGGCTTTCCGAGTCCGAGAAGCGACAGCCCTACCTCTACGCGCGGTGTTATGCAGCAACAGACCCTCCAACGTGCTGTGCGAAGAGGCGGGGACGACCGTGGTCACAGCCGGTTCGCGGAATGAGTACGAGGCCATCTCCGAGCATGGGTCCGAACCGGAGGACCGTTTCGTCGCGTCGCTCGCCGCGGTGGCGGCGTTGACCAGCTGGATCGGCTCGAACGGACGCCCGATACTCGCCTCCGCCGCCGGCGACGGCATCATCCGCCGCTGGGACGCCACCACCGGCACACCCATCGGCAACCCACTCACCGGCCACACCGACAGGGTGATGGCGCTTACCGCCCGGGCCGGCCCAGACGGGCGCATACTGCTCGCCTCCGCCAGTCTCGACGGCACCGTGCGCCGATGGGATGCCACCACCGGTGACCCGATCGGCGATCCATTGACCGCCCACGACGGCCCGGTGTGGGCACTGACCAGCTGGGCCAGCCCAGACGGACGCCCGATGCTCGCCTCCGGTGGGTTCGATGGCGCCGTTCACCGGTGGGACGCCGCCACCGGCACACCCATCGGCAAACCACTCACCGGCCACACCGACAGGGTGCTGGCGCTGATCGTCTGGGACGGTCCAGACGGACGCCCCCTACTTGTCTCCGGCGGCGACGACACCACCATCCGCCGCTGGGACGCCACCACCGGCACACCCATCGGCAACCCACTTACCGGCCACACCAACATAGTGCGCGGACTAACCACCTGGACCGACCCAGACGGCCGCCGCACACTCGCCTCTGCCGGGTGGGACGGCACCATCCGCCGCTGGGACGCCGCCACCGGTGCGCCCATCGGCAACCCCCAAAACGCCCACACGAGTACGGTCTGGGCGCTTACCACCTGGACCGGCCCAGACGGACGGCCCGTACTCGCCTCCGCTTCTGCCTCTGCGGGCGGCGCCGGCACCGTACACCGTTGGGACGCCATCACTGGTGACCCGATCGGCGACCCATTCACCGGGCACACTGGCGCGGTGCTGGCGCTGACCACCTGGGCCGACCCGGATGGACGCCCGTTGCTCGCCTCCGCCGGCTTCGGCGGCGCTGTTCACCGGTGGGACGCCACCACCGGCACACCTATCGGCAACCCACTCACCGGCCACACCGGCGCAGTATGGGCGCTGACCACCTGCGCCGGCCCGGACGGGCGCCCCATGATCGCCTCCGGCGGCGACGACGCCATCATCCGCCGCTGGGAC
Organism: Micromonosporaceae bacterium; assembly: GCA_035707405.1. Classification (GTDB taxonomy): domain Bacteria; phylum Actinomycetota; class Actinomycetes; order Mycobacteriales; family Micromonosporaceae; genus DASSUC01. Next base: position 405 of record DASSUC010000052.1, on the reverse strand, counting down.
GCCACCACCGGCACACCCATCGGCAACCCACTCACCGGCCACACCGGCTGGCTGCTGACGCTGACCAGCTGGACCAGCCCAGACGGCCGATCCATGCTCGCCTCCGGTGGCGGTGACGCCACCGTACGCCGGTGGGACGCCGCCACCGGCACACCCATCGGCAACCCACTCACCGGCCACACCGACGCAGTGTTTGCGGCAACCAGCTGGGCTGGCCTAGATGGGCGTCCCATGCTCGCCTTCGGTGCTGACGCCATACGCCGGTGTGTCCCTGGCCATGCGAAAGTCTCCAGCTGTGGCCAGTGAAAGTCCCCACCTCGCAGGGGGCGTGTTGACCGGTCCGTGAGGGTCCTTCGGGGCCTGGGATCGGAGGTTGCCAAGCCAACCGGTCAACACAAGCCCCGA
>DASSUC010000051.1:0-12029 GCA_035707405.1 Micromonosporaceae bacterium | reverse complement strand
CTGGCCGGTGATGTCCCCGCTCACGCCGGGCACGACCGTGCTCACCGCCTGGGTGTTCAGCTTCGCCGACACCCGGTAGGCGTCGACGCCGTTGACCGCCTCGCGCGCCTCGGTGCGGCCCTCGGTCGCGGTGGCGAGCATGTTGGCGACGCCCTTGTCCGGGTTGAGGATCGTCGACGGGTCGTACACCGTCGAGGCGAGCCCCAGCGGCACCTGCTGGAAACCGCCGGTCGGGCCCTTGATGTACATGCTGTTGCCCTTGACGACGAACTGCAGCTCGATGTTGGTGCCGAACTGCTCCACCTGGGCCTTGCCCTGAGCGTCGCCCTCCTTGGTGAGCACGCCCTCGGCCCGGCGCAGGGCCAGGCCGGCAACTGTCCCGCTGGCCTCGATGACGAACCGCACGGTGGTGACCGTCCGCATGTCCTCCGCCGCGGCCTTCAGCAGTCCGTCGGCGGCCGGCAGGTCACCACCTGAGTCGTTCTTCTTGGTGCAGCCCAGCAAGCCGAGCAGCAGTACACCGAGCAGTGCGACGAGGGGCCGGGTCCGTGACATAGCCGCATGCTAACCCGGCACGGCCACGCCGGCCCGGCGAGCGGGCGCGGGGACTACCCTGGCGGACGTGCCGGTCACCGTCGTGAACAATCCCGAACGGGAGCGATACGAAGCCGTCCTCAATGGGCAGATAGTAGGGTTCGCGCAGTACCGGGTGCGCCCGTACGCGGTCGAGCTGACCCATGTCGAGGTCGACGAGGCGTACGAGGGCCAGGGCATCGGCAGCGCGATCGCCCGTGCGGCCCTCGACGACATCCGCGCGCAGGGCGCCCAGGTGGTGCCGGTGTGCCCGTTCGTCGCGAGCTACGTCAGGCGCCATCCGGCCTACTCCGACCTGGTCGCGGACCGGGCGCGCGACACCGGCCCGGGCGCGGGGCCGCGGTGAGCGACCACCTGGTGCCGTTGCCGGGCACGCCCTGGCACGTGTGGCGGGACGTGCTGGTGCGCTCGGCCGGCTTCCCCGCGGACAGCGTCGACAGCCTGGCCGCGCCGGGCTTCGCCGCGACCGCCGACGCGTACCTGGCCGGCGGCCAGGGCGAGGCGGAGCTGGAGTCGGCGTACCAGGAGGCGGTCCGCGACCTGCGCGAGGCGGTGTACGCCATCGCGGCGGACCCGCGTTTCCGGCAGGCGGTGACCTGGCAGAACCCCGGTGCCCTGCTGGCCGTGGAGGGCGTGCTGCGCGACGGCCCGCACGCGTCCCGCAACTCGCGTCGCCGCCAGCGCGAGGACTTCGTGGCGAAGTACTGGCAGCGATACTGCGTCAAGAACGACTCCATCGGCTTCTTCGGCCCGACGTCATGGGCCACAGTGGACAGTGCCTGGCCGGCGATGACCGGCCGGCCCGGCCCGACGCTGGTCCGCAGCCAGACCGTCCACCTGGAACGGTGGGCCCTGGTGGCGCTGGCGGAGCGGATCGCCGAGGACCCGGGGGTGCGGCCGTGGCTGCCGGTCGTCCTGCAGCCCCACCTCGCGGTCCGCGGCCGGGAGCTGCGCTTCCCCAACCGGCCGGCGCAGCAGCTGACCGCCCCGGTGGCCACGCTGCTGGCCCGCTGCGACGGGCGCCCCGCCGCCGTGGTGGCCCGCGAGCTGGTGGCCACGGCGCACGGCGGGTTCCGCACCGAGGCGGACGTGCACGCCCAGATCCGCGAGCTCGCCGAGCTGGGCGTGCTGCGGGTCGGCTTTGACCTGCCGGTCCGGCTCTCCGCCGAGGAGGTGCTGCGGGAGCAGCTGGAGCGCATCGAGGACCCCCCGGCGCGCAAGTGGGCGGTCGGCCTGCTCGACCAGCTCTGCGCCGCGCGCGACACCACGGCCGCAGCCGGGGACCCGGCCCAGCTGACCGCCGCGATGGCCGGGCTGGCCAGCACGTTCATGGAGCTGACCGGGCGGGCGGCGCAGCAGCGGCCGGGTGAGACCTACGCCGGGCGTACCCTCTGCCATGTCGACGCAGTGCGCGACCTGGACCTCGCCTTCGGCGGCGCGGTGCTGGCCCGGCTGGCCCCGCTGGACCCGCTGCTGCGCTCCGGGCGCTGGCTGACCAGCGCGATCACCGCCGCCTACCGGGACGCGTTCAGCGAGCTGCACCGGGAGCTGGCCGATGAGCTGGGCTCCCCGGAGGTGCCGCTCGGGCAGCTGTGGTATCTCGCCCTGGGCACGGTGGTCGGCGCCCACCCGGTCGCCGTCGACGTGGTCGCGGAGTTCAACCGGCGGTGGGAGCGGATCCTCGGCCTGGACAAGGTCCCGGCTGGCGTGCACGAGCTGCGGTTCACAACGGCCGAGCTGGCCGGCCAGGTGGCTGCCGCGTTCCCGGCCGACGCTCCAGGCTGGACCTACGCCCGCTTCCACAGCCCGGACGTGCAGCTGTGCGCCACCGACTGGGCGGCCATGGCCCGTGGTGAGCTCACCGTCGTGCTCGGCGAGCTGCACATCGGTGTGCCCGCCTTCGACACCGACTTCTTCCGGACCGGTCACCCGCGCCCCGAGGCGCTGCGCGCGGCGCTGCACCACGACCTGCCCGAGAGCCGGTTCCACCTGCTGCTGCCCGAGGACTTCCCGCGCAACACGGCCCGCACCGCGGCATGGATGCATGCCCCCGCCGACGTGCAGCTCGCGTACGTGCCGGCGCCCGGGGCCGACCGGGACCGGCTGCTGCCGGTCAGCACCCTGACCGTCGCGCCCGCCGCCGGGGACGCGGACGCCGGGGATCTTGTGGTGCGGGCCGAGGATGGCCGGTCGTGGCCGCTGGTCGAGGCGTACGCCGACCTGCTCAGCGTCCACACCGTCGACGCGTGGAAGCTGACCGGCGGTCGCGGCCACACCCCCCGCGTGGTCTTCGACGACCTCGTCGTGGTCCGCGAGACCTGGCGTACCACGGTGGGCCAGACCGGCCTGGCCGGCCCGACCCGCGAACGGGACCGCTACCTCGCCGCCCGCCGCTGGCGGGCATCGCTCGGCCTGCCCGAGCGCGTCTTCGTGCGGGTCGCCACCGAGATCAAGCCCTGCTTCATCGACCTGACCAGCCTGGTCTACGTCCGTATCCTCTGTAACCTGCTGCGCGGCGCGCACGCCAAGGCCGGTGACGATGTCGAGGTGGTGGTCACCGAGATGCTCCCGGCGGTCGGGGACGCCTGGCTGGCCGACGCCGACGGCAACCGCTACACCAGCGAGCTCCGGCTGCTCGTCCGCGACCCGCAGCCGGCGCCGCGGTAGCTGGCGCGGCCTACCGGGCCTGGCCCGGCGGACCCGCCCGGTCCCGGACCGCCCGGGCGAGCCGGCGGCGGGCGGCGAGCGCGGCGAGGTCCGGCCCAGCGTCCCGACCGCCGTCGGGGTCGTCCGCCGCGCCGCCGGCCAGGTGCGCGGCGAGCGCGGCCACGGTCGGGTACGCGTACAGCGTCGTGAGCGGCACCGGCCGGCCCAGCACGCCGGCCACCCGCTCCTGCACCTGCGCCATCAGCAGCGAGTGGCCGCCGAGGTCGAAGAAGTTGTCGTGCCAGCCCACGTCCTGGCGGCCCAGCACGGCACGCCACGCGTCGGCGACCACGGCGGCGGTGCGCCCGGCCGGCCCGTCCGGCGGGGGTCCGGAGGCCGGGCCGGTGTCCCGGCCGGCGGGGCCGGTGTCCCGACCGGCCGCCTCCCCCGAGCCGGGCAGGAACCGGCTCGGGTCCGGCAGGGCCCGGGCGTCCACCTTGCCCGTCGGGGTGAGCGGAAGCTCGTCGACGGGCACGAAGCCCTGGGGCACCGCGAACGGCGGCAGGACCCGGTTGAGGGACTCGCGCAGCGCGTCGCGGTGCACCTCGCACCCTGCGGCGGGCACGACGTAGGCCACCAGCTGCTGCTCCGGTCCGCCCGCCCGGGTCGCCTCGTGCGCGGCGACGGCCGCCCGGCGCACCTCCGGCAGCGCGGCCAGCGCCGCCTCCACCTCGCCCAGCTCCACCCGGTGCCCACGTACCTTCACCTGCCGGTCCGTGCGGCCCAGGTAGGCCAGCCGGCCGTCCGGCAGCCAGCGGCCGAGGTCGCCGGTGCGGTACGTACGCCGGCCGTCCACCTCGACCTGGAACCGCTGCGCGTTGCGCTGCGGGTCCCGCCAGTAGGTGGCCAGGTGGCGGCTGCGGATCGCGATCTCCCCAATGCCGGCCCCAACCCCGATCCCGGCCCCAGCCCCGATCCCGGCGCCCGCCCCGTCATCGGGGGGCAGCAGCAGGATCTCCACCCCGTCGAGCGGGTCGCCGACCGGCACGACCCCGTTCCCGACACCCCGGCCGGCGTCGATGTCGGCCGCGGTCAGGTGGTTCTGTGCGGCGAAGCTGATCTCGGTGGCGCCGTACCCGTTGACGAAGACGCAGTCCTCCGTGCAGTGCCTGCGAAAGCGGTGCAGGTCGTCGCGGACCACCTGCTCCCCGCCGAGCACGACGGCCCGCAGCGAGGGCAGGCTGCCGCCGGGGCCGAGCGCATCGAGCAGGTACCGGTAGACCGTCGGAGTGGAGTGGTAGACCGTCACGCCGTGCCTGGACAGGACCGCACCGAGCTGGCTCAGGCCGGTGCGGTGCAGGTCGACCGGGACCACCGCGGCGCCGCTCAGCAGGGCGGAGAACGTGTCGGTCACCGCCATGTCGAAGCTGAACGACGAGAGCACGCTGACCCGGTCACCCGGCCCGATCCGCAGGTTGTCCACGTGCGAGCCGATCTGGAACAGCGCGTTGCGGTGGGTCTGGGCGACCCCTTTGGGCACGCCGGTCGAGCCGGACGTGTAGAGGATGTAGGCGGCGTCGTCCGGGTCCACCGGGGACACCCGCACCGGCGGGGCGCCGGGCAGCCGGGTGACGTCCAGCACGGCGATGCCCGCTCGCGTACCGCTGGCGCAGCGGGCGAGCAGGTCCTGCGCGAGGTCGCCGTGCGCCGGGCTGGTGAGCAGCGTGTCCGCGCCGGCGTCGGCGAGCATCAGCACCAGGCGGTCGGCCGGGTACTCCGGGTCGAGCGGCACGTAGGCCGCGCCGGCCGTCAGCGCGCCGAGGATCCCCGCGACCGTCTGGGTGCCGTGGTCGAGCAGGACCGCAACCCGCCGGCCGTGCCCCGCGCCACGCCCGGCCAAGCCACCCGCGGTCCCGGCGAGCGCCGAGGCGCCGCCCACGGTCGCAGCGAGCGCTGCGGCGCCGCCCACCGGCCCGGCGAGCGCCGCGGCGATCGCGGCCGCCTGGTCGCCCAGTTCCTGGTACGTCAGCGCGCCCTCGTCGCCGAGGACGGCCGGGCGCTGCGGTCCGGCGTACACCTGCTGCCAGAACCGGGCGGCTATCGAGGCCGGACCGGGCGGGAACGGCACGTACCCCGGATCTCCCCGGTGCCGCGCGGCAACCTCCCGCCAGCTGCGCACGCCGCTGGTGCCGGCACCGGCGACCGGCGCGGCGCCGGGGTGATCCGGCGTCGTCATAGCTGCCCCTCCTACTGTGACCCGCCGCCACCGTAGCGGCCGGACGCCCGCGACCGGCCGCGGTCGCGGCGCAGGGCGGCGCGGGCCGCCGCCCGGTCCAGCTCCGGCACGGCGGCGCCGCCGTCGAGGTACCCGGCGAGCGCCCGCACGCTCGGGTAGCGGAACAGGTCGACGACGCGGATCTCGCGCCCCAGCGCCGCAGCCAGCCGGGTCTGCACCACCACCGCAGCCATCGACGTGCCGCCGATGTCGAAGAAGTTCTCCACCGCCCCGACCGAGTCGCGCCCGAGCACGTCGCACCAGATCCTGGCGACGGTCCGCTCGGTGGGCGTGGCGGGCAGCACGGAGCCGCCGGCGGGCAACGGGCCGGGTGCCACCGGGCCGCCGGCCGGCGCCCGCGACGGGGCCGCTGCCGCCGCCGCGCCAGGCTGGGAGAGTCGCGCCAGCCCCGGCAGCTCGAACGCTGACAGCGGCGCCGCCGGGTCCGCGCAGCACTGGTCCAGCAGCCGGATGTACGCGGTCAGCAGCGCCCGCATCCGGTCCCGGTCGAACAGGTCCGGGTTGTACGTGAACTCGACGGCGAACGCGCCGTCCCGCTCGAAGAGGTAGACGGTGAGGTCGAACGCCGAACCGGGCAGCCCCGCCGTCGCCGGCCGCACCCGCACCCCCGGCAGGCGGAGCTGGGGCTCGGGGAAGTTGTAGACGTTGAACAGCACCTGCACCACCGGCGAGCGGGTCGCGTCCCGGGGCACGCCGAGGGCCTCGACGATGCGCTCCAGCGGCGCGGCCGGGTGGGACAGCACCTCCAGCACCTCGTCGGCGCAGGCGCGGACCTGGTCCTGGTAGCTCGTGCCGGGCGCCAGCCGCACCCGCAGCGGCACCACGTCGATGAAGAAGCCGACGAGGTCGTGGAAGGCCGCGTGCCGCCGGTCGGCGGCCGGCGTGCCGACCACCACCTCCGCCGCACCGGTGATCCGGCCGACCAGGTGGGTGAACGCGGCGAGCAGCGCGCTGGGCGCGGTGGCTGCCGAGCCCGCGGCGATCTCGCGCACCGCCCGGGAGGTCGGGACCGAGAGCGCGTCGCTGACCTGCTCCCCCCGGTAGGTCTGCACCGCCGGGCGGGGCCGGTCGCGGGGCAGGTCCAGCACCCAGGGGGCACCGGCCAGGTGCTGGCGCCACCAGGCGAGGTCGCCGACGCCGCGGCCGTCGTCCCGCGCGGCGCGCCAGGCGACGTAGTCGGCGAACCGGGTGGTCAGCTCCGGCAGCTGCGCCGGGCGCCCGTCCCGGGCCGCGGCGTAGGCCCGGCCCAGGTCGGCCAGGTACGGCCGCTGGGACCAGCCGTCGAACACCGCGTGGTGGAAGGTCACCGCGAGCACGTGGTCGTCGGCCGCCAGCCGCAGCAGCCGGGCCCGCCACAGCGGCCCGGTGGCGAGGTCGAACCGGCTCGCCGCCTCCCGGGTGAGCCACTCCCGCAGCGCGATGTCCCGCGCCGGCTCGTCCATCGTGGACAGGTCGGTCACCGGCAGGTCCGCGGTGTGGCTGGCCGGGCCCATCTCGACGTACGGCCGGCCGTCGGTGTCCGGCACGCGCCAGCGCAGCACGTCGTGGCGGGCGGCGACCGCGGCCAGTGCCGCGTCGAGCGCGGGCACGTCGAGCGGGCCGAGCAGCCGTTCCGCGACGGCCACGTTGTACGCGGCCGCCTGGAGGTCCAGCTTGTCCACGAACCACAGCCGCCGCTGCGCGGCGGAGAGCGCGAGCGGGCTGCCCGACGGCAGGTCGCCGCCCTCCAGCGGCGGCGCGGAGAGGACCCGCTCCACCACGACGCGCAGCGTCCGGGCGGAGAACACGTCCTCCACCGACACCGCCCGGCGCAGCTGCGCGCGCAGCCCGGCGACGAGGCGCATGGCGCTGATCGAGTGGCCGCCGGCGACGAAGAAGTCGTCGTCGGGGCGCACCAGGTCGGCGGGGACGTCCAGCACCTGGGCCCAGACCCGGGCCACCCGCCGCTCTACCGGCTCGGTCGCCGTGCCCGGCTCATCAACCGCGCCAGGCTCCCCAACCGTGCCCCGCTCACCAACCGTGCCAGACTCCCCAACCGTGCCCGGCTCGGCCACCCGGTCGGGCCCGGCCGCCGGGTGCGGCCCGGCCGCCGGGGCGCCGGGCCCGTCAGGACCCGACGTGGCCAGCATCCGCAGGGCGGCGACGTCCACCTTGCCGGACGTGTTCAGCGGCAGCCGGGCCAGGCGCACCACCCGGGCCGGCACCATCGCGGCCGGCAGCCGCTTCGCGCACCACTCCTGGACCGCCTCGGTGTCCGGCGCGTCCTGCGGGGTGCAGAAGGCGACCAGCGTGAGGCCGTGCGGCCCGGGCACCGTCGCCACCACCGCGTGGGCGACCTGCGGGTGCAGCCGCAGGGCGGTCTCCACCTCGCCGATCTCCACCCGCTGGCCACGGATCTTGACCTGCCCGTCCGCCCGGCCGAGGAAGAGCAGCGCGCCGTCGGGCAGCCACAGCGCATGGTCGCCGGTGCGGTAGAGGCGCCCACCCGGCTCCTCGCCGAACGGGTCGGGGATGAACCGCTGCGCGGTCAGCGCCGGCGAGCCCAGGTAGCCGCGGGCCAGGCCGGCCCCGCCGAGCAGCAGCTCGCCCGGGACGCCGGGGGGCACCGGCCGCAGCTGCTCGTCGACCACGTACGCCCGGTGGTTGGGCAGCGGCCCGCCCATCGGCAGCGGCCGGTCCCAGGCGCCGGCCGCCTCGAACCCGGTCACGCAGACGGTCGCCTCGGTCGGGCCGTAGCAGTTGAGGAACCGCCGCCGGGGCGCCTGTGCCGGCCCGGCCCAGCGCAGCACCTGCTCCGGTCCTGGCGCCTCGGCGCCGGTGACCACCAGGCGCCACTCCGGCAGCTGGTCCGGGTCGAGCAGCGGGAGCAGGGCGACCGGCACGCAGCCCCAGCTCACCCGGTGCTCGGCCACGAAGGCCTGCAGCCGGGCGGGGTCGGCCCGGTCGTCCTCGCTGAGCAGCTCCACCTCGCCCCCTGCCGCGAGGGGCACCAGGATGTCCATGACCGACACGTCAAAGGTTGGCGAGGCGAACCCGAACGAGCGGGTCTGCTCGGTCACCCCGGTCGCCGCACCGAACCCGACCGCGTACGCCACCAGGCTGCGGTGGGTGATCACGACGCCTTTGGGACGCCCGGTGGAGCCGGAGGTGTAGATCACGTAGGCGGCGTTCTCCGGGGCCGCGGGGCAGGCCGGCACCGGCCGGCCGGCCGGCGACCCGGACGGCACCGGCAGGAGCACCGGCGCGGGTGCCGCACCCTCGCCACCGTGGCTGCCGTCACCGTTGCCGCTGCCGCCTTCGCCCAGCAGGCCGGCCGTCTCCGGGTCCACCACGACCAGCCGGGTGGCGGCGTCGGCGAGCACCTGGCGGCGGCGTACCCCCGGCCACTCCGGGTCGACCGGCACGTACGCTGCCCCCGACAGCAGCACGCCGAACATGGCCGTGACCATGCCGGGCCGGCGGCGTACGCAGATCCCCACCCGGTCCTCCGGCCCCACCCCGCGCTCGCGCAGCGCACCGGCGAGGGCCGCGGCGTCGGCGACCAGCTCCCGGTAGGTCAGCACCTGCGGGCCCTGGCGGACGGCGACCGCGTCCGGGCGGCGGCGTGCCTGGCCCAGCACCAGCTCCGGGTAGGCCACGTGGGGGTACTCGACCTGGGCGCCGACCGACCACTCCACCGGGATCGGCAGTCTGCGCACGTCAAGCTCCATCGGGACCTCCCGCGGGTTTCGGGTCGCGAAGCTGGAGCCGTAGCTCGGTGAGGCACCGGCGGCCGGCCGCGTCGGCGAGCGGGGCCCAGTCCGGCGTGGACCCATCCACTGAATGCATCGTAATCACGGGGACCCCCCACCCGGCCCGGCGAGCTCGTGAGCGGCCCCCACCTCCTCCAGGCACAGCCGCCACGAGTCGCGCCGCTGCGCGACCACGCCGGCGGCGCCAGGCAGCGGCAGCCGGGTGAGCCGCCACCCCGCCTGCGGTCCTGGCCGGTCACCGGCCATGCTGCCGCCCGGCGCGGGCTGCCCGGGCCCGGCTGCCGCACGCGCCAGCTCCGGCTCCGGCGACGGCTCCACCGCCACGGCCACGTCGTGCCCCCGGGTCACCGCGACGACGGCCGCCGGGCCGCCGTGGCCGGCGGCACACCGCAGGTCGGCGGCCCGGTCCCGGTACGCCGCGACGACCCGCCGCGCCAGCACCGACCGGGCCACGTACCCGGCCCGGTCGGCCGGCGGCAGGCCCTCCGCCCGGGTCGACTCGTCCGGCGACAGCTCCCCGGTCGCCCCGGCGAGCCCGGCCAGCTCCTCCACCCGCGCGTACCAGACGTGGACCTCGCCCTCCTCCGGCGGCGCGGCGGCGAGCGAGGGACCTGCCGCGGTGCCCGCCACGGCGGCCAGCTCGGCGCGCACCGCCGCGGCCAGGCGGGCCTGGTCCGACACGTGGAAGAAGTGGCCGCCGGGCAGGGTGCGCTGGCGGAAACCGGCACCCGCGTGGGCCAGCCAGTGCAGCAGCTCGGCCGGGGTGGCCAGCGGGTCGTCGGCGCCCGCGAAGACGCGCAGCGGCACCGGCAGTGGCGGCTCGCCCGGGTGGGTCAGCTCGTCCAGCCAGCGGAAGTCGGCCCGGATCGCCGGCATCACCAGGTCCCGCAGCTCCGGCTCCTCGATCACCTCGGCGGGCAGGTTGCCGACCTCCGCCAGCCGCCGCAGCAGCTCGGAGTCCGGCAGCCGGGACAGGCCGTCCAGCGGGTGCGGCCGGCCCGGGGCCCGCGACCCGCCGAAGACCACCAGGCCGGGCAGCGGGGCGCCGCGGCGGCGCAGCTCCCGTACGACCTCGAAGGCCACCTTCGCACCCATCGAGTGGCCGTAGAACGCGTACCGCCGGCCACCGGCCCGGGCCACGACCGCGTCGGCCAGCTCGGCCACGCTCCACTCGGGATGGTCGAGGAAGCGCCCCTCGCGGCCGGGCAGGGCCACCGCGGCCACGTCGACGTCCGGGCCGAGCAGCTGCGACCAGCGGTGGAACACGCTCGGCCCGCCGCCGGCGTGCGGCAGGCAGAAGAGGACAACCGGCGCCTGCGGCTGCGGCGCGGGCGAGACGAACCACCCGGTGGCCAGCCCCACCCTCATGTCGTCGTCACCAGATGTCACGCCCCGCTCCGTCAGGCGCCGGCGCCCGTAACGGCCGCGGCGATGTCGGACACGGTGCGGACCGGGGTGAGCGCGCAGGCGTCGAGCGGGTCGAAGTCGGCGGTGGTGTAGCCGCCCGTGCCGTGCACCACGACGTCCCGACCGGGCTCGACCAGGCCGCGGTCGATCGCGTTGAGCACCCCGGTGAAGGCCATCACGGTCGACCACTCGCGCAGCGTGCGCAGGTCGGCCGGGAGCGGGCGGGGGCTGCTGGCCAGCCAGCCCCGCAGGTACGGGTAGCGGGCGATGCACTCGGCGAGGGAGACCACGATGCCGGCCCCGCCGTACCTGGCGATGATCTCGTTCATGGCCGGGGAGGTGGCCGGCCGGTGCGTGTAGAACGTCGGGTCGAGCACCTCGTCCGGGTCGTAGGTCACCTCCGGGAAGCGCGGCTCGCCGCCCTCCCGCCGGTAGAGCCCGCTGTCCGGGTCGAGCCGGTACGCGGGCACCCGCGAGCGGTCGAAGTCGCCGTAGGCGAGGCTGAGCACCATGTCCGGGGTGCCCAGATGCTGCACGAGCAGGCTGGCCGGCCGGGTGGCGGCACTGGCCAGGCCCGCGGCCTCCAGCACCTCGCGCCCGGCGTGGTAGCCGAGCAGGCCGAACGCGCTGGAGACGGCGTGCGCGTGCAGCCGCGGCCGGCCGGCGCCGTCGGTGGGGTCGACCTGGTGCTCGAAGAAGGCCCGCGCGGTGTCGGCCACCAGGTAGTTGCGCAGCTCCAGCGAGAACCAGACGTTGACGCCCTGCTCCCGGCGCAGCGCCGCGGCGTTCGCGGTGACGAACTCCCGGCCCAGCGCCTTGACCGCCTCGGCCTCGTCGCCGGTGTAGAGCAGCAGCGGGTTGAGCGCGCGCAGCCGCGGGTCCTCGGCCAGCCGGCTGGTGCGCAGCTTGAGCAGGCAGGACCTCGGCGCCAGCGTGACGATGCGCAGCTGCTCGGGCGTGACCAGGCCGGTGGTCACCGCCCGCAGCACCGCGTCGCGCAGCGCGGTGCCCTTGTTCGCCGAGGTGGGCGAGAAGATCATGACCGGTTCCCCGGTACGCCGCACGTACTCCACCGCGCGCGCCACGATCAGCAGGGAGGCGAACGTCTTGGTCGTCTGGGTGCCCGGGTTGGCGGTCAGGTCGAGCAGGCAGATGCGGTGCCCGGCGTACTCGCCCACCGGCTGCCACCGGGCGAGGGCGACCGACAGGAACTCCCGCACCGCCGGGTCCAGCTCGGGGAGCAGGAACCCGGGCGAGAACGCCTCCGGGTCGGTGACCGGCGCCGTCTGCTCGACACACGCGGCGATCGCCTGCGGCAGCAGGTGGTAGTAGTC
>DASSUC010000050.1:0-11590 GCA_035707405.1 Micromonosporaceae bacterium | reverse complement strand
CCGCCGAGAACGAGTCTGTGGAAGATCTCACCGCCCCCCGCATCATCGTGGTCACCGGGGCCAGCTCCGGCATCGGGCTCGCCGCCGCCGAGGAGCTGGCGCGGCGCGGTCACCAGGTCGCCCTCGTCGGGCGGGACAAGGCCCGCCTCGACACAGCCCTCTCCCTGGTACGCCGGGCCGCCAGCGGCCCTGCGCCGGCCGCCTTCCAGGCGGACTTCGCCGTGCTCGACGAGGTCCGTGCGCTGGCCGAGCGGCTCGCTGCCGCGTACCCCCGCATCGACGTGCTCGCCAACAACGCGGGGGCGCTGGTCCCGCGGCGGGTGACCACTGTGGACGGCTTCGAGACGACGGTCCAGACCAACCACCTGGCGGCGTTCCTGCTGACCCACCTGCTGCGCGACCGCCTCGCCGGCGGGCGGGTGGTGAACACCTCGTCGCACCTGCACCGGGGCCTGCTCGACCCGGACGACCTCTCCCTGGCCCGCCGCCGCTACATCCCACTGCTCACGTACGCCTCGTCCAAGCAGGCGAACATCCTCTTCGCGACCGAGGCCGCCCGCCGCTGGCCGGACGTGCTGTCAACCTCGTTCGCCCCCGGTACGGTGCGCACCCGCTTCGGCAACGACAGCTGGATGGTCGGCCCGTTCGTGCGGGTCGCGTTCTGGCTGCGCACCCCGGTCAAGGGGGCGGAGACGCTGGTCTGGCTCGCCGAGACCCCCGCCGACGAGCTGGTCAACGGCGGCTACTACGCCGACCGGAAGCTTCGCCGGGCCCGCAGCCAGGCCACCGACCCGGCCCTCGCCAGCCGGCTGTGGGACGCCAGCCTCGCCGCGGTCGGCCTCGCCTGACCCACCCCGCCGGTAGCCCGTGCGGGCAAGGTCGTCGCCCATCCATCAGGTCACGTACAACCGAGAGCTGATGCGTCCGCGCGACACGACAGGATATGCCGGTGCCGCCGATCTCCCCTACTAGACTCTCGGATAGGGAGGATGGTGGTCATGGAGCGCGGCAGGGAGATGGACGAGTTTCGCCGCATCGAGCTTGTCGCGAAGATCGACCGGGCCGAGGGACTCATCGCCACGTACCGCGAGCACATCGCCATCTACCGTCAGCACATAGATGTTTATCATCATCTGCTTGGGCGCATCGGTGAGCGCCTGGGTGAGCCGGAGCCAGGGGAGCCGTCATGACCCTCGATCAGCTGGATGCCGAGCTACGGGCGGCCCGCGCAAGCCTGCGACGGTTACGCGACGAGACTGTGGCCGAGTTCAAGGCTGAAGCTGAGGCCGAGGCCAACCCGTACACCCGCGAGACGCTGTTGGCCGCTGCCGCGAACGTCCAGGCCATTGACGCTAGTTATTGATCCGGTGCCCGTGCCCTACAGCTGGTAGGGGATGAGCTGGCTCATCCCAACGACGCGTCGGAGGCGGTTGTCGTGCGGCCGGTGCCGCGCGCCGCGCCGAGCACCACCACCGCCACCCCGACCAGCAGCAGCGCCAGCCCGCCGAGGGCCGCGGGCCGGGCTGTCTGGCCCAGCCAGAGGTAGGCGATGAGCGTGGCACCGGGCACCTCGAGCAGGACCAGGATGCTCACCGTGGTGGCGGGCACCCGCCGCAGCGCGTACATGAACATCGAGTGGCCCAGCAGCTGCGCACCGACGGTCAGCCCGAGGATGGCGAGCCAGGCGGTCACCGTGAACCCCACCAGTGGCACGCCAGCGGCCAGGCACACGCCGCCCAGCAGCAGCGCACAGACCGCGTAGCAGATCGACGTGTACGAGGTCGTGCTGGTGGTGGCACGGGCCCGCTCGCCGAAGGCCGTGTAGGCCGCGGCGCCCGCACCGCCGGCAACGGCGAGCAGGTCGCCGGCCACGGCCCGCAGTGACACCTCGAAGTCGGCGCCGGTGGCCACTATCGCGCCCAGGACCGCGAGCGCGATCCCGCACCAGGTGACCGCGGACAGCCGCCGGCCCTGTGCCCGCGCGATCAGCCCCTGCCACACGGGCTGCGTCGCGCCGAGGGCGGTCGCCGCGGCGGCGGTGGTGAGCTTCGCGGCCGGCAGCCACGCGCCGAAGTGTGCCGCCAGCGCCACCCCGGCCAGCACGCAGAACAGGCCCTCCCGCCGGGCCGGGCCGAGGACGAGGGCGCGCAGCTCGCCCCGCCGGCGCAGCAGCGCGTACGGCGACAGCGCACCTGCGGCCAGGGCAGTGCGCCAGAAACCGATGGCGAGGGCCGGGGCCGCCGCGAACGCGACTATCGGAGCCGACGACGACACCGCGCACACCGCGACAATGATCGCGGCGCCGGTCGTTGCATCGGGTAAGCGAACCGCTACTGCTGCATGCCGGGGCGCGGGAGCATCTGTGCCTATCACTTGACCGTAGGCCAGCAGGCCGATGTCTCGCTAATGATCAACTTCCTACGCTCCTGCGGGCTGTGCGAAAAGCACCGCCGACCCTCCCCAGATGAAGGCAGGCATCGTCCGATGCAGCACCGCCATTATCGCGCGGTCCTCTTCGACTTCTTCGGCACCCTCACCCAGGCCGTGCAGCGTGGACCGGCACATGCGGAGATCGCCCGCTCGCTCGGCTGCGACCCGGCCGCCTTCACCGGCGTCCTCGACCGTACGTTCTACCTGCGCGCGCAGGGGCGGCTCGGCACGGCCGAGGCGACCCTGCGCTGGGTCTGCGCCCAGCTGGGCGTGCACCCGAGCGACGAGCAGCTGCGGCAGGCGTGCGCGGCGCGCGTCGACGCCGTACGCGCCGACACCCGGCTGCGGTCCGACGCCGTCAGCGCGCTGTGGGCGCTGCGCCGCCGCGGGGTCTCCATCGCCGTGGTCAGCGACTGCGGGCCCGAGCTCCCCGCGTTCCTTCCCGAGCTGCCCGTCTACCCGTTGCTCGACCGGACCGTGTTCTCGGTCCACGTCGGCGAGTGCAAGCCGCACCCGGCGATGTACCTGAGCGCCTGCGCCGAGCTGGACGTCGCCCCGGCCCAGTGCCTGTACGTCGGCGACGGCGGCAGCGACGAGCTCTCCGGCGCCGCCGAGGTGGGCATGACCGTGCTCCGGATGGACACCCCGGACCTGGCTCACCATCTGGTGTTCCAGACCGACCTGCGCTGGCACGGGCCGGTCGCGCGGTCACTGCGGCAGGTGGTCACATACCTGGACCAGCTGGAGAGCAGCGTGGCCGCCCTGGTGCCGCGGCCCCGCGGGTCGCACCGGCAGCCGATCCTCGTCTGACCGCCCACGGCAGGCGGTCCCTGTCTGACCGCGCGCCGGAGGTCCCACCGGCGCGCGGTCTCTCGTTCGCACCCGGTCCGGCGACCTGCCAGGCAGTCCCGCCGGCTTCCCGGATCTGCCGGCAATGACGCGACGCCCGCCCACTCCGCCTACGCTTGGTAGATGGAGCCGCTGGCGCCGCACCACGGCCAGGCGCTCGCCGTGCTGGTCACCCGGGCGGTCGCGGACCGGCTGGCTGGCCGGCCGGTGGACGGGCGGCCACCGGCGCCGGCCGTCCTGCGGGCGCTCGGCGCCTCGTTCGTGACCCTGGAGTCGGCCGGCGCGCTGCGCGGGTGCATCGGCACGCTGGAAGCGTCCCGGCCGCTCTACGTCGATGCGGTCCGCAACGCCCTGCGGGCCATGACCGACCCCCGGCTGCCGCCGGTGGTCGCCGGCGAGTGGCCGGGCCTGGACATCTCCGTTACGGTGCTGGGCTGCCCACAGGCCCTACCCGCGGGCAGCCGAAAGCATCTCGTGGCCGCACTGCGGCCGGGCGTGGACGGGCTGATCCTCAGCGACGGCAAGCAGCGCGTCACGTTCCTGCCGGCGGTCTGGCACAAGCTCGCCGACCCGGACCAGTTCGTCGGAGCGTTGCTGGACAAGGGGGGCTGGAGCGCGCACGGCTGGCCGGAAGGGGTCCGGGCGCTGCGGTACACCGCGGTCGAGTTCACCGACCGGGCGCCACGCAGACCGCTCGGCTAAGGCACGATGCTTCTATGACGCACCCTTTGGTCGAAGAGGTCATGAAGAAGGCGGCCATAGCCTGGGTCACGGTAGCCGGCGGCCCAGCGTACGGGGTGTGGTGCCTGGGCCTGGACGGAGCCCTCTACGTGGTCAGCGGTCCCGGCGAGCAGCCCGCCCCGGGGCTCGCCACGGCCGACGCCGCCCTGCTGACCGCGCGTGGTGACCACGGCGGCCAGATCGTCAGCTGGCCGGTCCGGGTCGAGCGGCTGTTCCCCGGCACCGACGACTGGGACTCGGTCGCCCCGCAGCTGGCCGGCAAGCGGCTCAACGCACCCGGCACGGCCGATGCGCTGGTGGCCCGGTGGGCGGCCGAGTGTGCGATCAGCCGGCTCACCCCGGCCGGCCCCGACGTCCGGGCCGGTGCGGCGCTGCCGGACGCGTCCGGCGCCGCACCGCCCCGGCCGACCCCGGCCGCCCGGCCCACCCGCCGGCCGTTCCGCCTGCACCGGGTACGCCGGCCGCGCTAGCGGCTGCGTGACCGGCTGCCGTCAGCCGAACTGGATATCGGAGGTGGCCACGTACGCCACCAGCACGACCATCGCGGCCACCGGTAGCACAATGCCGATCGTTCCCAGCACGAGCAGGAGCCACCGCACCCGCGGGAGGAGGGCCGCGCCGACGAAGGCCATGACGACGGCGGTCAGGTACCCGAGGACCAGCAGGCTCCACATGACAGATCAGCTCCAGGATCGGACGACCGCCGACAGCCCGGCGGTGAAGACGGAGACGAACAGGACCAGATAGGTCGGGTACCAGCGACGCCAGCGCCTCGCTGCCGCGCCGAGCACGCCGGCCAACCCGCCCACCACGAGGATGCGCAGGCCGCGGGCTGGCACCGAGGCGAGCACGAACTCGTCGAGCCCGACCCGCGCCCGGCCCGCGGCCTGGCCGTACACCTTGTAGGGCACGCCGGACATCGGCTGCTGGCGCAGGGCCGCGGCGCCCTCGGCGGATATGTGCTGTGCGGCCGCGAGGTGCATGCGCGGGGTGGTGAGGGGCGCCGGCGGGCTCACGCCGTGCGCGGCGAGGGCGTACATGAGCGCCCCGCCGGCGAGGCTTCCGGCAGCCGCGGCCAGCGCAAGGTGCAGCGCGCGCCGCGGTGCGGCTACCGCCAGGATCGCGAGGGCGAACTCCGGCAGTAACGGCAGCACGATCGCCTCGCTGAACGCCCACGCCGCCACCACCAGCAGCCCGGCGCTGGTGCCGGTGAGCGCGGCGAGGCGCAGCCGTATCCGCGAGTCGGCCACCGGCACCGGCGCTGCGGCCAGAGCGCGTACGGCCTGGCTTACCGCTGCCGCGTCCGGCGCCATGGCCCGCCCGACCCGGACCGCGACCGGGTGGGGCCGGAGGCCTCCCACCGCGTCGAGCAGCCGGTCGGTGCCGCCGATCCCGACGGGCACCACCGGGACCCCGGCCCGGACGGCGAGCTCGCACGCCCGCCGCGCCGCGTCGCCGGCCCCGTCCTCGCCCTCCGGCGGCCCGTCCGGGTCGATCCGGCACCTGTCGGGGTCCATCCGGCAGCCGTCGGGGTCCATCCGGCAACCGGTGGCGCCGGGCTGCACAGCCGGACCGAGCATCACCACGGTCCGGCCGGCGGCGAGATCCACGCTGGCGTCCCCGTCGCAGCGGCGCATACCAGGTCCGGGCAGGGGCGCGGCCCGCATCAGGCCGTCACCGGGGACCCTGAACGACAGCCGGCGTGCTCCCCCGAGCGCCGCGAGCAGCGCCGGCACGTCGGCAGCCGAGCCGGCGTTCGCCACCACGACACAGCCACCGGCCGGTAGCGCACCGGTGCGGGTCAGCCCTCCGGAGATCTGGAACGCCAGCCGCCACCACAGGCAGGAGAGCCACGACGAGCACGAGAACCGGGGCACGCTCATGACCGGGCTCCCGGCCTGTGGCCGCGGTGGCTGGCGGGTGCCGTGGCGAGCGCGGCGACCGCGGCCCGGGCGGCGGCGATGTCGGGTACGGGTGCGCCCACCCGGACGGAGACCCGGCCGCGCCGTAGCCGCCCATGCACCGGCAGCAGGTCGCGCGTGCCGGCGATGCCGACCGGCACCAGCGGCGCCCCGGCCTGCCGGGCCAGCCGCTGCGCGCCTGAGTGGAACCAACCGACCGAGCCGTCCCGGGTCCGGGTGCCCTCGGGATAGACGATCACGTCCCGCCCTGCGCTGAGCAGCGCCGCGGCCGAGGCGAGGTCCTCACTACCGCCGCCGTCCCGCCGTACCGGGAACGCGCCGGCCAGCGCCCGGCAGGTGACCGCCCGCACCGGCCTGCCGAACCAGTAGTCGGCGGCCGCGGCGACTGCCGGGCGGCGCCGTGCCGGCAGCGCCGCGATCAGCGCGGCGGTGTCCGCGTGCGAGGCGTGGTTGGCCACCAGCACGCACGGCTGCCCGGGCAGCCGTCCGTCCACATGCAACCCTCCGGTGCCGGCTATCACCAGCCGCCACAGGATGCGCCGAGCCACTGCCGCGGTCATGACAGCACCACCGCGATCGGCAGTGCCAGCAGCAGCGAGTCGACCCGGTCCAGCAGCCCGCCGAAGCCAGGCAGCCAGGCACCGGCGTCCTTGGCGCCGGCCCCGCGCTTGACCATGGACTCGACGAGGTCGCCGAGCGGCGCGCCGAGCACGACAGCCGCGGCGAGCGCAGGTGTCAACGCACTGAGCACGGCGAGCGTGGCCAGGCCGGCAGCCCCCGCGCAGAGCGTGCCGGCCCACCGCTTGGCCGGCGACAGCGGCGACAGCCGTGGCCCACCGACCAGCCGGCCGCCGCAGAACGCCGCGACATCGGCGACGGAGACCGCGAAGAACAGCGGGAACGCCGCCGGCCCGAGCAGCACCAGGCCGCTGAGCGCGCAGAGCCACACCACGCCGGTGACGCCCAGGCCCAGCCGGCGCAGGCCGTCGGTGGTGTCGCCGCAGGCCACCGGCACCGCCGCCACCGCGATGACCGCGACCACCATCAACCGGGGCAGAGCCGGTGGTACGAGCCAGGCGGCCAGCGCCACACCGCATCCGGCTGCGCCCACCACCACCCGGTCCAGGCGTGGCAGCCGGACCAGCCGGCCGTACTCGGCCGCGCAGACGACCGCGACACCCGCGGCGAGCATGGCCGCACCCGGTGCTCCGAAGTAGAGAGCCCCACCGACCACGGGTGCGGTCACCGCCCACGTGCACCAGCGCAGGATCAGCTCGCGCCGCCGGGACAGCCACACCCCGACCCCGCCGATGCCCAGCGCGCCGGCCACGTAGGGAGCGGTCTCCACCATGGTGATCATGACTGCCCCAGGACGCGGCGCAGCCGAGCCACCCGCAGCAGCGCCGTGACCGCGGATCCGGTGCCCAGCACAACCAGCAGCGGCACCGCCCAACCGGTCACCGCGACCGCGACCAGGATGAGGCAGCGCTCGGTCTTGCCGATGGGACCGCCTTGCAGCCGCGGTGCCCCGGCGGCGGCTCCGGCCAGGGACACCCAGGACGGGCTGGCCGCGGCGAGCGCCGCCGCCGCGACGAGACCGGCCGGCGCGAGCGCCAGCGTGCCGGCGAGTGCCGCCAGCTCGGCGATCCGGTCGGCCAGCTCGTTGGTGACCGCGCCGAACCGGCTGGCCCGACCCGCGGCACGGGCGACGCCGCCGTCGAGGTTGGCGCAGGCGAGCCGGGCCGCAAGCGCGGCGCCGACGGCAGTCGCCGCCACCGGCCCGGGTGGCAACAGCAGCAGTCCCCCGCCAGCCGCGGCGCCGAAGGCCACACCCCCGGCGCTGACCAGAGCCGGAGGTACGCGGTTGCGCACGAGTGCCCGGCACACCCCGTCGAGGCGGCTGGCGTACCAGGGCTTGAGCGCGTACAGCCCGTCCATGACCATCACACTCGCAGCGCGGCCGGGGCCGGCACATGCGGGTGGATGCTCGACCCGCTAGGCACCAGCGCCTAGGTAGGCCGACCTAGTGGGGCTACGGGTCGACGTCCAGGCCCTGCTCAAGGGCGTAGCGCACCAGCTCGACGCGGTTGTGCAGGTGCAGCTTGTGCAGCGTGTTCTGGACGTGGTTCTGGACCGTACGGTGGGACACGACCAGGCGCTGCGCGACCTGCTTGTACGACAGGCCCTTGGCCACCAGCCGCAGCACCTCCGTCTCGCGGTCGGTGAGCCGCGGCGCACCGGGCGCCCGCGCGGGCGCGGCGGCCAGCCGCCGGTACTCGCCGAGCACCAGCCCGGCCAGGCCGGGCGTGAAGACGGGCTCACCGCCGGCGGTCCGGCGTACCGCGTCGAGAAACTCCTCCCGGGCGGCGGACTTGAGCAGGTAGCCGCTCGCGCCCGCCTTCACCGCGTCCAGCACGTCCTGCTGCTCGCCGCTGGCCGAGAGCATCAGCACCCGCACCGGTGGGTGCGCTGCGAGCAGGCCCCGGATGACCTCGACCCCGGACAGGTCCGGCAGCTGGAGGTCGAGCACCACCACGTCGGGCCGGGTCGCCTTGGCCACCCGGACCGCCTGCGCCCCCTCGCCGACCGCGGCCACCACCTCGTACCCGGTCTCGCTCAGGTCGCGTGCCACGGCGTCGCGCCACATCGGATGGTCATCCACGACCATCACGCGAACCGTCACAGGGTCACGATAACGTCGCCCGCGGCAACCTGAGCTCCACCTCGGTGCCCGTCCCGGCCGCCGAGGTGATGGCCACCGTGCCGCCCAGGTCGCGGATGCGGCCCTGGATCGCCTGGGCCACGCCGAGACGCCCCTCCGCCGCGGCCTGCTCCAGCCGTCCGGGCCGGATGCCGGGGCCCTCGTCGCGCACTGACACGGTGACAGTGTCGCCCTCGTCCTCAACCAGCACCCAGGCCCGCGCGTCCGGGCCGCAGTGCTGGCGCACGTTGGCCAGCGCCGCCCCGACCGCCGCGGCCACCTCCTGCGCCGCGCCCGCCGGCAGCGGCACGCTCACCGCGGGTGCGGCGAGCGAGACCGACGCCACCGACGTGTACGAGGTCAGCAGCGCGCGCAGGTCGACCTCGGAGCCGGGGCCGGGGCCGGGGCCGGGGCCGGACGGGCGTACCGCCGGGCCGAGCAGCGAGCGCAGCGCCACCTCCTGCGCTCCGGCCAGCCGGCCCAGCTCGGCCGCTTCGCCGCCCAGCTTGGCGCCGCGGCGCTGCACCAGCGCGAGCACCTGGAGCACCGAGTCGTGGATGCCGCGCGCCAGCCGCTCGCGTTCCCGGGTGGCCGCCTCCAGCTCGGCCGCTCGCTGGAGCCGCTCCTGCGCCTCGATGGCCAGCCGCGCGACGTGCCCGACCGTCACGCCCGCGAGCACCAGCAGCACCGCGCCGCTCAGCGCCACCTGGTCGCCGAAGCCCTGCCCGCGCATGACCATGCCGGCGACACCCATGACCACCCCGGCGGCCGCTCCGCGGGTGCGCCCACCGGCGATCGCCCAGGCGATGACCGGGCCCGCGACCCAGGCAACGGGGATCGTGGTGATGCCGGTGCGCTGGCCGCTGCCGCCCAGCACCCACGGCGACGCGAGCAGGCAGGCGAGCCCGACCACCAGGTCCGCGGCGAGCAGTGGCGCCGTGGGCCAGCCCGGCCGGCCGTACGTGTAGATGGTCACGGCGGTCCAGGCGGCCATGACCGCGACCACGACCCAGCCGGCGACCGGGTGCGCATACTGGCGGAAGTTCGACCCCACGAGCAGCACGGCGTACGCGAGCGCGGCAAGCCGGAAGACGGCCAGCGCCCGCCACAGCGGCTCCTCGAGCGTCTTCCGGCTCCGTAGCGGAGTCGCCTCGGCCTCCACGCGCCGTCAGCCGATGAACGGAGGGACCGTGATCTCACCGCGGGCGATCGGCACCACCTGCCCGGTGACCGTGGTCGACACGGCCGCCCCGTCCCTGGCGGTGACCGTGCACTCCAGTGTGGACGGACGGTGCAGCTCCACGCCCTGCCGCACGGTGTAGGCCGACTCCCCGTCCCCGGGCAGCAGGCCCGAGGCGACCAGCCAGACCCCGAAGCCGAGCGCGGCCGAGCCGGTCGCCGGGTCCTCGGGCACTCCCACCCCGGGGCAGAACACCCGGGTACGCGCGGTCGCCGTCGCCGGGTCCCAGGCGAAGACGCTGACCGTGGGGATGCCGTGCCGGCGGGCGACGGTCGGGGCCCCGGCCGCCCGGGGCACCGCATCGGGGCGTACCGGGAGATAGTGGAACTCCAGGCCGCAGCTGGCGGCCCGCGGCGGCGGACCGATGAAGTCCGCTGTGGACAGTCCCACCACCTCGAGCAGCGGCGCCGGGTCGAGCTCCGCACCGACCGTGGGCTGCCCGCCGGTCAGCCTGGCCCGCCCCTCGGCGGAGACGTGCACCGTCAGCAGGCCGGCGCCGCACTCCTGCACCACGTCCCCGGCGGCGAACAGCCCCCGGCGCAGGCCGGTCACGGCAGCGCCCACGCTGGGGTGCCCGGCGAAGGGCAGCTCCTCCTCGGGGGTGAAGATCCGCGCCCGGTACGTGGCCGCGCCGGTGGGCGGCAGCAGGAACACGGTCTCGGAGAGGTGGAACTCCCGCGCCAGCGCCTGCATCTGCTCACTGGCCAGCCCGTCCGCGCCGAACACCACCGCGAGCGGGTTGCCGGTGAAGGGCCGGTCCGTGAACACGTCGACGACCTCGTACGAGAGGGTCTTCATGGGTTGAGACCCTAGCTTGACCACTACTCTTGTCCTCGTGACCACGGCGACCAGGGTGTATGTCGCCCGGCTCGCCGGCCTCGCCGTCTTCGACCCCAACGGCGACCAGGTCGGGCGGGTCCGGGACGCGGTAGGCCGGGTCCGGCCCGGTGCGCGCCCACCCCAGGTCGTCGGGCTCGTCGCCGAGATGCCGCTGCGGCGGCGCATCTTCATCCCCATCGGCCGGGTCACCTCCATCGACGCCGAGGCGGTCGTGCTCGGCACCGGCACGCTCAACCTGCGGCGATTCTCCAAGCGCCCCGGTGAGCTGCTGGTGTTGGAGGAGCTGCTGGACCGCCGGGTCGTCATCGCCCAGACCGGCCGGCCGGCCGTCGTGGTGGACGTGGCGATGGAGTGTGACCGCGCCGGGGAGTGGTCGATGACCCGGGTCGCGGTGCGGGAGGTCACCGGCCGGCTCAAGCGGCGGGGCCACCTGCGCCAGCTCGGCTGGGGCGAGGTGACCGGGCTCGTCGGGGCCGCTGATGCGCAGGGCACAGCGGGCCTGCTCGCGGTGCTGGACAAGATGCGCGCGGCCGACCTCGCCAACGTGCTCCAGGACCTCTCCGACGAGCGGCGCAACGAGGTGGCCGCGGCGCTGGACGACGAGCGGCTGGCCGACGTGCTCGAGGAGCTGCCCGAGCGCGACCAGGTGGAGATCATCGCGGCGCTGGACCGGGAGCGGGCCGCGGACGTGCTGGAGGAGATGCAGCCGGACGACGCCGCGGACCTGCTCGCCGAGCTGCCAAAGCCGGAGCAGGACGAGCTGCTCGACCTGATGGAGCCGCAGGAGGCCGCGCCGGTGCGCCAGCTGATGGAGTACCAGCCCAACACCGCGGGCGCGGTGATGACCTCCGAGCCGATCATCCTCAC
>DASSUC010000049.1:0-8720 GCA_035707405.1 Micromonosporaceae bacterium | reverse complement strand
ACTCACCACACCATCATCGGCCCGTAGGCTCCGGGTGTCAGCGATCGTCAAGGTCACGGGGATCGATCATCCTGTCTCGCCCTGCTGTCGGCTCAGATCTCACGCTCTACGGCGTGTCCAACTCGACCTTGGCAGAGAGGGGGGCCCTCGGTTCGGCGATGTCCTCGCTGAGCGCGACGGTGCCTGGGTGGTCACGGTCACCGACGAGCTTCAGAGCGCCATCGCAACCAGCGGTGACGACCAGCTCGCGAACGTAGCGGCCTCGGTGGCCGCCGACGAGGAGTACGCCGATACCGAGCCGGAGCTACTCGCTGGGCTGTTGGCCGAACTGGCAGCCCTCGCCCGCCGCGCCACCGCAAAGGACATGCGCCTCTACTGCTGGATGAGCCTGTGAACGCCGCCGCCCGGCCCGGCCAGTGGCACCGAGTCCTGAATGGCCGGCTGAGCTGAGCGCTGGTGCTCAGAACGGGCTCATCTGGTCCAGCACGTTAGCGGCGGCATCGAGGATCTGCGAACCTTTGGCACGTCCCGTTCGACTTCCTCGATGTTGACGATGGGCCGGCTGGAGGTGGGGTACTCGGCCTGGTTGCGGCGTCGCCGAAGTCGGTCGAAAGGTCGAAGTACCGTGCCGAGAGGAGGGTCGAGCTGAGCGGAGACCGCGTCGAGTACGGCGATGTGTCCGCCACGGCTGGTAGCTCGAAGGCCCTGGTTCTCCAGCACCGCGGCGAGAGCCTTGCGCGCCGCGTCGTAAAGCAGTTGGCACGCACCGGCTGCGTCGAAGACCGCGATTGCCTGTGCCGACTTCACATGCTGGTGGGCTTGGGTGAGGAGGAGGTCCGCATGCTGGCGGCTGGCCGGCACCCGTTCGAGCTCCCCGCGGGAGATCATCGCGTCAAGGGCGGCCCTGCTGCCATCTCATAACTGCTCCCTCTGAAGGTCGACGGGGGCGAGCGGGCGCGAGCGTACCGAGGCTAGAAACGGGTCGGCGCCAGGGGACTGCCAGGAGCTTGCGGACACCCGATGGATGTTCACCTCGCGTCCGAGGCGCTGCTCGGCAGCCCGCCCAGCCGCAAAGAGGTCGTCCTCGTCAGCCTCCCCGATCACCAACACGTCCACATCGCGCGGCGGAGGCCCCGGCTCTCCTTTGTACCGCGCGGCCCAGGAGCCGTATATGTACGCCTCATCTATGCCAGGGACCGTCGCGAGTAGATCGCTCAGCACAGCTAGAGGTCCATATGTCAACGTCAACAGCTCGGTGAGTGGCTGGGCGAGAGGGCTGTCGGAGTTGGCTTGCAGCAACCGGAGGTTGCCGCGCCGTACCTCGCGGACTAGGCCCGCAGCTGTCAGGCGGTCCGCTTCCCGGCTGACGGTTGACTGCGAGCGTCCGAGCTTTCTGGCCAGATCGGTGACTGAGCACGCCTCTTCCGGGTGTAGGTAGAGCCACGCCAGCAGCTCGCCGAGCAGCGGTGAGCGGAGGAGAGGGAGCAGCTGTGAGCGTGCTTGCACATCCTGCATGGTACCGTGCACGATACGCAAGATTCACTGTCGATGTCGTAACACAGCTGAGGCATGCTGCGGTGATGCGTATCCATCTCGACACCGACCTCGGCGGCGACACCGACGACGCCTGCGCGCTGGCCATGTTGCTGGGCTGGCCCGGTGTCGAGCTTGTCGGCGTCACAACGACCGTTGACAGGGCGGGCCGCCGGGCCGGCTACGTCGCCCACTGTCTCGAACTCGCCGGCCGGGCGGACATCCCGGTGGCGGCCGGCGCCGAGGTGTCGATGACCACGCTGCGCTCTGCCGAGCCCGTGGTCGGCGACGAGCGGCACTGGCCGCGCGGGCTCGCTCGGCGTCCCGCCCAGCCTGGTGCGGCACTCAACCTGCTCCACCGCAACGTCGGGCAGGGAGCGACGATCGTCGCCATTGGACCTTGGACGAACCTCGCCCTGCTGGAAGTCGCCCGGCCCAGCAGTCTCAGCCAGGTGCCGGTGGTGGCGATGGGTGGATGGGTCCACCCGCCCGCGCCGGGCCTTCCACAGTGGGGGCCGGACATGGACTTCAACGTGCAGTGGGACACCCGGGCCGCGGAGATCGTCGCCACGACCGCCCAGCTGACCATGGTCCCGCTGCCGGTGACACTGAAAGCTCACCTGCGAGCCGCGCACCTACCGCGGCTTCAAGCTTCCGGTCCGCTGGGCCGGCTGCTGGCCCGCCAGAGCGAGGCGCATGGTCACGACCACGGGATGGCCGAGATCGGGGCTGCCCACCCCGGCCTGCCCGACGACCTACTCAACTTCCAGTACGACCCGGTGGCGTGCGCGGTGGCGGCCGGCTGGACGGGCGCGGTCGTGGCGGAGCTGCGGCTGCAACCGGTGCTCGACGCGGGAGTGCTGCACTTCCAGCCGTCAGCGCAGGGTCGGCCGATCCAGGTGCTCACCGACCTCGACCCGGCAGGCTTCACCGAGTCCTGGCTTGCCGCCATCGAAGCAGCTCAGCACTGACCCTTTCGTAGTTGAGCGCCAGGCGCCCGGCCACGTCATTGTTCGACCAGCTATGGCGTGCCGTTCGAACGGCTGGTTGTTGTGATGTAGGATGTGTCGTTCTACATTGGGTTGCATGGAGAGGGTGGGCGTGCGAGATCTCAATCAGAACACTAGTCAGGTGTTGGCGCGGGTCCGGCGGGGGGAAACGATCGAGGTGACCGAACGTGGCCGGCCGGTGGCGCGGCTCGTACCGGTCGACGGGGGTCTCACCTTGCTGGACCGGCTGGTCGCCGAGGGGCGAGCAGTTGGACCAACCGGCGGCGGCCCAGTGCCGCTTCCGCCGGCGTTCGGCGATCCGGATATCAACGTCGCGGAGGAGCTGGCCGCCGCACGGGAAGACGAGCGCTGGTGATCTACCTGGACTCGGCGGCGGTGGTAAAGCTGGTCCGCCTGGAACAAGAGACCCCTGCCTTGGTGGCTTGGCTGAATGCGCGTCCCGACGCGCCCCTGGTGTCATCGACTCTGGTGGAGGTCGAGGTGCCGCGTGCGTTGCGGCGCGCGGCACCGCAGGCACTGGTGGGTGTGCCGTCGGCGCTCGCTCGGCTCTACCGGTTGGAGATCGATCCCACTGTACGCGCGACGGCGGCTACCTTTGCCGAGCCGACGTTGCGGACGCTCGACGCGATCCACCTCGCCACCGCGCAGCTGCTTGCTGCCGAGTCAGGCGCTGCGTTCGAGGCGTTCGTCAGCTATGACAAGCGGCTACTGGCAGCCGCTTCGGCCGTCGGGTTGCCGACTGAGTGTCCTGGCCCTTGAGCGACCGTGCAGTGTCCGCCCATGACCGCCAGGTGATGGGGAGGACCGGCGGCGGGAGGGCTGAGATCGGCACTGGGCCACTGTCCAGTGTGGAGTGGTTCTCCTTCGGTTGGCGAGGAGCGGCCGGCATTCCGCAGCGCTAGCCGAACCGCTGGCCGACCAGCCCGTGCGGTGCCGCCTTTGCGGCAAACGGGGTGGCCGGTCCGGGCGGTGGTGCGTACCCGTGCTCGATCGCGACCTGGGGCAGGACCCGTCCCATCCAGCCTGGCCGCCACCAGTTGGCCCGGCCGAGCAGGGCCATCGTGGCGGGGACCAGCACCATGCGTACGACGGTCGCGTCCACGAGGATGGCGCTGGCCATGCCGACGCCGATCATCTTGACCGTGACGTCCGGGTCGAGGGCGAAGCCGATGAAGACCGCGACCATGATCGCCGCGGCGCTGGTGATCACCCGGGCGGTCGCGGCGAGGCCCCGGACGACGCTGCCGTGCGGGTCGCCGGTCGCCAGCCACTCCTCACGCACCCGCGCCAGCAGGAAGACCTCGTAGTCCATGGACAGTCCAAACAGGACGGCGAACATCAGCACCGGCACCCAGCTGGAGACCGACACCGCGTGCGGCAGGCCCACCAGGCGCGCACCGAGGTCGGACTGGAAGACGGCGGTGATGACGCCGTACGCGGCGGCCACCGACAGCAGGTTCATGACGGCCGCCTTGACCGCCACCACCGGGGCGCGGAAGAGGACGATGAGCAGGAACAGCGACACGGCCACGACGAACGCCACGACGACCCACAGCCGGTCGGCGAGCCGGCGGGAGATGTCGGCGAACACGGTCACCGTGCCGGTGACCATGGTGCCGGGCGGCAGCACCTCGGCGCGCAACCGGTCGACCAGCTCGGTGGTGCGCCGGTCCTGCGGCCCGGTGAGGGGTTCGATGAAGATGACCGCCGCGTCACCGGCCCGGTTGCGCACCGGCGGCCCGATGGCGGCCACGCCGCGCTCGGCACGCAGGCGCCGGGCCAGGGCCTCCGGCTCCGGGACCAGGGTGAGGTCGACGGCCACCAGCAGCGGCCCGTTGGTGCCCGGGCCGAGCTCGGCGGACAGCAGGTCGTAGGCGTTGCGCGTGGTGTTCGACGTGGGCTGGCTGCCGGCGTCCTGCGGCCAGGTCCGCATCCCGAGGGCCGGCGCGGCCAGCGCGGCCAGCACCGCCGCTGCGGCGAGGCCCGCGGCGAGGGGCCGGTCGCCGACCCATTGGGCCCACTGCTCGGTACGGCTTCGCCGCTGCGGCCCGGGCGCGGGTGGCGGCGGCCGGGGCGGCGGGGGCTGCCGCGGTGGCCGCCGCTGGCCGGTCCGGGGGTCCTTGCGATGGGCGGCGCGGACCACCGGGCGCTCGGCGCGGCGCAGGAGGCGGTTGCCGGTGAGCGCGCACAGCGCCGGCACCAGGGTGACCGCGGCCAGCATGACCGCGCTCACCACGGCGAAGGTGGTGTAGCCGAAGGACGAGTAGGGCGGCAGCCCGGCGAGCCTGAGGCCGAGCAGCGACACCAGGACCGTCGACCCGGCCACCACGACCGAGGCGCCAGCGGTCGCGGTGGCCTCGGCCGCGGCAGCCACCGCCGACAGCCCGTGCCGCAGGCCCTCGATGTGCCGGCTCACCAGCAGCAGCGCGTAGTCGATGCCGGCGCCGAGCCCCACCATCGAGGCGACTGTCGGCGCCGAGGTGCTGACGTCGGTGGCCGCGGCGAGCAGCCCGATGACCGCGAACCCGAGACCGAGCCCGGCGAGCGCGACCACGAGCGGCAGTCCGGCGGCGACGAACGAGCCCAGGGTGAGGACCAGGATCACCAGGGCGGCGGCGAAGCCCACCGCTTCCGCCGTACCGTCGGGTTTGCTCCTGCTCTCCGGCAGCTCGCCGCCGATCTCGACCTGCAGGCCCGCCCGCTCGGTCGGCCTGGCCGCGGTGCGCAGCGCGTCGATGCCCTCAGCGCCGGAGAAGTCGGTGACCGGGATGTCGTAGCGCACCTCGATCAGGGCGGTGTCGCCGTCTGCGGACAGCCGCGGCGGCTCCACCATGGAGACTCCCCGCAGCCCGCCCAGCCGGGTGCGCAGGCCGTGCAGCTGCATCGGGTCCAGGGGCCGGCCGGCGCGCTCGTGCACCACGACCCGTGCCTGCGTCCCGGACATCTCCGGGAAGCGTGCGGCGAGGAAGTCCAGGCCGGCCTGGGATGGCGCACCGGCTATCCGGTAGTTGTCACGCGGCTCCCCGCCGAAGGCGCCGACCAGCCCGCCCGCGGCCAGCAGGACGACGAGCCAGGCGCCGAGCGTGCGCCAGGGGTGGGCCGCGGTGGCCCAGCCGACGCGGCGGAGCAGGCGAGACACATGTCCTCCTCCAGCGGCAGTCGCTGCGAAGTGGCAGGCGCGCCGGGCGCGTGGGCGGACCGGGGCGGGATGACGATACCGGCTGCGCGCTCGCCCCCCGCCGGGCGCTGGCGCTACAGGCCGGAGAGCCGCTGCCCGGCCCGGACCACGGCCATC
Organism: Micromonosporaceae bacterium; assembly: GCA_035707405.1. GTDB lineage: Bacteria > Actinomycetota > Actinomycetes > Mycobacteriales > Micromonosporaceae > DASSUC01. The sequence goes on along the minus strand of DASSUC010000049.1, from coordinate 2,882 downwards.
GCGTGCCGGTCGCCCGGGCGCCGGCCCATCCGCTCGATCGGCCCGGAGACGCTGATCGCGGCGATCACCCGTCCCGTGCGGTCACGGATCGGGGCGGAGACGCTGGCGACGCCGGCCTCCCGCTCGGCGACGCTCGCCGCCCAGCCGCGCCGGCGGACCTCGGCCAGGGTGCGGCCGGTGAACTTGCAGCGTGGCAGCAGCGGCATCACCGCCTCCGGCGGCTCCCACGCGAGCAGCACCTGGGCGGCGGAGCCGGCGGTCATCGGCAGCGCCGCGCCGACCGGCACGGTGTCGCGCAGCCCGCTGGCCCGCTCGGCGGCGGCCACGCAGACGCGCTCGTCGGCGCGGCGCAGGAAGAGCTGGGCGCTCTCGCCGGTCGCGTCGCGGAGCGCGCCCAGCATGGGCTCGGCCGCGGTGAGCAGGATGTCCGGGGCGGCGTTGGCCAGCTCGCCCAGGCGCGGGCCGGGCCGCCACCGGCCCTTGTTGTCCCGCACCAGCATGCGGTGCGTCTCCAGGGCCTGGGCGAGGCGGTGCGCGGTGGCCCGGGGCAGCTTGGTGCGGTCCACGAGCTCGGCGAGGCTCGCGCCGTCGACACAGGCCGACAGGATGACGACGGCCTTGTCGAGCACGCCGACGCCGCTGATACTCTGTCCCACAAGGCGAAACTATCTCCCAGATCTTAGGATGTCCAGATGGGGGGAGACACCGCGCGACGGGCCCGGCCAGGCGACCGGCGGACGCTGCCGGAGAAGGTGTGGGACGCGCACGTGGTGCGCGCCGCGGACGGGGAGCCGGACCTGCTCTACATCGACCTGCACCTGGTGCACGAGGTGACCAGCCCGCAGGCCTTCGACGCGCTCCGGCGGGCCGGGCGCCGGGTGCGCCGGCCCGACCTGACGCTCGCCACCGAGGACCACAACGTCCCGACCGACAGCCTGGTGACGATCGCCGACCCGGTGTCGCGCGCCCAGGTCGAGACGCTGCGGCGCAACTGCGCCGAGCTCGGCGTACGGCTGCACCGGCTCGGGGACGCGGACCAGGGCATCGTGCACGTCATCGGGGCGGAGCTGGGGCTGACCCAGCCGGGGCTCACGATCGTGTGCGGCGACTCCCACACCTCCACGCACGGCGCGTTCGGCGCGCTCGCCTTCGGCATCGGCACCAGCGAGGTGGCGCACGTGCTCGCCACGCAGACGCTGCGCCAGCACCGGCCGCGGACCATGGCGGTGACGGTCACCGGAGAGCTGCCGCCCGGCACCACCGCGAAGGACCTGGCGCTGGCGCTGGTGGCCCGGCTCGGCACCGGAGGCGGGCGTGGCCACCTGGTCGAGTACCGCGGGCCGGCCGTCGAGAGCCTGACCATGGAGGGGCGGATGACCCTCTCCAACATGTCGATCGAGTGGGGAGCCAGGGCGGGGATGGTGGCGCCGGACGACACGACGTACGCCTTCCTGGAAGGGCGCCGGCACGCGCCGGCGGGTGCGGCGTGGGAGGCGGCGCTGGACCACTGGCGGTCGCTGCGCACCGACGACGGCGCGGCCTTCGACCGGGAGGCCACCCTTGACGCGGGTACGGTGGCGCCGTTCGTCACCTGGGGCACGAATCCGGCCCAGGCGGTGCCGCTGCACGGGGTGGTGCCGGACCCGGCCGGCATCGCCGACCCGGCCGAGCGGGCCGCGGCGGTACGGGCGCTGGAGTACATGGGGCTGCGGCCCGGCACGGCCCTGCGCGACGTGCCGGTCGACGTGGTGTTCCTGGGCTCCTGCACCAACGGTCGGCTGGAGGACCTGCGGGCGGCGGCCGGCGTGCTGCGCGGGCGCCGGGTCGCCCCCGGGGTACGGATGCTGGTGGTGCCCGGCTCGGCCGCGGTGCGCGCGGCGGCCGAGGCGGAGGGGCTGCACGAGGTGTTCTCCGCGGCCGGCGCGCAGTGGCGCTTCGCCGGCTGCTCGATGTGCCTGGGCATGAACGCGGACACGCTCGCGCCGGGCCAGCGCTGCGCGTCCACCTCCAACCGCAACTTCGAGGGGCGCCAGGGCGCCGGTGGGCGTACCCATCTGGTGTCCCCACCGGTCGCCGCGGCCACCGCCGTCGCCGGCCGCCTCGCCGCACCTACCGACCTGCCCGGGAGGTGACCCGCGGTGGAGAGGTTCACCGTGCACACCGGCACCGCCATGCCGCTGGCGCGTTCCAACGTGGACACCGACCAGATCGTGCCGGCGGCCTTCCTCAAGCGGGTCACCGGCACCGGGTTCACCGACGCCCTGTTCCACGCCTGGCGGCAGGACCCGGCCTTCGTCCTCAACGACCCGGCGCACGCGGGGGCCTCGATCCTCGTCGCCGGGCCCGAGTTCGGCACCGGCTCGTCCCGGGAGCACGCCGTGTGGGCGCTGCGGGACTGGGGCTTCCGGGCCGTGCTCGCGCCGAGCTTCGGCGACATCTTCCGCGGCAACGCGCTCAGCAACGGGCTCCTGCCGGTGGAGCTGGCGACCCCCGCCGTGGCGCTGCTGTGGGCCCGGCTGGCCGCCGCGCCGGACCTCCCGGTGACCGTGGACCTGGTCCGGCGTGAGGTCCGCATCAAAGGCCTGACCTGGCCGTTTCCGCTGGAGGACTTTGCCCGGTGGCGGCTGCTGGAGGGGCTGGACGACATCGCGCTGACGCTCCGGCACGAGGCGGCGGTTTCGTCGTACGAGCGCGACAGGCCATCCTTCCTTCCGACTGTCACCTAGCCGTTTCCGCCTGACCGGCATCCTCCGGGGGGCGGGAATCCGTTACGACACAACGGCTCTTTTCCGCCAGATGTTTGTGCCCGAGCGGCCAAGGGCATACCGTGCGCGCAGAATGGCTCGCGTGAGTCCATCTCAGGTACGGGAGGGAAGAAGTGA
>DASSUC010000048.1:0-10601 GCA_035707405.1 Micromonosporaceae bacterium | reverse complement strand
GCCGTGCTCGGGCCCAACGACGGCCCGGTCAAGCTGATCGCCCCGGACGGCTTCACCGGCTACCCGGACCTGCAGAAGCTGCCCCAGGGCCAGGGCTGCTACCTGACCTTCGCCGGCCTGGACAGCGCCCAGCTGCGGGCGACCGGTGGCAAGGCCGCGCAGTTCCTCGACGCGTACAAGACGAAGTACGGCGCCGACCCGGCGTCCAGCTACGCGCTCTACGGCGTGCAGGCGCTCCAGGTCATCCTCGCCGCCATCGCCAACTCGGACGGCACCCGCAAGGGTGTGCGGGACGCGGTGTTCGAGGGTGCCGGCATCACCATCCCGGCCAGCGAGGCCGTCCTCGGCAAGGAGATGAAGGTCGACCCGCAGACCGGTGACGCCAGCGCCAAGGACATCTCCGTCCTGATCATGAAGGGCAACGCGGAGACGTTCCACAAGGCCTGGCCGGTCGCCTGACCAGTCCAGTCAGCCCGGTGTGGCGCGCCTGCGGCGCGCCACACCGGCACCTGTACCACCGCGCCTACCGTCGGGGAGCCCGATGACCCAGATCACCCACGCTGAGACGCTCCGCCCGCCGCTGCGCCTACAGGACATCGCCTTCCGGGTCTCCGCCGTGCTGCTCCTCGCGGCCGTGACCACGTGGCTGGTGGCCAGCCTCGCCGCCTCGCCTGTCCAGTTCTTCTCCGCAGCTCTGGCGGGCCTGTCCAACGGTGCGCTCTACGCGCTGATCGCGCTGGGCTACACCCTCGTGTACGGCATCATCGAGCTGATCAACTTCGCCCATGGCGACCTGTTCATGCTCGGTACGCTGTTCAGCGCCTACCTGCTGACCGTGTGGCTGGGCCAGGCCGCGTCCAGCGCCGTCGCCTGGGTGCTCGTGGTGGTCGCGCTGCTGGCTGCGATGGCGTTCTGCGCCTCGCTCAACGTCGTGATCGAGCTGGTGGCGTACCGCAAGCTGCGCCGGGCCCCCCGGCTCGCACCGCTGATCACCGCCGTCGGCATGAGCTTCATCCTGCAGAACATCGGCCTGAAGTGGAACGGTTCGTTTCCCAGGCAGTGGCCGAGCCTGCTGCCCAGCGAAGCGCTCACCGTGGGCGGCGTGAAGATCGACTACAAGATCATCATTGTCTTCGTCGTCACGATCCCGCTGCTGCTGCTGATGAGCTGGGTGGTCACCCGCACCAGGCAGGGACGGGCGATGCGGGCCACCGCACAGGACCAGGACGCTGCCCGGCTGATGGGCATCGACGTCAACCGGACCATCTCGTTCACCTTCGCGCTGGGCGGGGCGATGGCCGGCGCGGCGGGCGTCATGTACCAGCAGACCGTCGGCAGCACCAAGTTCGACCTCGGCTTCCAGCTGGGCCTCATCGCGTTCACCGCGGCGGTGCTCGGCGGCATCGGCAACCTGACCGGTGCCGTGGTCGGGGGCGTGCTGATCGGTCTCATCCAGGGCCTCAACGACGGCGCGGCGTACGGCCTAGGGCAGAAGTGGTCGCAGAGCGTCGTCTTCGGCATCCTCATCCTGCTTCTGGTCTTCCGGCCCCAGGGCCTGTTGGGAACACCTAGTGGGGACAGGGGGTAGCCGTGACCGTCCATCTCTCCTCGCCGGCGCCGTCCCGGCGCGGCCTGCCGCGGCACCTCTTCTGGCCGGTGGGGTATGCGGTCGCGGCCCTGCTGGTCTTCCTCCTCCTCTTCGCCAAGCACCGCGGGTACCTCAGCCCCGCGTTCAGCGACTTCCTGCAGCAGTGGCTGTCGCCGAGCTCGATCATCGAGGCGGTGGTCTGGGTGATCTGCGCGCTTGGGCTGAACACCGTGGTGGGCTACGCCGGCCTGCTCGACCTGGGCTACGTGGCCTTCTGGGCGATCGGAGGGTATACCGCCGGCTGGCTGATGTCGGAGTTCTTCTACCAGGTCAACGTGCACGTCCTCGGCTCGGTGCCGCAGGCCCGGCCGGGCATCCACCTCAGCTTCTGGATGGTGCTGGCTGTCGGTGCCGCGCTCTGCGCGCTGTTCGGCGCCCTGATCGGCGCGCCCACCCTGCGCCTGCGCAGCGACTACCTGGCCCTGGTGACGCTGGGCTTCGGGGAGATCATCCCGCAGGTCTTCACCAACGGTGAGAACATCGGTGGGTTCAACCTTTCCAACGGCACCAAGGGCATCGTCCCGGTGGACCCGATAAGCGTCGGCGGGTTCCGGCTGGGCCCGTTCGACCTGCACTGGAAATACCTGATCTTCGTCGGGCTCGCCGTGCTGATCGCCTGGATATCGCTACGGCTGCGGGAGGGGCGGCTGGGGCGCGCCTGGCTCGCCATCCGCGAGGACGAGGTGGCCGCGAGCGCGATGGGCGTGCCGCTGATGCGCGTCAAGCTCGCCGCGTACGCGATCGGTGCGCTGGCCGGCGGCATCGGGGGGGTGGCCTTCGCCACGCACGTCAACAGCGTGTCGCCGGAGCGGTTCAACTTCTCGATCTCGATCATCCTGCTCGCCATGGTGGTGCTGGGAGGCATGGGCAACGTCTGGGGGGTCATCCTCGGCGCCCTGGTGCTGGCCTGGGTCAACTCGACCGGCCTGCAGCAGCTGGGCAACGCGCTCAACGACCTCACCGGCAGGGACATCAACCTTCCCTCGTACAACTACCTGATCTTCGGCAGCGTGCTGGTGCTGATGATGCTGTTCCGGCGGGAGGGCTTCCTGCCGGAGTCACGCACCCGGTTGGTGCTGCGCGAGCACGGGCGGGAGGGGATCAGCGGCGAGGCGACGCTGGACTACGAGGCGGCCGATGACATGGCCACACCAGGCACCGGCGAGGACATCCGCGTGGTTGGCGAAGAACCGCCGGACGCCGGCGAGGACGTGCGGGAGGGGCGGATATGACACATGCGGCCGTGGCGGCCCCGCCGGTGCTGCGCGCCGAGCGTGTGGTGGTGCGCTTCGGCGGGCTGGTCGCCGTCAACGGGGTCGACTTCACCATCCCGCAGCGCGGCGTGGTCAGCATGATCGGTCCGAACGGAGCGGGCAAGACAACCTTCTTCAACGCCCTCACCGGGCTCTACCAGCTCACCAGCGGTCGGGTCTTCCTTGGCGACAAGGACATCACCGGCCTGTCCCCACACCGGGTCGCGGCACTGGGCATCGGCCGGACCTTCCAGAACATCCGGCTCTTCGGGCTGATGACCGGGGAGGAGAACGTGAAGGTGGCCATGCACAGCCACCTGCGGTCGGGAGTGACCCGGACGATCTTCAGGACCCCCCGCCAGCGCCGTGAGGAGCGGCAGGCCCAGGAGGCCGCCCGCGACCTGCTCGACTACATGGGCATCGGCCATACGGCGGACGAGTACGCGCGCAACCTCTCCTACGGGGACCAGCGGCGGCTCGAGGTGGCCCGGGCGCTCGCCCTGCGCCCCTCCGTGCTGTTGCTCGACGAGCCGACGGCGGGCATGAACCCGCGCGAGTCGGCGCAGTTCACCCAGGTCGTCCACCGCATCCGGGCGGAGCGCGGACTGTCGATCCTGCTCATCGAGCACGACATGAGCGTGGTCATGCGGGTCTCCGACCGGATCACCGTGCTCGACCGGGGTGAGAAGATCGCCGAAGGGTCGCCGGCCGAGATCCGGGCCGACGAGCGGGTCATCGAGGCCTACCTCGGCGGCTCGCGCGAGGGGCGGGCGTCATGACCGCCTGGACGACGCCGACGCCCACCGAGCCGGGACCGATGCTCGCGCTGTCCGGCGTGCACGTCTACTACGGCAACATCGCGGCGGTGAAGGATCTCAGCATCGAGGTCCACCCCGGCGAGATCGTCACCCTGCTCGGCTCCAACGGCGCGGGCAAGTCCACCACCCTACGCACGATCTCCGGGCTGCTGCACCCGCGGCAGGGCACGGTGACCTTCGAGGGCCAGGTGATCAACACGGTGGAGGCGCACCGGATCGTGCGCCGCGGCATCGGGCACGTGCCGGAGGGGCGCCGGATCTTCCCGCGCATGAGCGTGGCCGAGAACCTGGAGCTGGGCGCCTTCGTCCGCACCGACCGGGAGGAGATCGACAAGGACAAGGAGTACGTCCTCGACCTCTTCCCCCGGCTGCGCGAGCGCATCTCGCAGAAGGCCGGCACCATGTCCGGCGGCGAGCAGCAGATGCTCGCGGTGGCCCGGGCGCTGATGGCGCGGCCGAAGCTGCTGCTGCTGGACGAGCCGACGATGGGGCTCGCGCCGGTACTGGTGGAGCTGATCTTCGAGACCGTGCAGCGGATCCGCGAGCAGGGCACCACCGTGCTGCTCGTGGAGCAGAACGCGATCGGTGCGCTGCAGATCGCCGACCGCGCCTATGTGTTGGAGTCCGGCGCGGTCAAGCTGGCTGGCGAGGCGCAGGCCCTGGCGAGCAACCCCGAGGTCGTGGAGGCCTACCTCGGCGGCTGAGGTGGGCTCGAAGGCGGGCATAGGCTCGAAGGGCGGACATGGGCGCTGAGGCTGGCATGGGTGCGGAGGCTGGTACGGGTGCGGAGGCTGGCATGGGTGCGCAAGGCGAGGTGGGCGCGGAAACTGAGCTGGTTTCCGGCGTCTGCGAGGTGTGGTGGGCTGCGCCAGGGCAGCAGCGGCCACACCACCTCAGCCTGCTCACCGGGCCCGAGCGGCAGCGCTGGGAGCGGCTGCGCCGCGACGAGGACCGGGCCCGGTTCATCGTCGCCACCGCCTTGCTGCGCATCGCGGTGGGCCGGGTGCTGGGCACGCCGCCGGACCGGGTGGTGGTCGAGCGCACCTGCCCCACCTGCGGCGAGCCGCACGGGCGTCCCCGGCTGCCCGGCGGTGAGCTGGAGGTCTCGGTCAGCCACTCCGGCGGCCAGGTCGCGGTCGCGCTGACCACGACCGCTCCGGTCGGCGTCGACGTGGAGGAGAAGCGGGATCTGGACGCCGCCGCGCTCGCCGCCCAGATCCTGGCACCCGGCGAGCGTGCGGACGGGCTCGACGGGTTCTTCACGCTCTGGGCGCGCAAGGAGGCGGTGGTGAAGGCCACCGGTGACGGCCTGCGGGTGCGCATGGACCAGGTCGCCATCGACGACGACGGCCGGGTGCTCAGCTACCCCGGTCGCGCCGGGCTGGCCGCGGTCGTCGTCGACCTGGCGCCCCGGCCCGGCTACGCCGGCGCGCTCGCCACGCTCTCGGCCGCGCCACCGCAGGTCCGCGAGTACGACGCGGGCCCGCTGCTCGACGGCTGACCGCCCGCAGGAGCGGAGTCAGCCCTGGTAGGCGCGGGCGGGCCCGCGTACCGAGATGCCGACGGTCGCGCCCACCGCCGGCACGGTCGGGCCGCCCAGCACGCGCGCCGCGACCTCGGTCCCGTCGGCCAGCCGCAGGCCCAGCACGGCGTCGTGACCGTGGAAGTCCCGGCGCACCACGGTGGCGGGCAGCCCGCCGCCCTGCCCGGTGCTGACGTCCAGCTGCTCCGGCCGCAGCAGCACCTGCGGGCCGCGCCCGGCACCCACCACCGGCAGGCTGCCCAGCGGGGTGCGGGCCCGGTCGCCGTCGATGGCGGCCGGCAGCCAGACGGCCTCACCGACGAAGCCGGCCACCCACGGGTCGGCGGGTGCTGTGTAGACCACGGCCGGCGGGCCGCTCTGCACGATCCGGCCGTCCCGCATCACGGCCAGCTCGTCCGCGATCGACAGCGCCTCGCCCTGGTCGTGGGTGACCAGCAGTGCGGTCGCCCCGTCGGCGTGCAGCGCGGCCCGCACGTCGCGGCGCAGCTCGAAGCGCAGCGCCGCGTCGAGCGCGCTGAACGGCTCGTCGAGCAGCAGGACCGGCGGGCGCGGGGCGAGGGCCCGGGCCACCGCGACCCGCTGCTGCTGGCCGCCGGAGAGCTGGTGCGGCATGCGCCGCTCGGCGCCGACCAGGCCCACCAGCTCGAGCACCTCGGCCACCCGCCCGGCCCGCCGGGCCGTCCGGTCCAGCCCGTACGCCACGTTGCCGAAGACGGACAGGTGGGGGAAGAGCGCGCCCTCCTGGGGCACCACGGTGATCCGCCGCCGCTCCGGCCGGGCGCCGGTGAGGTCCCGCCCGTCCACGGTGATGCGGCCGGAGTCGACCGGCTCGAACCCGGCCACGCAGCGCAGCAGGGTGGTCTTTCCGCACCCGGACGGGCCCAGCACGGCCATCAGCCGCCCGGACGGGACGGTCAGGTCCACCCCGGACAGCACCCGGACGCGCCCGAACGACTTGTGGACGCCGGCGGCCCGCAGCTCGGCCACTAGCCACCTCCCTCGGCAAAGGCACCGGTGCGCACCGACAGCCACCATGTCGGCAGGGCGGAGAGGAGCACGAGCAGCGCCGCGTACGGGGCGGCCGCCGCGTACTCCGCGACAGAGGTGTGCGTCCACAGCTCGGTGGCGAGCGTGTCCTGGCCGGTCGGCCGCAGCAGCAGCGTGGCCGGCAGCTCCTTCATGCAGGTCAGGAACACCAGGGCGGCGCCGGCGCCGAGCCCCGGTGCGGCCAGCGGGATGGTGACCGTACGCAGCACGTGGGCCGGCCAGCGCCCGAGCGAGCGGGCCACCTCCTCCAGCGCCGGCGGTGCCTGCGCGGTGGCCGCGCCGACCGCGCCCACGGCCAGCGGCAGGAACAGGGTGGCGTAGGCGAGCGCGAGCAGCCACACCGTCTGGTAGAGCCCGAACGCGACGTTGATGCCGAAGAACACCAGCGAGAGCCCGATCACCAGGCCGGGCAGCGCGTGTGGCAGGTAGGCCAGCCGGTCCAGGGCGGTCGCGACCGGCCCGGGTGCGCGGGCCGTGAGCAGGCCCACCGGCAGCGCCAGGGCCAGGGTCAGCGCCCCGCCGAAGGCGGCGAACCAGAGCGAGTTGCCGGCCGCCGTGGCCACCTCGGCCAGCGACCCCGGGCGGGAGACGCCCGCGGCGGCCCACCGGGCCAGGCTGGCCGCCGGCACGCCCAGGGCGAGCGTGGCGAGCGCCGACACCGCGGCGAGCGCGGGCCAGCGCAGCGGCCCGAGGCGGTGCCGGGCCGGCGGGCGGCGGGCACCCGCGCCCAGCCGCGCGTACCGGGCCCCGCCGCGACGGGTCAGCGCCTCGCCGAGCAGCAGCAGGGCGGTGAGCGCCACGAGCACGGTGGCGAGCACGAGCGCGCCGGTGCGGTCGAAGCCGAGGTTCATCGCGGTGAAGATGGCCCGGGTGAAAACGTCCAGCCGGGTGAGCGACACCGCGCCGAAGTCGGAGAGCACGTAGAGCGCCACGAGCAGGGCGCCGGCCGCCACCGCGGGACGCACCTGGCGCAGGGTCACGCCGGCAAAGGTACGCCACGCGTCCTTGCCGAGGCTGCGGGCGACCTCCTCCTGCCCCGGGTCAGCGCCCGCCAGCGCCGCCGCCACCGGCAGGTAGACATACGGGTACGAGCAGAGCGTGAGCACCAGCGTCGCCGCCCAGAACCCGGCGAAGCCGTCCACGGTCGACACCCAGGCGAACCCGGCGACGTAGGTGGGCACCGCCAGCGGCAGCGCGGCCAGCACCGCGAAGGCGCGGCGCAGCGGTAGGTCGGTGCGGGTGACGAGGAAGGCAGAGCCCACGCCGAGCACGGTGCACGCCGTGGTCACCACCACCGCCAGGGCGAGGCTGCGGGCGGTCAGCACCGCGGTCCGGCGGGTGAGCAGCTCGGCTCCGACCCGCGCCCAGCCCGCCTCGCCGACCCGTACCACGAGGTAGGCGAGGGGGATCAGCGCGACGGCGACGGCGAGTGCCGCGGCGACCGCGAGCGCCGGGCGCGGCGTGAGCCGCCGCACCCGGCGCAGTCGGTAGCCGTACCCGGTCAGGCCAGCCCCACTTCCTTGATCATCGCAATCGTGGCCTGCAACGTGTCGAGGTCGTTGAGGTTGACCGCGGGAGCCTTGATCGAGGAGAGCGCGGGCAGGCCGGGTGCGGTCGGCACGCCGGACGCCAGCGGGTACTCGAAGGTCTTCTCGGCGAAGTAGGTCTGCGCCGGCTGGCTCAGCAGGTAGTCGACGAGGGCCCGTACGTCCGGGTCGCTGGCGGCCGGCTTGAGCACGCCCACCCCGGAGACGTTGACCAGCGCCCCGGTGTCGCCGTCCGGGAAGAAGTGGAGCCTGGCCTTGAGCGCGTCGACCGTCGTGCCGTCCTCCTTGGCCCGGTTGTAGACGTAGTAGTGGTTGACCAGCCCGGCGGCGAGCTTGCCGGTGTTGACGTCGGAGACGATCAGCGGGTTGCTCTCCCGGATCTGCACGCCGTTGGCCTTGAGCCCGGTTAGGAAGTCACGGGTCTTCGCGTCGCCGTGCTGCACCCGCAGCGCGGTGACGAACGCCTGGAAGGAGCCGTTGGTCGGGGCGATGCCGACCCTGCCGCGCCATTTCGGCCCGGTCAGCTCGAAGACCGACTTCGGCAGGTCAGCGGCTGGCACCTGGTCGGCGTTGTAGACCAGCACCCGCGAGCGGCCGGTCACCCCGACCCACTGCCCGGCCCGGTCCCGGTAGCCGGCCGGCACCTTGTCCAGCACCGCAGTGGGCAGGGTGGCGAACAGGCCCTTCTTGGCGACCGCGCCGAGGGCGCCGGCGTCCTGCGCCAGGAACACGTCGGCCGGGCTGCGCTCACCCTCCTCCAGCAGCTGGGCCGCGATAGCGGCGGTGTCGCCGTAGCGCACCTCGACCTTGACGCCGCTGGCCTTCTGGAACTCCTCCAGGACCGGCTTGACCAGGGACTCGGAGCGACCACTGTAGACAGTGATCTTCCGGTCCCCGGCCTCGCCGCCTGCCTGGCCGTCCGCGCCGCCGCAGGCGGCGAGGCCGGCGGTGGCGAGCGCCAGCAGGCCGGCCGTGGCCACGAGGGCGGCACGTGCTACGGGGGTGCGCATCCGTTCTCCCTACCCTTGGACCGACTCAGGTTAGCCCGCCCTAACTTTGCTTGGGCGGAGGTGAGGCTAGCCTTACTTCTACCCTTCGGGCAAGTGTGCTGCTCAGCCCCTTGGCTCGCGTTGGCCGCGATGGCGACCACCTCGATGACCACGGCAGTGACCAGGGCGAACTCCGGAAGATCACGCTCCTGAGCATTGCCACAGTTTGGCCTGAATAGCCGATCCCCTCGCTGCTCATTTTCGATGTATCGACAGCGTGATGCCCCCCATCACAGGCCTCAGGAGGCAGCGATGCACCTACCGTCCCTTCCCCTACCCCACCGGTTAGGCCGGTTCCGCCCGCCGGAACGGCCCGACGCCACCCCCGCGCGACCCCGGGGGCGGCGGCCGTGGTGGACGGCCCTGACCGCCGCGGCGCTGGCACTCATGACCCTGCCGCTGGCGCCGGCTCCGGCAGCGGCCGACCATGCCGTGAGCTTCACCCTGGTCTGGATCCGCTGCCAGGACCAGAACGAGTCCTTCTCGGACGAGCCCTACGTCAAGGTCAACGGCGTCACCGTACGGGAGTTCAGCGACGTCGACACCACGGAGACCCACTACTTCCTCCAGGGCCCACGGGCGTTCGACAGCGCACCGCCGTGGAACGGCAACTACGCCGAGATCCAGATGTGGGAGAGCGACAACCCCTGGTCGCTCGACGACTACCTGGGGACCCGGTACATCTTCCACGACGCCGGCCCGGGCCTGCACGAGCTCTACTTCTTCAGCTCCCAGGGCGAGTACATCCTCGCCTACTCCGTGAACTACTGACCCGCCTTCGCCAGCGCCGCCCGTCCATGGCTCTCCACACCGGGTGCGGGCTGGGCACAAGCTAGGGCAGGTCTCAGAGTTCGCTAAGACCGCCCTTCTACGGTCTTTACGACGCACCTGCCCGGAGGGAGGCAGAGCACCGGGTCCGGGGGGCCGGTGGTGGGGCTGCGGCTGACGTGGCCCCACCACCGTGGCGCTGCTCCGGTGGGGAAGGTCAGACGACGCACGGCACTCCGGCAGGGAGGTTGACGATGCACGGCTCGGGTGGCGACTTCGGGCACCGGCCGCAACCGACGGTCGCCAACGGGATACCGCTGTGGGAGTGCCGCGGCTGCGGTGACCAGTGGCTGTCCCGAGGCTTCCCGCACCGTTACTGCCCGGAGGCGCTGTGCCGCAACTGCCGCCGGCCGATCGGGTTCGTGGAGGGCGTGGGCTGGCTGCACCGGGCCCTGCCCCAGCACGCCGCCGCTCCGGTCACCTGCGAGGACGCCCGGCCGGCCGGGCGCGATCCGCCCCGGTCCAGAAGGGAGCATCGGTAAGTGCCGGGAGCGGGACTTGAACCCGCACGCCCTCTCGGGCAGATGCTTTTGAGGCATCCGTGTCTGCCGATTCCACCATCCCGGCGGGGCGGGGGGTGCGGGCAACTTTACCCGACTACGCTCAGGACTGCGCACGGCGCGTACCCCCGGGCGCGCGGAAGCGCGGCGGGCGCCGCAGCCGGGTGTGGCACGACAACGAAATGGCAGGAGTGGGCGGTGGGCGAGACGCAGGGGACCGGGCCGGTGCGGCGGGTGCTCATCGCGGAGGACGAGGCCCTGATCAGGCTCGATCTCGCCGAGATGCTGGCCGAGGAGGGGTACGAGGTCGTCGGCGAGGCCGCGGACGGGGAGACCGCGGTGCGCCTCGCCGAGCAGCTCCGGCCCGA
>DASSUC010000047.1:0-49114 GCA_035707405.1 Micromonosporaceae bacterium | reverse complement strand
CAGGACCACCACCCGCCCGCCGGCCGGGTCCAGGCCGTGCTCGGCGCGGGTACGCCGGTAGAGCGCGATGTTGCCGGCGAGCTGGGCGACGTCCTGGGTCATCAGGTTGGTGACCACGCCGATGTCCCGGCGCGCCGCCTCACGGTAGCTGTCCGGGTTCCCGACGACCGCCGTGAACACCGGCGGCATCGCCTGTACGGGCCGCGGGAACAGCCGTACCTCGATCTCCTCCCCGGTGCCGGAGCGGGCCGGCACCGCCTCGCCGCGCCAGAGCCGGCGCACGGTGTCGAGGTGCTCGTACATTACCTGCTTGTGCTTGCCGTAGTGCTCCGGGAAGAAGACGAAGTCGTTGGAGTGCCAGCCGGGGGCGCAGCCGAGCCCGACCCGGCCACCGGAGAGGTTGTCCACGACCGACCACTCCTCCGCCACCCGGACCGGGTGGTGCAGCGGCAGGACGACCGAGCCGGCGTTGATCCGGATCCGCCGGGTCCGTACGGCCAGCGCCGCGGCGAGCACCGACGGGTTGGGGAAGATCCCGCCGAACGAGTGGAAGTGCCGCTCCGGCACCCAGAGCGCGTGGAAGCCATGCCGGTCGGCGAACTCGGCCGCGTCAAGGATCATCTCGTACGCGTCGCCGGCCCGGCCCGGATAGTCGCCGAAGAAGTAGAGGCTGAAGTCGGCGGTGTCGACCGCCGGCTCCACCTCCTCGGGCGCCGCGAGCCGCTCCGGGACCGCGGGCGCGACCGCCGGCACGGGCGGCGTGGCCCCTTCCCGGGCCAGCAGCTCGAGCTGGCGGCCCATCAGGTCCAGCTGCGCTCGGATGATCTCACCGACCGCTGCCGGACCCGGCGCCGGTGCCAGGCCAGCCGGACCGCTGGGCGGCGCCGCAGCGGGCAAGCCGCCCGCCGTAGGCAACGCAGCCGCCGCGGCCGGAGCAGCCGCAGGAGGTTGAGCCGCCGGTGTGGCAGCCGCAGCCGGAGCGGGTGAGGCAGCCCCGGGCCCGCCTGGCGGCCCCGGCCCGCCCGCCGCGGTGATCGCCTCGGCGAGCCGGCGCGGGGTGCTGACCTCCCCGAAGAGATCCCGCACCGGGATCCGGGCGCCGAGCTCGCGCTCCACCTCACGCGCCATGGTGACCAGCAGCAAGGAGTCGGCGCCGAGGCCGAGGAAGCTGTCATCCGGCCCGACCTGCGAAACCGGCACCCCGAGCCGGCTCGCGGTCATCGCGCGCACCCGGTCAAGGACACCGGCGCCGTCCGCGTCACCCGGGGCCGGGCCCGGTCCGGCCGGGCCCGGCTCGGCAGGAGCAGCGCCCGGCCGCCCGTCCACCCAGTACCGGAGCCGCTGGAACGGGTAGCTCGGCAGCTGGACCCGCCGCCCACCGCATCCGTCCACAATGGCCGCCCAGTCCAACCGCACCCCGGCGCAGTACGCAGCCGCAGCCGCCCGCCACACCCCGGCTGCCGGCGCCTGGCCGCGGTGCTGGGACGGCACCCAGGTCACCGCGGGCGCTACGGCCGCGGCCATCCCGGCCAGCACGCGGTCCGGCCCCGCCTCGACGGCGACCTGGCAGCCCTCAGCGCCGAGCCGGCGCACCGCGGCGGCGAAGTCGACCGGCTGCCGCGCCTGGCGGCACAGGTAGTCCGCGTCCGGCAACCAGCCCGGCTCGCGGACCGCGCCGTCCACAGTGCTCACGAACGGCACCTGGACCGGCTGGAGCGGGACGGTGCCGACCATCGCACGGAACCGGTCCAGCACCGGCTCCACGGCCGAGGTGTGGAACGCCCGGTCGACGGCGAGCCGCCGTACCGGCACACCGGCCTTGTCCGCGTGCCGGGCCGCCTCCTCAACCACCCCCGGCGGACCCGCCACCACATGCTGCGCCGGGCCGTTCACCGCGGCGAGCTCCAACCCCGGTACGGCCGCCAGCAGATCGTCCACCGTGGACCGCTCGGCCGGCACGGCGAGCATCGCGCCGGGCCCAGGGAGGTCCTGCATCAGCTGGCCCCGGTGGGCGGCCAGCCAGACTGCGTCCACTATGGACAAGGCGCCCGCGGCGGCGAGCGCGGCGTACTCGCCGACGCTGTGCCCGAGCACGTAGTCCGGGCGTACCCCCCAGGACCGCCACAGCGCGGCCAGGCCGAGCCCCAGCGCGACCAGGGCGGGTTGGGCCAGGTCGGTGGTGAGCTCGCCGGTCGTGGCCTGGCGCAGCCGACCGGGCAGGTCCGCGCCCACCGCCTCGCGGTAGGCGGTCGCCGCCTGCTCCAGCACGTCGCGCACCACGCCGAACCGGCCGGCGAGGCCCAGCAGCACCTGCGGCGCCGAGCCCTGGCCAGGGAAGGCGAGCGCGACCGGACCGGCGCCCTCCGCCGGCACCTGCCCGGTCAGCACGTCGCCCGCGGCCTCCCCGGCGAGGAACCGGTCCAGCGCCGCGGCCAGCTCCGCGGTGCCGCCGCCCAGGGCGACCAGCCGGTGCCGCAGGTGGCGGCGGCCGAGCGCGGTGGTCAGCACGAGATCCGCCGGCCGCAGCCCGGACCGGGCGGCCAGCTCGTCGCGGTACGCCGCCGCCAGGTCGCGCAGCGCGGCAGGGTCGGCCGCGGACAGCGGGAGCAGGGCCGGCACGGCGTCACCCGAAGAGGTCGGGGCCGGCGGTGCGGCCGGCGGCTCCTCCACGACCACGTGGGCGTTGGTGCCGCCGACCCCGAGCGCGCTCACGCCGGCCCGGCGCGGCACGGCGTGCCGGGGCCAGCCGGCCAGCTCGGTGGTGATCCGGAACGGTCCGCTGTCGAGGTCGATGGCGGGGTGCGGCCGGTCGAAGCCCGGCTGCGGCGGGACCTGGCCGGTCCGCACCGCAAGCACGGCCTTGAGCAGCCCGGCCATGCCGGCGCAGCTGTCCAGGTGGCCGACGTTGGCCTTGACCGACCCGAGAAACCGGGGAGGACCATCCTGGTACGCCTCGGCGAGCGCCTGGTACTCGACCGGGTCGCCGAGGGCGGTGCCGGTGCCGTGGGCCTCGACGTAACCGACGGACGCGGCGGGCACGCCGGCGGCGCGCAGCGCCGCGCGTACCACGTCGACCTGGCCCGCCACGCCCGGCGCGGTGAAGCCCACCTTGCCCGCGCCGTCGTTGTTCACCGCGGACCCGATGATGACCGCGTGGATGGTGTCCCCGTCGGCCAGCGCCCGGTCGAGCGGCTTGAGCACCACCGCCGCCACCCCGTTGCCGCCGACCGTGCCGTCGGCCCCGGCGTCGAACGGCCGGCACCGGCCGCTGCGGGACAGGATCGACCCGTCCGCGTAGCGGTAGCCGGTGACCTGGGGGACGTGCACGGCCGCCGCCCCGGCCAGCGCCATGTCCGCGTCCCCGGCGAGCAGCGCCCGGATGGCCAGGTGCACCGCCACCAACGAGGTCGAGCAGGCCGTCTGCACGCCCACCGCAGGCCCGGTCAGGCCCAGCCGGTACGCGACGCGGGTGGCGAGGAAGTCCGGCAGGTTGCCGAGCGCGGCCCCGAGCGAGGTTGCCGGGTCCGCGGACGCGACCGCCGCGGCGAGGTTGTTGCCCAGGTAGGTGTGGTGCGTGTAAAGGTTCATCCCGCAGCCGGCGAAGAGCCCGATCCGCAGGCTCCCGCCCGGGCCCGCGTAGCCGGCGTCCTCCAGGGCGTGGTGGCACACCTCCAGGAACAGCCGGTGCTGCGGGTCGAGCAGCCGGGCCTCCTTGGGGCTGATGCCGAAGAAGGCGGCGTCGAAGCCGGCGATGTCGTCCAGCACGCCGCTGACCGGGACAAAGTCGGGGTCGGCGAGGTCCGCCTCGGGCACCCCGGCAGCCGCGAACTCGGCCGGGGTGAAGCGGTGCAGGCTGGTTACGCCGGCGGTCAGGTTGGTCCAGAAGTCCTCGACCGTGGCGGCGCCGGGCAGCCGGGCCGCCATCCCGACCACCGCGACCCGGCCCTCGGTGGCCGGTGCGGCCGCCGGCCCGCCGGCCGGCGGCGCCGGTGCCCCGGCGAGATGCGCGGCGAGCGCGTCCACGCTCGGGTGGGCGAAGAGCGCCTGCTGCGGGATGTCGCGGCCGAGCGCCGCGGCGAGCCGGGCCCGCAGCCGGACGATCTGGATGGAGCCCAGGCCGAGCTCGTAGAACGGCGTGGCCGGGTCCACCGGCCGGCCGGCGACCGCCGCCGCGGCGTCGAGCACGGCCCGGCGTACCGCCGCCGGAGCGGTGGGCACGCGGTCCCCGTACCGGTCGCCGCGGGCAGCGGCCGTGTCCGGGGCAGCGGTGCCCCCCGGGCCGGCCAGGAACCGCTCCCGTAGCACCGCTCGCTGGATCTTCCCCCCGGTGGTCCGCGGGAAGTCAGCCGCAGGCACCGCAACCACTGTGGACACCGCCAGGCGCAACCGCTGGCCGATCCCCGCCGTGATGCTCCGCTCGACCCGGGCCGGGTCCACACTGGAGTCCGGGTCTGGCGCGTAGAAGATGGCCAAGGTCTCCGTGCCGCTGCGCGGGTCGGGGACGCCGCAGGCCGCGACGAGACCGGGCACGATCCCCTCGGTGCGGTCGACGACCCGCTCGATCTCGTGGCTGAGATAGTTCTGTCCATTGAGGACGATGACGTCCTTCGCCCGCCCGGTGATGGTGACCCGGCCGTCGACCATGAACGCAAGGTCACCGGTGTCGAGCCAGCCCGGCTCGGGGTAGGCGGCCCGGGTGGCCTCAGGGTCGCCGGCGTAGCCGGGGGTGTTGCGGGCGGAGCGCACGTGCAGCCGGCCGGTCCAGCCCTCGGGCAGCACCCTGTTGCCGCTGTCGACGATGCGGAACGCGGCGCCCGGCGCCGGCGGGCCGACGCTGAGCAGCTCCACGCACTCCTCATCCGGGCCGGCCCACTCCACCTGGCCGGCCAGGCTCGCCGGGCGGACCCGGTGCAGGGACCCGGGCCGGCCGAAGGAGTCGAAGGCGATCCCGGTGGCGGTCTCCGACATCCCCCAGCCCATGGTCAGCGCGGACGCGGTGACACCGGACGCCGCGGTCGCGCCGAGGAACGCGCGGAACGTCTCCGGCAGGCACTGCTCACCGCCGCTGACCAGGCGGCGTACCGTGCGCAGGTCCCAGCGCCGGCCGGGCGCCGCAGCCGCCGCGTCGGCCACCAGCTGGTACCCGAAGTTCGGGGCCCAGCTGTGCGTGGCGCCGTGCTCCTGCATGAGGTCCAGCCAGCGCAGCGGGTCGGCGAGCACGTACGCGGTGTCCACGTGCACGCTGTTCGCCCCGAGGAAGACCCCGCCGATGTGGTAGAGCAGCAGGCCGGCGATGTGGTCCAGGGGCAGCCAGTTGAGCAGCACGTCTCCGGTGCGGATGTCGAGCATCTCGCGGGCGCCGACGGCGTACTCGCTGACGGCCCGGTGGGTGAGCTGGACGATCTTCGGCGTGCCGGTGCTGCCCGAGGAGAGCTGGAGCATCGCCACCGACTCTCCGGCCAGGCCCGGCAGCGGCACCTCGGCGGCGGCAGGGGTGGCGGCGGCCAGGTCGGCCGCTGCGACGACGTCACCGGCGAGTGGCAGGCGGCGCAGGCCGTCGAGGTCGGCCGCGCCGCCGACCACGACCGGCCGGTCCAGCGACCGCCAACAGTGGACAATGGTCTCCACGGCCGGGTCCCCGGTGCGGTACTCCACGGGCGGGCCGGTGGTCACCGGCACGACCCCACCGAGCACGCAGCCCCAGAACACTGGGAAGAACTCGGCGTCAGACATCCGCAGCACCGCGTGCTGCCCAGCCTCCAGGCCGCGGGCGCGCAGCCCGCCCAGCACGGTCCGGGCCTGCGCCAGCAGCCGGGGGTAGCTGACGAGCTCGCGACCACCGTCAGGACCAACCAGGTGCACGCCGCAGGCGGGGAACCGCCGTGCCGCGCGTACCAGGGCGTCCGGCATGGCCAGCGGGTGGTCCGGGTCGTCGGGCAGCTTCCCGCCGAAGCTGGTGGCCGGCGGGCGCTCGGGCGTCGCGGAGCTCACGGGTCACCTCGATGCCGGCTGGCGCGACCCGGCCGGGCGGTGGCCGGGCAGCTCGGCCCGCCCGGCGCCGGCTCGCGCGAAGAGGATGAGGAAGCCCAGCGCCGTCGCCAGTGCCGCCGTGTGGGCGACCGCGACCACCGGGAACGGGCCGAGCACGTCGAGCAGCATCGCGCAGCCGACCATCCCGAGACCGAAGCCGGCGTTCTGCGCCGCGATGGCGGACCCGAACACCCGGGCCCGCTGCTCGTCGGGTACCCCCTGGAGCCGTGCGGTGTAGGTGATCTCGGCGATCCCGTCCGCCGCGCCCGCCGCGGCGGCCAGCGGGACGAGCAGCCAGACCGGTGGCCCGGTGAAGCACAGCACGAAGAAGACCGACATCAGGCAGGTGGCCACCCCGAACACCGGCTCGGGCCGGGACAGCTCGCGGGTGCGGGCCCGGCGACCCAGCCACCCGCCAGCGGCGAGGCTGCCAACGGCCCACGCGGTCAGGAACGTCGCCGCGAACGCGGCCGGGTCGCCGGGCGCGGCGAGGTTGGCGTAGACCGGCAGCCCCACGTTGTGCGACGCCGACCCGAACGCGTCGGCGGTGCGCACCACGACCATCGCCACCAGCACCGCCGGCAGGACACGCAGGACGCCAAGGCGACCGCCCGCCCCGCGCCCCCGCCCCGCCCCGCGCCCCGGCCCCGCCGCGTGGACGCCGCGCCGCCGCGCGGCCCCATCACGGTCGAGCGGCACGGCGAGCAGCAGCGCCGCGCAGACTACGTAGGACGCCGCGTCGACCAGGAAGGTGCGGTGGAACCCCAGCTGGGAGACGAGCACCCCGGCCGAGGCGAACCCCGCCAGCATCGCCAACGAGCGCGCGGTGACGAGCTGGCTGTTGGCGCGGGTACGCCCGTCGGGGCCGACCAGGTCGGGCACTGCGGAACGCATGGCCACGCCCCACTGCGCCTGGGTGGCGCCGAGCACCAGGGCCAGGCCGTAGAGCAGGACCGGCTGTGCCCCTGCCGGCGCCGCCACCAGAGCGGTCAGCGCGCCGGCCGAGAGCAGGTCGCTGCCGATCATCAGGGGGCGCCGGGGATAGCGCGTGGCCAGCACACCGGCGAGCGGGGCGGCGAGGAACCCCGACCCCAGCCGCAGCGCCATGAACAGCCCGGTCCGCAGGCCCGAACCGGTGACCTCGAAGGCGAAGAGCCCGAGCGCCACCAGGTTGAGGAAGCTGCCGTACGACGAGATGGCGTAGGCAGCGGCGAGCACCTTCACCCCGTGCCGGGCGGCACCGGGTATGTGATCTACATCGGTCATCGCGCTCCGGGACGAGCCATCGTTGACGATCGCCCCATCATCACCGGCCCCCGCCGGTCGCGCAATCGACACCCGACCCCTGCGAGCTCGCGCGGAAGCCAACTCGGGGGCTATGGGCTGACTCGCTACGCCGGTCGTGTGGTGTGTGATCA
Organism: Micromonosporaceae bacterium; assembly: GCA_035707405.1. GTDB lineage: Bacteria > Actinomycetota > Actinomycetes > Mycobacteriales > Micromonosporaceae > DASSUC01. The sequence goes on along the minus strand of DASSUC010000047.1, from coordinate 41,666 downwards.
CGCCAGAGTAAATGGCACTACTCTGGCGAGCTTCGCGTACCGGCGTCTGACCTCGGCTTCTCCAAGGTGAAGACAGCGCGCCATCCGTTCTACCCGCAGGCCCTCGATGGCCACCCGCGGATCGATGAAGGGCCAAGATCCGTCACCGTCGCGCGACAGCAGATCCCGGTCGATCGGGTCGGGTAAGGTCCACGCCACATCGGATACGGACATCCGCCTGGTTGGGGCGGCACTAGCAGTCAGCCCTCTACGAAGCACGCGCCGGGCATGTTTGTCCCCGAGGTGGCTAAGGACGGCGACAATGGTGCGGCGGTCCTCCCCGCTTGTGAAGCGTAGCCGCGTCCTGAGAACCTCTGTGCCTGACGCCTCGCCAAGGAGGCCAAGCGCCCATGCCGCCCGGGCGCTCACCCAGGGGTGGCTGTCATTTACGGCCCGTTGCAGCGCATCAATCGCTGACCGCTCACCGAGCCGCCCCAGAGCAACAGCGACTCGGCCGCGAACCCTAACAAAGGGATCATTGAGGTGAGCGGCCAGGGGTGCGATGGCTCGCCGGTCCTTGATCTTGCCCAATGCCACAGCGACCTCCTCCCGCACTTCGGTGCTCGGGTCGCCCAGCCTGGCCAACAGCGGTTCAACAGCCGCTTCGCCTGAGGATCGGCCAAGCCCCCATGCTGAAAACTCTCGCACCTCGCCGTGTTGGTCGTTGAGTCCGCGGACGAGCAACGGCGTAGCGTTCTCAGAGATCAGCTTTGCCAACGCCTCGACCACGCGGCGGCGCACCTGCGCATATGAACAGTCAAGCAGCTCGGTCAAACGTGCTGCGACATCGATGTCACCGAGCTGACCGAGTGCCCATGCAGTCGCTGAAGCAACTCGCGGATGTGGGTCGTCGAGGCAGGCAAGTAATGGCGTGACGGCCCGCGCGTCGCCGAGAGCACCCAGCGCCCAGCTCGCCTCACCGCGGACGTCGGGGTGCGGGTCGTCCAGACAGCGCACCAGCTCCTCGACCACTGTGGTGGCGCCGATGTCGGCCAATGCCTCGGCCGCACTGCTGCGTACGCCCGGGTGAGGGTCGTCAAGGCACGCCAGTAGTTGAGGCGCCGCGCTCGGCTCTCCAGCTTGGCCCAGGGCTTCGACAATCTTCTTGCGCACGCTGGGGTGCGGATCAGTCAGATGGGCGAGCAACGGCCCTTGTATGAGACAGCTGTCGAGGTGCCCAAGCGCTTCCGCCGCCCATAGGCGGACATCTGGATGTGGGTCATCGAGGCGGGCGACTAACAGCGATATAGCACGGTCATCGGCGAGCTGTCCGAGGGCGTACGCCGCCCACTGTCGTTCGCCGGGGCCGGCCGCGTCAAGTCCACGCACGATCGCAGCGAATGAACGTCCATCCCCAATACAGCCGATCTCGCCGGCTGCTGCAGCCCGGACCACGGCATCCGGGTCTGCGAGGAGTCGCCGGAGCGTTGGCAGACATCTGCGGTCGCCAAGGTCACCGAGGGCGTACGTTGCTTCCTCGCGGACGGTCGCGACGGGGTCCGCAAGCGCGTTGATGAGCGGTTCGACGGCACGGACATCGCCGAGGTGCCGCAGCGCCCTTGCCGCCTTGCCTCGTATGTACGGGTGCGGGTCGCGAAGGGCAGGGACCAGGAGTTCCAGCGCGCGTTCGTCCCGGAGCCTGCCGATGGCGGTCGCGGCCTCCCCGCGCACGCGATGATCGGTATCCTGGAACGCTGCTGCGAGCGGCCCCCGGATCCGGGTGTCGGCGAACTGCCCGAGGGCGGCAGCGGCCCTGCTGCGGACATCGACATCGGTGTCACCGAGAGCGGCGATGAGGGGGGCCAACGCCCGGTCGTCGCAGAAGGCCGCCAGCGCATTGGCCGCCTGCCGTCGTACCTCCGGTTCGTCATCCGCCAAAGCCGCCGCCACCTGGTCCAACGCTCGGTCATCGCCCAGTGACCCCAGCGCACGCAGCACCCAGCCACGGACCGATGCGGATGTGTCGCCCAGCCGGGACAACAGCGCCTCGTAGGCACGCCGGTCGCGCAGGTCGTCCAACGCGAAGGCCACCCACCAGCGAGGATCATCCGACTCGTCGTCGAACCTGGTGACCAGCGACTCGACGGCACGCCCGTCGCCAAGGCTTCCGAGCGCATAGGCCACCCGCCACACGTAGGTGGGGTCGAAGCTGTCGAAACGGGTCACCAGCGGTTCTACCGCACGCCCGTCGCCGAGCATGCCGAGCGCCCATGCGGCGCTGCCGCGCACACCAGCATCCTCGTCGTCCAGCGCCGCGATGAGCGGTGTAACCGCCCGGGTGTCGCCAAGGCTGCCGAGCGCCTCCGCCACTGCTCGCCGGATCTCCTCAGCGGCGTGGGACAGATGCCCCAGCAACGCCTCGATGGCGTTGGAGCTTCGCAGTGAGCCGAGGGCAGTGGCAGCTTTGGCGCGGACCTTCTGCTCGGGGTCGTTCAACCGGGACACCAGCGGCGCCACCGCTTCCTCCCGCCCCGTCTTCCCTAGCAGGCCCACCGCGATGGCACGCACATGCTCGTCGTTGTCTTCCGCGGCGGCGATCAGTGGTGCGACTGTCGCGACCCGCCTGTCCGGGCCGGCGGCGGTCGCCAGCGACACGATGCGGGCGGCGTCGACGCCGGGGCGACCCATCTCCGCCAGGATTCGGTCGACTTCCCTGTCCGTCGGGCACCAGGCGGGCACGTCCGTTGTCTCGCGCATACGAGCCAGCGTCCACGCCGCAGAGCCAGCGAGCACCGGGTCGTCAGCGGCGATGAGCTCCAGCAGGCGATTCTCTGCCCCATGCCACACCGCTGGGCGCCCGCGCGACGCAAGGTATCCGATCGCAAGCGCGCCCCGGAGCACGTCATCGTCGCTCGTGCTACTGAGTGCCGCGATCTGTGCCGACTGCCATACGGCACGGTCGGCGTCGCTCTGCGGCGCCGACTCAGCTACGGCCTGTCCGCACAGCCGGCCGAGGTGCAGGACCGCCCGCTCGCCGCCGATCCGTAGCTCCTGTGTGAGGCGCGCGTGCAGGCGAGGCGCCCATCGCGACCTCGCCAGCGCGAGCACGGCGGCCACGACATCCGACCCTTCGTTGTCCGGTAGCAGGTGCACCGCAAGGCGATCCAGGATCTCGTCGACAGTGCTGTCAGCGACGTTCGGCTCGTCCTCCAGGCAACGCGCCGCGAGCACGGCCCGCAGGCGTTCGGTACCGGCCGCGCCCTCGCCACGTCCTGCGATGAGGACCGCTCTGAGCACGCCGTCCACATCGTCGTCTTTACAGATCGTGACGCATAGTCGCGTGGTCTCCTGCCAACTGTTCGTCATGGCGGGCTCGCCGCCACCGTTGTCACCAAGCCGGGCCGCGAGCCGGCCAACATTCTCGGCCAGGCAGTTGCTGCGGTCGCGGCCTGGAAAACGGCCCTCCACAAGTGCGAGGGCGGCCAGGTACTCCTGGAATGTCAGATGCCGGAACTCGAAGATCGGGGCCAGGCGCCCGGGCTGGCGCACATAACCGGACTCCACCAGGATGCCGGTCCGCCGCTCCAGCAGCCGGATGAACTCGACAGCCGGGCGTCGGTGGACCGCATGGACGTTGGGATACTCGGCGCGCATCTGCCCCAGCAGGGCGACCATCTCATCGTCGGCGAGCTGCTGCACCCCCCGTTCCGACATGGCGTAGGCGATGTACTCCAGCTGTGGCACCGCTTCGTGGTGGTCGATTGGCTCATCGACCTCCGCGCGCCAGTTCAGCAGCACCTGCACGGCCTCGCGGTACAGGTCGGCGCGGCGCTCCGGCAGCTTGCCGACCTTGCGCTTGACCAGTGCCATGGTGGTCAGCAGCAAAGGGCTGCTGGTCAGCCGTTCGATTCGGTCTGTGCTGTGGATGTCGGCGGCGATCTCAGCGGCCACTGCTTGTTGCCGGCTCGGCGGCTCGGTGACGGCGCACCACCGCCGGATGAAGTCATCTTTGTCTGACCCGTCCAGCTCGGCGATGGTCACATGCTCGAACCCGCGGCCGATCCGGTAGCCCATCTCCCGGTAGCCGACTATCCGGCTCGTCGCGATGATGGGTGCGTTCGGTTGTGCCAGATGCACCTGTTCGAGCTGGCGGCAGAACCTGGCGCGGGCGCCTGGGTCGGCGATCTCATCAAGCCCGTCGATGAGCAACAGCGCAGTGCCGGCTTGCAGACGCCGTCCGACAGCCTCCCTGAGCACACCGACATCAGTCGCTGCCAGCTCCGAACGGCGCAACACGTGCACCAGCATGTCTTCCAACGTCCCGGCAACCTGGTCTGGCCCTAGGTCACGGCATCGGATCAGGATGGGAAGCCAGTCCTCGTCGGGCAGCGTGTCGACGGCCGGCAGCTCGGACCAGTCAGGATCGCTACGCAGGCGCAGCAGGTATCCGGTTGCGATCCATCGCAGCAAGGTCGTCTTGCCAGCACCCGGGTCACCCAGGATGACGAGGCGCCGTGACTGCTGTAGGCGCAATCCGACCGGCGCCAACAGTGACCGCTCCCGCGCGCGGGATGGCGACGGCGCCGCTTTGGGCAGGCTGTCGTCCGTAGGCGGGCTGTCGTCCGCCCGCCGACGCTCCAGCGCGATCAGCTCATCGGCATCGATCTCTTGACCGGCCTCGCGTTCGACTCGCACCTTCAGCGGAACGAACAAGCTTCGCAACGCCAGCTGGCGGGTGGCGAGATGGCGGTCGGTCGGCAGGTTCGCCAGGTCGATGATGTCGCACCCGTTCAGCAGCAGGTCGCGGAAGCGCTGTTCGACAGCGACGTCGGAGTTGGCCGGCACCGATGTCCTTGGTCCATCAAGCGGATAGTGCTTCATCAGCGCGGCGACCAGCTCACCCATGGCGCGCTCCGGATCGCGCCAGAAGGCCGCCACCTCGGCGTCGAACGTGAGGTACCTGAGGTTGGCATCCCGTTCGACCTGGACGCCGAAAATACGTACACCGTTGTATGCGCGGGCGGCACTGACGATGTGCTGCGCCCACAGCGTGCCCATTGCTCGAATTGTGCCGCAGAGCACGACCGGACCGCCCGCGACGAGGACGCGCGTTGCCTCCTGCATCAGGCTCTCGCCCACGAGTAGCGTGCCGCGGTGCACGACCTCGTACCCGGCGTCACGGATCGGTGCCGCAAGCTTCTCCGCGAACGTCTCGTCGCCCTCGGCGTGCGCGACCAGCACGGGCCGCGCCGCTCGGGGCGCAGTCATCGGACCGCCGCCAGCACCTGGCGCAGACCGCGGTCCCAGTTCTCCACAAGGTCCGCATACTTGATGTCAGCGAGGAGAGCCGGGGGCTCACCCCCAGAAAGCCGCAGAGGTAGGAGCCTGACCCGGTGCCCGTCAAGCTGGCGAGCCAGCGAAGACATCCACTCGCGGCTCATCCACGGTGACATCACACCGGAGTCTGAGTAGCAGACGAGAACGTAGCTCGCGCCCTGCAAACCGCGCTCGATCCGCTCGACGATGGAGTCTCCCAGGTTGATCTCCCATTCATCGAGCCAAACCTCGTGGCCAGCATTGCGGACAGCCTCGGCCAACGCCCGCGCACGCTCCCCGTCCGCCCACCGGTAGCTCACAAACACGTTGGCCATGGGACTCCGGTCCTCGGCAGCTGAAACTAACGGTCACAGTACCGGTACGCAGCGTTAAAGGCGAGCGAGGCTACATCCTATATGCGGTATATTTGCCAGCATTCCCAGCATCCTCTCGCCACCGTCGCCTAATAGGGTGACGGCGCTCTGGACTGTCAGCGATCTCCATCGACTGGCGCCATCACGATGTCTTCAGACGAATCAACAAGACCACCCTGTTTCTTCGAGTACAGCTGCGTTGTCATGTTGAGCCGCGATCGTCCAGATGGCTACTTTGCCGGCCGCCTCCGCCGCACGGCGCCGCGCCGGCCCGTACCGGTCAGCTCGCGGATCTTTCTGGTCAGCGGCTGCCGGTCACTGCTCTTGCGCACCAGGAAGACGTTGTCCGGGAAGGCGTCCGCGTCCCGCTCCAGGTCGCTGCGTTCCAGGATGGTGTAGTAGACCACCGGAACGTCACGCAGGGCCGGCGTACGCCGCATGAGGTTCACGCACCTGATGCCCGCCCGCCGGTAGCCGCCGGCGAGCACGTCGGAGGGCGGTGGCGGGTCGCCCTGCCGGGGGCTCGCCCAGCGCATCATCACGTCCATGACCACGATGCTGGGCGGGTCCCGGCGGTAGCCGGCGAGCCGGTCCCGGAAGTCCCGCTCGGTGAGCACGACCTCGATCCTCGCGGTGGGGAACTGCTCCCGCAGCAGCTCCTGGAGTGGACCGTCCTGCAGGTGGTCGTCCTCGGCGATGACGATGAAGAGTGCCATGGGGTCCTCCTGGGTGTCGGTCGTCAGGTGACGAGCGGGAAGGTCAGCAGGACCGTCGTCCGGTCCTCCTCGCACTGGATGCGGACCGCGCCGCCCATGCTTCTCATGAGGTTGTCGACGATCCACAGCCCGAGGCCCGAGCCTTCCCCGGTCACGCTCGCCGCGGCGGCTCCCCGCCAGGCCCGGTCCAGGCAGTGTCTGACCTCATCGGCCGTCATCGACAGGCCGGTGCTGGTGACCGCCATCGTGAGCTCGCCGCGGTCGACCATCCCCCAGACCACCACCCGGGTGCCTTCGTAGCTGTACTTCGCCGCGTTGTCGAGCAGGTTGCCCAGGCACTGCCCGAGGAACGACAGGTCGGCTCTGATACGCCTGCGGCCCAGCATCCGGATGCTGTCCCGGTCGACCTCGAACCGGACCCCCCGGCGCGCGTCGCCCAGCAGCTGGGCGTCGTCGGCGCCGGCGATGACGACCCGGATCACCTCGTCCACGGAGAGCAGCTCCGGCCTTGCCGAGGGAGCCCGGCCGGTGCTGAGGGCCGCGAAGATCTGCGCCGACATCGCGACGCGGCTGGCCTGGCGGCACAGGCCGCGGACCGCCCGGACGGACCGCACGTCGCTGTCCACCCGCCCGGACAGGCCCTTGCCGTCCAGCATCTTGTCGGTCCGGTTCACCGCGACCAGCAACGGGCTCACGAGCTGGTGCTGGAGGTCCTCCATGGCGGCGGCCTGCGCCTGGATCATGTCCTCCAGCTCCTGGCGAGCCTGCTTCAACCGCTGGTAGAGGCCCAGCTGGTCCGCGACGATCGTGCAGACCTGGCGGGAGTTGGGCGGCAGCACCGATGACCCGCCGTAGACGTTCAGCACCCCGTAGGGCTCCTCGTCCACCCGGATCGGGCTGCACACCAGCCAGCGGGCCTTCCCGCCGGCGCCTTCGGCGCGGACCTCAGCCGGGTCCGTCGTCCATCGCTGGCTCTGGGACTGGAGGACCTCGGTTGCCAGTGGCGGGGCCGGTCCCTGAGGAGCGCGGCGGGGCCGGTGGGCCGCGGCGCCGGCACCGCAGACGAGCCGCAGCAGGCGCCCGCCTGAGGGGGTGTCCTCGAACCTGCGCACGTCACAGCCTTCGGAGTCGGGCAGCACCCGCCGGATCATTCTCAGCGCGGCGTTGTAGACGCGGCAGTCGTCCATGACCGCGTGCCGCATCTCCTTGAACAGCAGCCGGTTGATGTCGGTGACCCCGGCGGCCAGCGCGCGCCACGACTCGTTCTCCGCGAAGATGGTGCGCCGGTGCAGCCAGTCACCCCAGTACTGGGCGACCTGCGGGGCGATCGGCGCGACCAGCGCCAGGTCCGAGCCGGTGAAGCCGCACGGCGGGCCGCTACAGGCGATGGCGCCCCACACCTGCTGGCCGCTGCGCAACGGCACCACCATCAGGGTGTCCGCCCCCCGCCGGGCCGGCTCCCCGCGCTGCGTGGCGGTCAGCTGCTCCGGTAGCGCATCCACGGCCGGGCGACCCTCGGCGATCGCCCGCCCGATGGGCCCCACCCCAGCCCGCACCGACGGCCACACCGGCGCATCCCGCGCGGAGCTGGCCAGAAGCTCGTACGTGTCCGCGGTGGCTGCCGGGTCGCGGAGGAGGACGGAGACGTCACGACAGCCCAGTGCCCTGGCCACGGCGGCGCACACCTTAGCCAGGTGGTCGCCCAGGCGGTCTGCGCCCAGCGGCTCCCCCGACGCCTCGACATCGGCAGCGTTCAGTGCATCGTTGCAGGCGAGCACCAGCCCGAGGCTCTGCCGTTCCCGGAGGATCTCCGACAGGTCCGGCAGGACGTCCAGCAGGTCGAGCACCGCGCCGGCGGCGTCCGGCGCCAGCTGCGCGTCACCGAGCAGCGTCAGCGCCCCGCGCAGCCCGTCCGGGTAGCTCACCGGCAGGGCGGCCATGACCGGCACGCCGCGGTCGTTGGTCGGGTTGGCCCCGTCCGGGCTGGGGATCGTGGGGGTACGGCTGAGCAGCGCCTCCACCGTGAACCAGTCCGCGGCGAGGGAGGCTGGTCCCGCCGTGGCGTCCCCGCTCCACAGCGCCACGATCGAGGCCGCCGCCGCCGGGCGGTCCGCGGCCTCCTTCCAGAGCAGGGCTCCGGTCGCACCGACCGCCTGGGCCACGGTGCGCAGGAAAGCCTGCGGCCCGAGCAGCGGGTCCTGGGCGAGGATCTCGTGCAGCAGCCGCCGCAGCGGCGCGCACGAACCCTCCCGCGGCCCTGCCGCGGAAGACCACATCCGGGCGGTACGTACCTCCACGACACCTCCTCAGGTCGCTTTCAGACCGGCACCCCGGCAAGAGCGAGCAGCCCCCTACGTGCCCGGTCGGACCGCTCCAGCACGGTGTGGTCCATCCGGGCCCCCGTCACCGCCAGGTCCTGCACCACATGGGCCGCCTGTCCGATGAGGGCCGAGCCGCTGGTGAAGTTGGACTGCACGAGGTCCTCCTCGATGACGTCGGCGTACATGCGCAGGCGGCGGGATGCGCGGGGCCCGGCGACCGCGGTCACCAGCACGCCCGGGACCACCTGCTCCTCCTCGCGGTAGCCCAGCTGGCGGGGCAGGATCTCCAGCAGCAGCGCGCACACGTTGACCCGCTCCAGCCCGTACGGCAGGTGGTCCAGCACCTGGAACAGGCAGGTGGAGCCGCCCTCAGCAGCCGTACCGGAACGGCTGGCCGCCGCTGCCCGCAGGACCTGGGCCAGCCTCCGGACAGCCTTGCGTACGTCACCCCGGGCATCGGTCATCGCGCGTCCCCAGGCCAGTGTGGACAGCAGGCGCGCCGGGGCCGCCGTGTGCTCGGTGTCGTGCACGGACGGCCGGGTCAGCGACAGGGTCAGCTCAGCGAAGCGCCCGGTGAGCCGGCGTAGCCAAACGTCGTCCACATCGGACGTACCGAACGGGCGGGTCAGCTTCGCAGCGGTATCCACAAGGAGCTCCTTGCCGACCCTGTCCCCGGCCGCCGCGGCGACGGTCAGCCGCGCCAGGGCAAGGTCGGCGTACAGCCGCCACCGGGTGACCGTGCCGGTGCCGGTCGCAACACTCTCCGGCGCCGCGTCCGCGAACGCCGGGTCAACCTCCCACCAGGGCCGGCGCTCGGGCAGCACGTCGGCGAGCGACTGCCGCAGGTAGTTCATCGCGGTGCCCGCCATGACCCGCCGCCCTTGGGCGGACGGCTCCTCGGCGCAGCCCATCAGTGTCTCCTCGGCCATCCGCAGCCGCGCCATCCATCCATCGAGCGTGGCTGGCGCCGGGACGGCAGGCCGGGCGGCGGGGGCATGGTCGCGCCGGCGACCGGCCGGAGCAGCGTGCTCGGCGAGGATGGCGTGGCGCAGGCTCTGCGCATCCTCGACCCGCCACCGCGCCTCAGCCGGGCCGCCCGGGGCGGCTGCGGGCAGCCGCCGGAAGAGGCCGCCGGCGTTGGCGAGGAGGTCCACCACGGTGTCCACGTCCTCCTCGCACCAGGCGGCGAGCTGGGCCGGTGTGAACTCGCCCAGCACGGCCGCCGCGGTGAGCACGCCGATCCGGCTGATGGCACTCATGGGAGCGCCTCCACGACCCGGTCCAGCAGCTCCTCGCCCGTGACTGTCTGCTCCCGCCACCCCCGCAGCGCCTTGTCCAGGTAAGGCGGGAAGGGCTTGCGCAGCTGCGACACGAAGTTGTTCTTCAGCTTCAGCGGCCGGTCCACGACGTTCAGCTCCACGGCCAGCCGCAGGACCCGTCTCCGGCTCTCGTCGGGGGTCATGTCGTACTCCGTCTCGAACCAGCCCTCGAGCTCGCGCGCCGCGTCGTGCCCGCACTGTCGGGCCATGCCGGCCTTTGTGGTGACGTCGCCGCAGAGGACGTCCCTGAGCCGTTCGGCGTGCTTGCGCACCATCGGCCCCAGCTCCGGGTCGAGCTTCATCGCCCACAGCCGCAGGTACTCGTAGGCGACCCAGTCGAGGTAGCCCTCGGCGAACTCGCTGTCGTTGCACGCCTGGTCCTGGCGGGCCGGGACGTGACAGACACACTCGTGGGTGAGCAGCGTCGGCAGGGCGGCGTACGCGGCCGGCCCGAACCTGTCGGAGAAGATGTGCAGCTCGACCCGCGCCCGGGTCGGCCCGGGAGGCCACGGGGTCATCGCCGTGACCGCGTACGGGTCCTGGGCCGGGTCCGCTCCACGTGGGTGGCTGCGACGGTGCATCAACGACAGCGAGGTGGCGCGCCAGTGCTCGCCGTAGAGAGCACGGGCGTGCACCTCGACCGCGCGCAGCATCGGCAGGAAGGGGTCCCGGCAGGCCGCCTGGTCCAGCCGGCGCAGCGTCTCCGCCAGCAGGTGCCTGGTGTCGTACGCAAGCTCCGGGTCGTCAAGCGCGGCGTGCAGCTCCTTCGCCCATGCGGCCACCACGGCGGCGACCGCAGCCTGGTCATCCTGCTTGTGCCGGGAGAACCGCCGGGCCGCCCGGCCCAGGTTGAGCAGCAGCACCTTGACGGTGTCGTCGCGCTCTGCCGCATCGCACAGCCGCCCGAGCACCCCACGGGTCGCGTGGAAGACCGCGGCCCCGGCCAGGAGCGTCCGCCACATCGACGGTTCCAGATCGTCGTACGGCGACGACCGTCGCATGGTTACTCCCTGCTCGCTTCGCGGTCGTCAACCCGTCCGCCCAGGGACGCCGAGCCGAGCCGGCGACGCAGGTAGGGCCAGAACACGTCGGCCCAGAAGCTCTCGATAACCCGGGAGCTCGCGCTGACCGCAATGCCGACAAGAATCGTGGTCAGCAACGGCTCGGCGCCCTGCTCGCCTTCCCGCACCCACACGGTGGCGCCCGCCAGCGCAGCCGGCTCCGCACCGGTCCGCCGGGCGGCTCGCGTCTGGTCGCTGGACGGCTCCCGCAGGTACGCGAGAAGGTCGTCCACAACGGACTGGATCTCGTCGGCTGTGGCGTCGCCCCGGGCGAACCGCCATTCGACGGTCGTCGGCGTCGACCTAACCATTGGTCAACCTCCATTTACCTGCAACAGTCAGCCTTCGCTGAGCGACAGTTACCCACATTGAGGTTTACGCGCCGGAGGCCGCATCTTCCGGAAAAAGTCCTAGGTCCGACTCACCTCAGCCACGGCTTTCCGGCCGGGGCGCGGAGAAACCGATTGTCCGGCGCTCCGCCCGGACGGGATAATGGCCTGCGCCCTGTGGGTTACGCGCGATAGCTGAGAATGTGCGTCTGCATTGAGACCCCATCGCACACGGGGTGCTAGCTTCGACCGCCTTTGTCTGGGTCGCCACCGTCCCGTCACCGTAGGTCGTAGCTGAACCTATAGCTTTCGGTATCCTCAGACCCGTCGGTTATGTGACACAGGCAACACGGCAGCGTGAGCGCCATGAGCCTTGGTCACCGGCTGGAACACCGTTCAAGTGGGGACTGCCGGCCTGGCGTCGAGGTAGTTGTCGTGTAGGTTCTGGCCTATGTTGTCGTCGCGCTCGCGGCCAGCTCTTTCGCACTGGGAGCCGGAGGACGAGTCCTTCTGGGCGGCTAAGGGCCGCCAGGTCGCCCGACGCAACCTGGTCTTCTCGATCTTCGCGGAGCACCTCGGCTTCTCGGTGTGGCTGCTGTGGAGCGTCGTGGTGGTGGCCCTGCCGGCCGAGACTTTTCCATACACAGTGGACCAGAAGTTCTGGCTGGTCGCCCTGCCCAACCTCGTCGGCTCGTTGATGCGGCTGCCGTACACGTTCGCGATCACCCGGTTCGGCGGTCGCAACTGGACGGTGGTCAGCGCGCTGCTGCTGCTCATCCCGGTCTCCGCGCTCTGCTGGGGCGTGACGCACCCGGGCACCCCCTACTGGATGATGCTGGTCTTCGCGGCCTCGGCCGGGTTCGGCGGCGGCAACTTCGCCTCCTCCATGGCCAACATCTCGTTCTTCTACCCGGAGCGGGAGAAGGGCACCGCGCTGGGCGTCAACGCGGCAGGTGGCAACCTGGGCACCAGCGTGGTCCAGCTGGTCGTGCCCCTCGCGGCCGCCGGTGGGCTGGTGTACGCCGGGCTGATGTGGGTGCCGCTGGTCGTGGCCGCCGCGGTCTGCGCCTACCTGTACATGGACAACCTTGCGGTGAGCCGGTCACCGTTGCGGGAGCAGCTCGCCACCGTGCGCCGGGTGCACACCTGGGTCATGTCGTTCCTCTATATCGGCACGTTCGGGTCTTTCATCGGCTACTCCGCCGCCTTCCCGCTGGTGCTCAAGACGCAGTTTCCGGACGCGTCCACGAAGATCGCATTTACCGGGGCGCTGGTCGGGTCGCTGGCCCGGCCGGTCGGCGGCTGGCTCTCCGACCGGGTGGGCGGTGCCCGGGTCACCGCCGCGGTCTTCGTGGCGCTCGGGCTCGGCGCGCTCGCGGTGATCTACGCGGTGGACGCCGGTAGCTTCGCCGGGTTCCTGATCTCGTTCCTCCTGCTCTTCGCCGCGGCAGGGGCGGGCAACGGCTCGACGTACCGGATGATCCCAGCGATCTTCCTGGCGAAGGCGGAGGCGGCTGCGGCGGCCAACCCGGACGATGCGCAGGCCATCGCGCTGCGGGGCCGCCGGGAGGGTGCCGCGGCGCTCGGCATCGCCGGGGCGGTCGGTGCGATGGGCGGCTTCTACCTCCCCCGGGCCATCGCCGACTCGATGAACGCGACCGGCGGGATCGCAGCGGCGTTCCTCGCCTTCCTGGCTGTCTACGCGCTCTGCCTGGGGATCACCTGGTGGTGCTACCTGCGACGGCGGGTGCTCGCCGAGCGGGTGCCCAGCCTCGCCTACGCGACGGTGTGAACTAACCGCTACCAGCCGCCGAGCCCGACGACGTTGCGGACGGCCGCGAACGCGGTCAGCAGGAGCGACGGTACGGGCACACGATCCGCCAGCGGCACCGCTGGCGGGACCGTGACGGCCGATGCCGCGTCGACCTGCCGGGACCGGCTGCACAGCAGCGCGCTGGTCAGCAGCTCACGCCGTGCGCACCGGTCAACGTGGCGCCGGATGCCGGCAACCTCGGCCTGTAGGCCCGGGTCTCGTGCCATCTCGGCTGCCCGGCGCAGCAACGTACGCATCAGCGCGATCTGGCCTTCGCAGGTCAGCGCGTACGCCTCGCGCTCGCGCACCAGCGGCACCCGTTCGGCGGCCTCGGCCAGAGCCAGACCGAGATGGTCACCGACCACCGGCCGGTCCGGACTCCAGAAGTGAGCCCGCTCCAGGATGACCAGCGCCCGCTCGGTGTCGCCGAGGTGGGCCAGCACCGCGGCCGTGCCCAGCAGCGGCACGTACCAGCCCGGTGCCAGCCGCTCGGCGTCGCGGTAGCACTGCAGCGCCGCATCCCAGTCGCCAAGCTCCTCGGTCACGCTGGCGAGGATGAGGTGGTGCCCGGCGCCGTGCGGTTCCAGCCGTACGGCCCGGTGCGCCTGCGCCACCGCGTCCTCCAGCCGGCCAAGGCCGGCGCTGGCCCGCGCCAGGACGCTCCAGGCCTGCGGTGTGTCGCCGTACCGGTGGCGCGCCATAACCGCCTCGTAGGCCGCGGTGTGGTAGTCGCTGTTCACCAGGGCATGCCAGGCGCGGTCGGGCCAGTCGTCGCGGACCGGCCCGGCCCCCGGCCGCGCCACCGCCGGGCCGTCCGGTGCACCGGCCCTGACCTCCGTGCCGTCCTCCGGTCCCCACCAGGGCTCACGGGCCAGCCGGATCTCCCGCAGCCGCTGGCGCCGCAGCCGCTGGCCGAGCTCGTACCTGGCTACGCTCCGCTCGCTGCGGAAGACCCGCGGGCCAAGGTGGTAGCTGTGCACCCGCGCGACCGCTCCCGGAGCCGGCCCGGCCCCGCTGCCCGCGCTCGCCCGCATTACCACGTGCACCCCCATGATGCGTGATAGCTGTCAACTGCCCGCCATTCAGCCACGGGCCACTACCACCGACCTTCCGCCGGACTTCCCGGCACGGGATATTGGCGTCACCTGCTGGCGTGACCGGGAAAGCTGGCCGTACTGTCAGCGACAAAAAGCCGCACATTGGCACTGCGGTAAATAGGGGGCACCGGTGATCTATCGCATCCTCGGAGACCTGGTTATCGGGCCGCCGGATGCGCCGCTGCCGCTGCCGAGCGGGCACCGGCTCTCCGTGCTCGCGATCATGCTGATCAACGCGAACCGGCAGGTGTCAACCACGGACCTGCTACGTGCCGCCTGGGGAAGCACAGAGGTCAACGAGACGCAGCTGCACAAGTCAATCTCAGCGCTACGCGTCCTGCTGGCGGGCATTGGCCGCCGCGATGACCTGCGGACCCACCCACGGTACGGCTACGAGCTCCGGGTGGCAGAAAATGACCTGGACAAGCTGGTGTTCGAGCGGCGGGTGCACGACGCGGAAAGGGCCGCCGCGGCAGGGCGCATCGACGACGAGATCGAGCTGCTACGCGCGGCACTGCGGATCTGGCGCGGGCCGCGCCCACTGTCCGGGGTACCCGACGAGCCGTTCCGGCGGGAGGCGGCCGACCTGCAGCACCGGCGTAAACGGGCGGCGGTGCGCCTGTTCGACCTGGAGCTGGGCCGGGGCCATTACGAGCGGATCCTCGGCGAGCTACAGACTCTCATCGGCTACCACCCAACCGACCGGCGGCTGTGCGAGCAGGGGATGCTTGCGCTCTACCGCCGGGGCCACGCCACGCAGGCGCTGGCCGTCTACGAGCGCTACCGCGACGCGCTCGTCGAGGAGACCGGTGGCGAGCCGGACGCGGGCCTGCGCAACCTGATGTACGCGGTCGCCAGCGCGGACGACCCCACGGTCGACCGGTTCGAGCACACCACGACGCGACAGGCCAGCCCCCCAGCACCGCCGGTGGTCGTGCCGCGGCAGCTACCGCCTGACCTGACCGACCTCGTCGGCCGGGCGGACCAGCTCACCGAGGCACGCCGGCTGCTCACCCGCGAGCCTGGCATCGCACCCCCCGTGGTCGTGGTGACCGGGCCCGGCGGGATCGGCAAGACCTCGCTGGGCGTACGCATAGCGCACCAGGTCCGCGTGCGGTACCCCGACGGGCAGCTCTACGTCGAGCTGCGCGGCACCACCGCCGACCCGGCCGAGAGCAGCGAGGTCCTGGCGCACCTGGTGCGCGCGTTCGGGGTGGCGAGGGTGCCCGAGTCGCTCGACGAGCGGGCCGGCCTGTACCGCAGCCTGCTGGCCGACCGGCGGGTGCTGGTGGTCCTTGACGACGCCCGGGACGAGGAGCAGGTGCGCGACCTGATGCCGGGCAACCCGGCCTGCGCGGTGTTGGTGACGGCCCGGCAGCGGCTGCCTGACATCGATGGCGCCCATCACCTGCCCACCCTGCTCCCGCTGGATGAGCGCGCCGCCACCGACCTGTTCCGGCGGGTGGTCGGCCGCAGCGGCGTCGACTCGGGAGCGGAGCCCCAGGCAACTCGCCGTGTGGTGGAGCTCTGCGCCGGCCTGCCGCTGGCGTTGTGCATCGCGGGCGCGCTGCGCGGGCGCGACTACGACCGCAGCATGGCCGAGCTGGCCGCGCGGCTGGACAGCCAGCCGCTGGACACGTTCGTCTACGGCGGCCGCAGCGTCGAGCGCAGTATCGGCGCGGGCTTCGACCGCCTCGACCCGGACGCCCAACGGCTGTTCCTCGCACTGGGCCTGCTGGAGCTGCCCGACATCGGGCTCTGGACCGCGGCCGCGGTGCTCGCCGGCACCGGCGCGGAGCCGGCCGAGACGCTGCTCCGGCTGGCCCGCTGCCACATGGTCCAGACAGCCGGCCCTGTCCAGCCGGCCAGCGGCATGCGGTACCGGCTGCACGACCTGACCCGCGAGTACGCCCGCCGCCGCAGCGAGCGGGAGCTGCCCGAGCCGGACCGGCGCTCGGTGCGGGAACGGGTCTACGCGGCCCTGCTGACCCTGGCCCGCCGGGCCCACCGCAGCATCTACGGCGGCGACTTCGAAGTGGTGCACAGCGCCGCCCCGGACTGGCCGGCGCCGCAGGCCATCCTCGCACGCATCGACGACGAGCCCCTGGCCTGGTATGAGACCGAGCGGCTGAACCTGCGCGCCGCGGTGCGGCACACCGCGGCGCTGGGCCTGGCCGGGATCTGCTGGGACCTGGCCGTCTCGGCGCACGAGTTCTACTCCATCCGGGGCTACCTCGACGACTGGTACGCCACACACATGACCGCCCTGGAGGCCTGCCGGCTCGCCGGGGACGACCGCGGACAGGCCGCTGTCACCGCGATCCTGGGCCAGCCCGCACTGGTGGCCAGCCGCCGCGCCGGCCTTCCCGGTACGGACGAGCTTGCCGCCGCGGCGCGGCAGTTCGGCCGGCTCGCCGACCGGCACGGACAGGCCATCGCGCTGCGCGCACTGGCCAACTGCCTGCGCCGCCGCGGCCAGTTCGAGCGGGCCAGGGCCACCTTCAGCCAGGCGCGGCAGCTCTACGAGGCCAGTGGTGACGATGTCGGCGCCTGGCAGGCGCTGCGCTATGTCGGGCAGACCCACATCGACCTCGGCCAACGCGATGAGGCGCTGCGCATCCTGTACGAGGCGCAGGGGCATCCCCGCGTGGCCGGCCAGCCGCGGCTGCTGGCGCAGAACGCGTACTGGATCGGCTGGACGCACCTCGCCCGCGGCGACCTGGCTGAGGCGGCTCATCTTTTCCAGTACGTGCTTGACACGGTCGGCGGCGTCGACGCCACCGGCCGCGCCTACGCCACGCACGGTCTGGGCGAGGTGGCCCGCCGGGCCGGCGACCGGGTCGCCGCCGAGGCGCAGCTGACCACCGCGGCGGAGCTGGCGGGCCAGGCCAGCGACGCTCTCCTTGCGGGCCGTGTCCAGCTCTCCCTGGCCAGGCTGCACCGCACCGGCGGCAGGTTCGACCGGGTCGCTGCGGCGCTTGCCCGCGCCGCCGACCTCTTCGACGCCCAGAACGCCACCTACCTGCGGGCCGGCGCGCTGTCTGCGCTCGGCGACGCGTACGTCGAGCTCGGCCGGCTCGCCGAGGCGCGAGCGGCCTGGACGGCGGCTCTCGATCTGTACGAGGAGATGGGCCTGCCCGAGGCCGAACAGGTCCGCGCTCGTCTTGGGCGGTACGGCTGAAGCCGTAGCCCGGTGGGTCAGCGTCCAGCCGTACCGGCCGCGCCGTTCCCGGCGAGCTTGGGTCGCAGCATCTGCGGGTACAGCGTCGTGGCCGGGCCCCGGCGGTAGAGGGCGGCTGGGCGCCCTGTCTCCTGCGCCCGGCGTTCGCCGGTCGGCACCGCAAAGCCCTCGGTGTTGGTCACCTTGCGGTTGAAGTTGCGAGGATCCAGCGGCATGCCCCAGATCACCTCGTAGACATGGCGCAGCTCGCCGATGGTGAACCGGTCGGCACAGAATGCGGTGGCAACGGTTGTGTACTCCAGCATCTGCCGGGCCCGCTCGACCGCGTCGCTGACGATCTGGTCGTGGTCGAACGCCAGCCGCCGCCCCGGCTGCGCCGCCCCCGGTCGGCGTGCGCCCGCCACCGGTGGGGTGACCGCGTCAACCGGCTCCCAGCGGGCGCCTGCCGCGTCACTGCCCGCCACCGGTAGCGGCAGGTTCGGGGCGATTGCGAGATAGGCGACGCTCACCACCCGCCCCCGCGGGTCCCGGTCCGGCGCGCCGTAGGCGCTGAGCTGCTCCAGGTGCAGCCGGGAAGCGTCGAGCGCGGTCTCCTCGGCAAGCTCACGTGCCGCGGCCGCGGGCAGGTCCTCTGTTGCCCGGACGAAGCCCCCGGGCAGGGCGAGCTGGCCCCGGTACGGCTGGTTGCCCCGCTCGACGAGCAGGACCTGGAGCGCGTTGTCGCGGACGGTGAGGATGACGAGGTCGACAGCGAGGCGCAGAAGCTGATGCGTGTGGGCGGCCATGGTCGCCAGACTATCTAAATGTCGTCTTGACATAAAGTCCCGATCGGCGTTACTGTCAAGCAGACACGAAGTTCGCTCCATGGCTGGGAGACCAGAGGCTGGACCGCCGCGCGACAGAGACCGGTACCTGCCGCGCACGTCCCGGGCCACCCGCTGTGGCCGGACACCGTGGGCACCAAACAGCGGCCAATGTCTCGCGAACAACGCGCCGCATCCCCACCTCCTGCCATCCACACCCCGATGCGCTGCACTGCGCGCGAAAGGAAGCCGTCATGCGTACCACCGTTCACCAGTGGCTGATCCGCCTTGTCCTCGTCACCACGCTCCAGGCCGCCGTCTCGCTGTTCAGCGGCGCGACAGCCGCCCTGGCCGACACGCCGCCGTGTCCCACCGGCACCAACTGGGACAGCGCGACGCAGCAGTGCCGGTAGCCGCCGCCAGGAACTAAGCCGATAATCTGACAAACCGGACTGCCAGTAAAGTCAACAATCGCCACTAACCGCGAACGGGTGGATCCCACACTGAGGATCCACCTGTCCGCTGACGCACGCAGTGCCACCCGGCACCGCTGCCTCGACCAGCAGATATCCGGATTAGTCGACCCTCTAGGTCACCCGGCGCCGGCCATTACCAGCGCGACAGTGAGCGGGACCCGGGGCTGCCCGGACAACCCCGCCGGACCCCTCACCGGTCCGGCACGTCCATCGACAAACGACCAGACGTTGATAAACGTCACCACCAGCAGAACCCGGCGAAGGTGGCAATAGGTGCCTGGTGCACACGGGGTCGCGGCAGTACGCTAGCCTCTTCGGCCAGACGCCTCACCCTGTACCTGTGGGGATGAGGGCCGTGCCACTAGGCGTCGAACGATCCTCGGCTGCCATGAGAGGGGAAAGATCGGTGCAGGGTCCAGGGAGGAAGGATCCTGCGGCAGAGCTGCATTCCTCACTCATCGCCGCGCTGATGGAGCTGTCCTTCATCGACGCTCTTCCAGATCGCAGAATGTTGCTCGCGTTGATCCGGCGAGACGTTGTCCGCTTTCCAGACGTACACGAGCGCCCCGAGGCTCGCCTACATGTAATCGATATTGTGCTGGCCTGTTTGTCCCATGCGGGCGGGTTGCGGGCGCTTGGCTCCGCCCTGGAAACGATGGCGCCCTATGCCGAGGGCACTCGCCGGGTGCGCCAGCTCATCGAGTCGGCGACACTGTCGCGCCTGCTGGCCAGCGGCGAGCTGGAACGAGCACGCGACCTTCTCCGCAGGGCCGACCGGCTGGGCGTAGGACTGCAACCAGAGCTCGTCGAGGATCTCGTGGTCCCGGTCGGCCCGACCAGAGCGGTCACGCTGGCCGACGTGTTCGACGGTCTCTCGGCAAAGCGCTCCGGTTCCGACGGGTTGCCTCCTGCGATGTCGTTACTTGAGCACGCCGCCGCCGGCTGCGGTGACAGCCAGCTCGCCGGTGAGCTTCGTGAGTGGCTGGACAGGCAGGCCGACCGGCTTGAGGTGCAGGCACAGCTACATTTACTGCGTGAGCGGTTGTCCACTCAGGAGACCCGCAGCCGCGACGACGGCGAGAGCGGGCAAGCCGCCGCTGCCGAAAGACTTGATGATCTTACTCAGGCCGCGGAGACGGGCGAGCCCGAGCAGGACGCGATAGGTTCAGAAAGTGGCGGCTCCCCCGCCGACCCAGACGTTGATCATGATCATTCTATTCCGCCGTCAGCCCTCGGCGAAGAGGGATACGGCCAAACAGGAGAATCGATGCCACCCGTCGCCTCGACCACGCTACATGACGTTAAGAGGCTTCCCCAGATATGGGGCAATGTGCCACCGCGGAACCCTAACTTCACGGGCCGCGAGAGCCTGCTTCAGGACCTCCAGGACAAGCTCGCCGTCGATCGCGAGACAGCCGTCCTCCCGCATGCGATCCATGGCATGGGAGGGGTTGGAAAGTCGCAGGTCGCGATAGAGTACGTGCACCGTCATCGTGCGGACTACGACCTCATCTGGTGGATTCCGGCGGAACATGAGAGCCAGATCCTGGCCGCGCTGACTGCGCTGGCGCACCGGCTGCATCTAGAGGTCAGAGGCGAGGTTATCACCGCGGTCCCGGCGGTGCGTGAGGCGCTGAGCACGGGAGACACGCCGTACCAGAACTGGCTGCTCGTCTTCGACAACGCCGAGGACCCGGCCGAGGTCAAGACATATTTTCCCACCGGTGGCGCCGGAAAGATCCTCATCACCTCGCGCAACCCGGAGTGGACCCAGGTCGCCCGGTCGCTTGAGGTAAATGTGTTCACCCGGACGGAGAGCACGACCTTCCTTATCAGGCGGACGCCCGAGCTGACCGAGGCGGAGGCCGATCAGCTCGCCGAGGCGCTCGGCGACCTCCCGCTGGCCGTGGAGCAGGCGGCCGCGTGGCGGGTGGCGACCGGCATGTCCGTCAACGAGTATCTCCAGCTGCTGGAGGAGAAGCGCATCGAGCTGCTCGAACAGGGCACGTCCGCCAACTACGAGCTGTCCGTCGCCGCCGCGTGGAACGTCTCCCTGGACAAGCTGAAAGAGGTCAACCTGGCCGCTCTACAGCTGCTGCAGGTCTGTTCCTTCTTCGCGCCGGAGCCCATCTCCCGGGACCTGTTCGCCGGTTCTCCCATCGCCCCGATCACCGACCCACTCGACGAGACGCTGCGCGACCCGATCAAGCTGGGCCGCGCGATCCGCGACATACAGCGCTATGCGCTGGCCAAGTTCGACCACCGGAACGGAACGCTGCAGATGCACCGCCTGGTGCAGGCGGTGCTGTTCGGCGGCATGGACGACGAGCTGAAGGCGGTCATGCGGAGCGGGGCGCACACGTTGCTCGCGAACGGGGACCCCGGTTATCCAAATGCTCCGGACTACTGGCGGCGTTACCAGGCGCTCAAGCCGCACGTCGATGTCTCCAAAGCCGTCATGTCGGAGGACCCAAGGGTCCACGAGCTGGTCTTCAACATGCTGAAGTTCCTCTACTACTGGGGCGACCACCTGGGCTGTGCCGAGTTTGCCGAGGAAGTGCACGCGCAACGGCAGGTCGACCTCGGCGACGACCACGAACATACCCTGTCCGTCGCGAAATGGCGGGCGTGGGTCCTTTGGGTGCTGGGAAACTTCAAGAAGGCTGCCGAGATCAATGAGCGCTCGTTCGAGCTGTCGCGTGCGGCCTTCGGCGAAAACGATGAGGGCACGCTCGACGCGATGACGCGAGTGGCCATTGACCTACGGACCGCCGGCGACTTCGCCGGGTCGTTGGCGTTGGATCGGCAGAGCGTGGAGAGGTGCCGCCGGGAGTTTGGCGAGGACGATCCAGCGACGTTGAAAGCCGCACTTCACCTTGGCGTGAGCCTGCGCCTGGTTGGTAAGTTCACCGAGGCGAGGGAGCTCGACCGGGATACGCACCGACGGCTGGCCGAGGTGCTCGGTGAGAACGACGACTACACCATGCGCACGCTGAACTACCTCACGATAGACATCAGGGAAAGTGGCGACTACCTGGGCGCACGGAGGCAGCAGGAGAAAGTCTACGAGCGCCTCGTCACGATCTTCGGTCCGGACCGGCCCACGGTCACCAGCGCCGCCCACAACCTTGCGGTAGCCCGGCGCAAGGCGGGCGACCACGACGGCGCGCGCAAGCTTGCCGAGGAGACGCTCGACAAGTTCCGGGCCCGCTACGGCGACGACTTTCCGGCCTCCATGGCCGCGGCGCTCAACCTCGCTGTCGACCTACGCCAGACCGGCGACCTGGACGGCGCCGAGGAGCTGGGAGAGCAGACCCTCAAGCGGTATGTGAGTGTCTTTGGAGAGAGGCATCCGCATACCCTCTCGGCCCGGGCCAACCTCGCGATCGTCCTGCGCCTGCAAGGTGACGCGCGAGCCGCCCGCGCATCGAACGAGGAGACCTTGGCGGCCCTGCACGCCGCTCTCGGCGAGGACCATCCGGTCAGCCTGACCTGCGCCACCAACCTCGCCAGCGACCTTGACGCGCTGGGTGAGCACGAGGCGGCCCACGCCCAGGACATCGACACGCTGGCCAGGTCCTCCCGCACGCTCGGTGAAAGCCACCCGTCGACGCTCGCCTGCAGCCTCAACCTCGCTCTGGACCTGCACGCTCTCGGTCGGACCCAGGAGGCCGACAAGATCCACGCCGAGACGATGGCTCAGCTCCGGCTCGTTCTCGGGAACCGGCACCCCGCCACCCTCAATGCGCTGCAGAGCATCCGTGCGGACTGCGCTGTCGACCCGTTGCCGCTATAAAAGATCCGGACTGCGTCGCCCAGGTGGACGGCAGCCCAGCCATAGGGCCAGATCTAACGGTGACGGCGGGGCGGGATCGTCCGCAAGTTCCCGATAGAGCGCATGCACAAGTTCCGGGGTCCGCAGCAGCGGTCGCCACGCTGGCGTGCCGCCCGCTGCGGCGAGCGCGAGTCCCAGGCCCGTCCATGCGTCGAGGTCAGCGCAGTCGCCCGTGATGCGCCCCAGATATCCCCGGGTGGCCTGAGCCGGCTCACCGACGAGCATGGCTAGGTCGGCACAGGTCACGCCCGGCACCGCAGCCGCATCGGGCAACTGGAGACACGCGCCGCCGTGACCGTTCCGCGTGGCAAGCCAGCTGCGGTAAAGCGTCAGTCGGCTGTGCGCCCAGATGGATCCGTTGTTCCCCACCGCCGGCTCGGTCGAGCCGATGGGCGGCGGATCATGCCGGTGTCGCCAAGCCTCGACCGCCTCGCCGACCCACTCCAGGTCGACGGGTAGGTTCCGGATCCGCCACCCGGCCCGATGGTCGACCGCAGCCGCCCAGGCGGCTCGGGCCGAGTCGTTGTGCACGGGCTCTGCCAGCCAGGGGCGCAGCCGCGCGGTCAGGCGGTGGACAAGCCTCTCGCCCAGATCGGTGAGGAGACGTGACCGCATCAGCGTGCGCAGGCCGGTCCACGTCTGCCGGCGGGAGTACGCAAACTCGAAGTCGGCGATCCTCCTGTCCCGTTCCGTACCCTCATGCCGTTGCGTCCGCCAGAAGTCGGTGATGCCGAAGAACGCATAGGTTCCCTGGACCAGGCCGGCGAGCGGACGAGGGTCGGGGCGCCACGGCGCGTAGAGATCCTCGCGGGCGTCCTCGTGGTAGAGCGTGGTCAGGTGAAGCAGCCCACCAAGTTTGACGTGCTGGAACTCGTGCACAAGAGTCACCGCGAGCGTCACCGGATCAGGCGGGAGCGAGATCAACGCTCCACCGAACCCGTCACCGGTCGACGCGCTCTGCACTGTCCAGGACGCATCGCCAGCCAGCGGAGCTATCGACATCAGCCCCGCCGCCATCGCGTCAGCGGTGGCTGGATGCCAACGGGCCAGCACCTCCCAGGCAGCATCGAGAACGCGCCGCCAGGCATCAACGGTACGGTCGTCGAGACGGCAGGGTTCGACCGGATCGGCAAGATTACGATATGGATCGATATCGTCGAAACTGACCGTCAGCACTCGGCCGCCGGAACGGCAGCGCAGGGAGCGCAGGCTCCACCAGCCTGGCGCGTCCATCCCAGGATCTGCCGGAACAACCACCTCATGGTCCTGCACACGCAACCGGCATAGGCCATCGGCGCTGTCGGCATTGGCAGTCTCGTACCCGGTCACCGACGGAAAGCGCGCGAGACCGAGAGTCGGCAGCAGGACCCCGCCGCACCGCACGGGGACCCGCGTACGTATGGACAGCCCGGCGCGGATCGCCGCGGCCAGGGCTACCGCGTGGATCTGGCCCACGTCGGTCTGGTCCGGGCCAGCGTTCTCAGCACCCCACCTGGACCGCCGAAGAGCGTGTGAGATCCACGTCCCGACCTGTGGATGCAGCAGTACGCGGTGGAGCACGTCCGGCGCGCGGGCATGCACGTCGATCAGCGTGTTCCAGACCGCCTCGGCGGGCGGCAACGCCCCGAGGAGCGCGGGCCGTTCGGCCGCCCGGTCGAGGAGTGCTCGCAGCAGGAGAAGCCGCCGGCTGTACTCGCCGGCCAGCAGGAGCCGCACAGTCGCCGGCTCCCCAGCGCCACTGGCGAGTGCGTCAAAGTGCTCGAGCGGAAGCGCGTGGTTGGTCAGCGGGCCGGTTTGCTGGTAGCGCAACTCGGGCACCTTGGCTCCTCTCAGCTGGGGCCCGCCGTCAGTCCACCCGGCCGGGGGGACCCGACTCGCTGATGTTGGCGCGAGGGCGTTCGACCTGTCGCAGAACCCGGTCGAGAGATGGCGCCAGTACGGTCCTGTTGCAGGTGCGCAACTCCGCGATGGAGAGCCCGCTGAGGTCGATCAATTCGGTTGGGACCTGTCGAGAGGCTAGATCCACAGTGTCGGTTCCCCTTTGCCCGCATGGAAGTTAGGTGGTCTGCCACTGTACCCGCCCGATAAGCGGCATTACAGAAGGGGACGCCATTGATCACCTCGTTCGTTGTCAGCCAGTCTCCCAGAGGGACCCTGGCCGAGCCAATACGCGCCTGCCCAGCACGCCGTTGACCTGCGACACCCAGCCGGTGCGCCGTTGGCGCACCGGCTGACGCGCCGTGCCCGGCGGCGCGACAACTCCTAGCACGTGATGTCCGAGCGGAGCGGAAGGTGAATGGTAGGGCCGGTTTTGCCGGGCGCCCTATCATGAAAAGTTCACCCAACGGCCCTGCTCACGAGGTACCTGAGATTACCGCCTGGCGCCCAAGAGGAGTTGGTGTGCACAAATGAGGTCACATCGTCACAGCGGTAAGCCCGAACAACCGCTTGGCGGCGTACTGCACGCCCATGGCGATGAATACCCGGGGATGGGTGCGCCGGGTTGCCCATCTTTCGGAAGCTGGGCGGATGGATCCCCTCGATGAGCCCCGGACGCCACGATGTCCACGTCGGCATAGTTACGGCGCTCCCTGTGGAGTGCGCCGCGGTACGGCTGCTGGTCGACGACCGGCTCGATGAGCGGGTGGACGGGGATCCCAACAACTACCTGACCGGGCGCCTTCCGAGCAGGGACGGGAGCCGGGAGCACCGGGTCGTGATAGCCATGCAGACCCAGGACGGCACGAGGAACGCCGCCGCGATCTGCACCGACCTGGTCCGCAGCTTCCCCGCGCTCCGCTGCGTCGTCATGTGCGGGATCGCGGGCGGTGTACCAGCCCCGGCTGCGCCCGAACGGCATGTCCGGCTCGGTGACATCGTCGTTGCCACCGAGGGGGTGGTCGACTACGACCACGTGCGGACGGTCGATGGCCGTAGCGATCTGCGGCGTACGGTCGAAGGGGTCTCCCTCGATCTGCTGCGGGCCGACCGTGAGCTGCAGGTGAAGGAGCGCGCGGGTGACTGGCCATGGCGAGCCTGGCTGGACGGCACGGGAAAGCCACCTGGCTTCGCCCGGCCACCCGACAGCACCGACGTTCTGCTTCGCCGCGGCGAGCGGATCAACCATCCGCGTCGCAGCCGGTCCGGACATCTGGCCGGCTGGCCCCGCGTGCACCGGTGCGCCATAGCAAGCGCCGACCGGCTGGTGCGCGATGCGGTCATGCGCGACAAGATGGCCGAGCGGTACGAGATCCGTGCGGTCGAGATGGAGGCGTCCGGTGTGGCCGTCGGCGCCTACCTGCGCGGCATCGGATGGTTTGTGATACGCGGCGTTGCGGACTACTGCGACGCCAGCAAGAACGAGGTCTGGCATCCCTACGCCGCGCTCGCCGCCGCTGCCTACGTCCGCGCTCTGCTCGCCGAGTGTCCTCCGTTCTCCGGTGGTCCCGGCTCGAGCATGACCGCACCGGCTATGGGGACGGCCGGGCACAACCACCTGCGCACCCTGGTCGAGGTGTTGCTGGCCATTCCCCAGATGAGGGACGACTACCAGCGCCGTGCGATCATGGCGCTCCTACCGGACGAGATCCGCACCATGGTGCCGGACAACGTCAACGGCCGGCTCCACGTGGTCGCAATGGTGCAGACCTGTATTGACATGGACGGGCGCGAAGGTCTGCTCAACGCGCTGAAAGTGTCGCTGCCGTCGCAGTCACTGGACCTTCGACGCGTCGAGGAAACGATCAACTCCTGCTGGCCCTCCTGGCCGCCGGCCCGAAGGTAGGCAGACCAGCACTGACCGGACCCGTCCGCAGAACGGTTGATCACCGCCCGCGCCATCCGAGCGGCGTCATAAGCATGCAACGGTTCGGCAGTACCGCGGAGAGGTGATGGGCATTGTTAGCGGAGGGCCCGTTTGCCATAATGTCCGAGCTACCCCTCGGGGTCGTTCTTGTTTGTACCGGCGGTTGGGGTCAGGATTGACGCGGAACGAGTTGGCTCCGAGCCCTAGCATCTGCCTGCTCGAACGGCCGAGAGCCCGGCATCAGCACCGCCAGGACACGCGTCATAGGCTCGCGCCGCAATGACTACACCCATTGTGCCGGCCGCCGCCCGGCCCCCTCCGCCGACCGTACGCGACGGCTCGGGATGGTGGGACGTCACCATCGGGATTATCACCGCCCTACCGGTAGAGGGGGCGGCGATGACCGCGCTCATCACCGAGCCGACAGTCGTTCGCGTCGACGGCGACCCCAATGACTACCGGGTGGGCTATCTCGCCAGCGCCGACGTGAGCACGCCGCACCGTGTCGTCCTGACCACCATGCCACTGGACAACACCCGCAATGCCGCGGCGACCTGCGCCAACCTCCTGCGCACCTTCACCGGCGTGCGCTGCGTGGTCGTCACGGGAGTCGCTGGTGGTATTCCGTCCCTCGACCGGCCGGAGCGGCATGTCCGGCTCGGCGACGTGGTGGTGGCAGTCGACGGCATTATTGACTACGGGCACCTCCGCCTGGTGGACGGCGCAGCGGAGCTACGGCGGCCGGTGGACGGGATCTCGGTCGAGCTCCTCCGGGCTGCCCGGGAGCTGGAGCTTCGTGCGTACCAGGACGGCGTGGCACAGTTGTCACGGTGGCTTGCGCCCGCCGATGGACATCTGGGGACCACTTTTGCCAGGCCTTCGGCGCGGACCGACCGGCTTTACATCGACGGTAAGTTCACCAGGCATCCGGAACGGGCTATCTCTGGGCATGTCGAAGGAGTGCCGAAGATCCACTATGGAGCCATCGGCTGTGCCGATGTCCTCCTACGCGACGAACATTACCGCGACGAGCTTGCCTCGAAGCATCGCATTATGGCGGTCGAGATGGAGGGTTCCGGCGTCGCCGCCGGGGCGATGTTGCACGGGGTGGGCTGGTTCATGGTCCGCGGTGTGGCCGACTACTGCGACAATCTCGGCAAGAACCAACGCTGGCATCCGCATGCGTCGATAACAGCCGCCGCCTACGTGTGTGCGTTGCTGGAGTCGTGCAGAGCGTTCGCGGCGGGGCGTACCCCGCCGTCCGACACAATGGCGGCATTAGTGTCCGCAGCCGAAAGGAACCGTCTGTTCGACCTGCTTGAACAAGCGCCAAGAATGGACCTCCGGAAGGTCTGGCGCGCCGCCTTGAGCGACCTCGTACCGCTCCCGACACCGGCTCCTGTCACCGTGTACGAGCTGTTCGACTACCTGGCCGGCGTCAACGCCGGCCACGACGGCATGCCTCCAGCGCTCATGTTCGTGGAGGAGATCGCCACCCGCGTGACGGATCCTCTCGGCACAGCGCTGCACGGGTGGGTGGACCAGATCGCCAGCAGCACCCACATCATCGACGTGGTGAGACGACGTCGACGTGCCGCGGCAGAGGCCCGCGACCGCCATCGTGGCTCCACCGCCGTAACGGCGGGGGCTGCAGACCTGTCCCCAGCCGCCCCACCCTGCATCGTCATCCAGCTCGAGATTGATGGCCTGGACCATAGCCGGTGCATAGTCAGCTACTGGATCCAGCACCGTACTGGGCCATGGCGGCCACGAGCCACTACCGAGCCCACTCGGGTCCTGCTGAGTGAGGCCGAACGGGTGGTGGATACGGCGATCCTGGATGCCGAGACAGCGTGGCGCGACAGTCTGGACCCGGTCTCGGTCGAGTTCCTACTACCGACGGACCTGCTGCACCTGGCCGTGGAGTGGTGGCGCGTCAACCTCGGGTCGACCGCCCCGGTGCCGCTGTGCGTGGGCTACCCGGTCGTGGTGCGAAGTCTCGACCGTATGCGGGCGCTCTTCCGCCGCCGGGCATGGATCAACCGGTGGAACGCACTGTGGCACGACCCCCCGTCACACCGGGTCTTCTGGGGAGGCACCCCGGAGGTCGCCAACGGCATCGAGCAATGGAACGCGCGGCTGCATGGCGACACCAGCGTCACCTCGGTCGTGCTCAGTGCCGCGCCGCAGAACGAGACCGGTAAGGCCGAGCTGGATCTCGCCCTGAGCGCCGGTGTACCCGTGGTCCTGTGGGACCGCCGGGAGATAGCGCGGGAGCAGATGGTTGCAGGGATGGTGGAGCTGATGCGTGGTCATCCCAACGAGCTCCTCGACCGCATCAGGGCATTGCGGGTGGAGGCCGCCAGCGGGTCCGGTGCCGACCAGCAGCACCCCGGTCGACATGTTGCGGTGCTGTGGGACGACCCGCGCCGCCTCATCGGAGCAGAAGGTCGAGCCGATGACTAGCAACACGCAGCTGCGCACCTCCGTGGAGCCGTGAGCAGATGGCCCGGCCACACTCCGTCTGGCCCTACGTCGGCATTGTGCCCCCGGCCGGCGGGCCCGACTGGGTTGACCTCGCTGATGCGGTATGGCTGGCGGTCGTCACCACGGGCGAGGACGAGGCGCAGCTCGCTGAGCTGTCCAAGGCGCTTATCGCCGGGGCCCCGGCGGTCCAACACAGCCGGGCCATCTCCCAGGCGCTCGCTCGGCTGAACCCCGGTGCTCCTTCTCCGGACGCACCCGGTGGGCCGCTCACTCTCGCACTCGTTCTCGATGCCAGCTTCTCGATGGCGGTGTGGCGGCCCACCGTGGCTGCATTTCGTCGCGCACTGCGACACAACGCATCTTTCCAGACGGTACGCGAGTTCATCCTGTCCTCCGCACCCGACACCGACTGGTCGTACGTCGTCGGGATCCGAGGCTCCGACACGCGGCGCTGTGATCCACGTGAGCTGATCGACCCATCTGGTCGACAGGTGTTCCTGGTGCTTACCGACGGAGTCGGTGAGCACTGGAGAGATCCGCGAACGGTACGTCTGCTCACACTCTGGGGACAGTCCGGACCCCTCGCAGTCATCAACCCATTTCCCCAGGAGTACTGGCACCGTTCGAATATTTCGCCGCGTCGGGCACGGATCCGCGCCGCCACGCCGACGACGCCCAACGGCCAGCTTCAGGTGCAGTATGTCGAAAGCAACCTCGTTGACACACCGGCCGAGCAGCCGTCGGTTCCAGTGCCCGTCCTCGAGCTGAGCCCACGTTGGATCGAATGGTGGGCCGACCTGGTAGCCAGTCCACGCGGCTGGGTGGACGCCATGGTCTACGCAGCCGATGACAGCGCGCCCACAGAGCGCGGTGCGTCACGTCCGGCTACTCCTCAACCAGCCGTGGAGCTGGTGCGCAGGTTCCGTTCCCACTCCTCGTGGCTGGCGTTTCGGCTGGCCACGTACCTCGCCGCGGCACCCCTCGATCCGCCACTCGTGCGCAAGGTGCAGCGAGACCTGCTCCCTGAGTCCTCACGCCACCATCTCGCCGAGGTGGTAAACAGCGACCTGGTCCGGCGTGCCCCCGGATCCGCGGTATCCCTGGACTTCGTGGAGGGTGTGCGGGGGGCCCTGCTGGCCTGCGCCACCCGGACCGACTCCGCGGAAGTAGTCCGAACCGTCGCAGCCCACTACGGTCACCGCAGCCCAACGGCATTGGCGCTGGCCCACGCGATCGAAGCACCCAACCACGACTTCAACGTGCCGATCACGCCGGACACGCTGCCGATGGCCCGCATAGCACTCGCTGTCCTCACCGCATGGTCCGGCCCGTATGCCCCGCTGGCGCACCGGTTGAGGCGCGCCGTCGAAGCTTCGGGACGTCAGGGAGCCGGCGCTGACGATCACCCCGGCGTCCCCAGGACCACGGCCGAAGCTGGCGCCGTTGCGGATGTCAGGCCGCAGAGCACTGCCACCCCGGAACGCCCCCCTTTCAGCTGGCCTGACTTTGCCGGCCTACCCGAGGCGCTTGCTACGGAGCCGAGGTTCGGACAGGTCGACGAGGCCCGACCGACGGTCTGGGGCAACATACCGCCACAGAACCTGGACTTCACCGGACGCCAGAACCTGCTCCGACAGTTGGAGCGGCGGCTCCGGACAAAACGGGTGGTGGCGCTGCTGCCTGAGCCTCTCCGCGCCATGGGTGGCGTCGGAAAGTCCCAGATCGCCATCGAGTACGTACACCGGCATGGCGCTGAATACGATGTGGTCTGGTGGGTCCCTTCGGAACAGCCGGCACAGATCCTGGCCTCGCTCATCGAGCTCGGCGAAAGGCTCGGTCTCGGCGCAGGCAAGGAGGTGACCGCCGCCTCCCGGGTGCGGGACGCACTACGAGCGGGCTCACCCTACTCCAACTGGCTGCTCGTCTTTGACAACGCGGAGACGGCGACCCTGGAGACCGTCAAGGACTACCTGCCCGAGGGAGGCACCGGCAAGGCGCTGGTCACCTCGCGCAACCCGGAGTGGGGCCAGTTCGCAGACGCGTTGACGGTCGATGTCTTCAAGCGGGCTGAGAGCATCCGCCTGCTACGCAGGCACAACCATCAGCTGGGCATCGAGGACGCTTACCGGCTGGCGGCGGCTCTGGGCGACTTCCCGTTGGCGATCGAGCACGCATCGGCGTGGCTGGTCACCACGGGAATGGACGTCGGCAGCTATCTCACGCTGCTTGCCCAGAAGCAGAGCGAGCTGGAGAGGCTCGTTCCGGCGCCCGGCGAGGAGATGCCGGTCGCGGCCGCGGCCAACGTGGCGCTCGACCGGCTGGCCGAGGACAACCCGGCCGCTCTCCAGCTGCTGCAGGTCTGCTCGTTCTTTGCCGCCGAGCCCATCGAGCGAGACCTCCTCGCCCGGCCGCACGCGCGCATCGCGCCGGAGCTGGACGCGGTGCTGCAGGAGCCCGGGCAGCTGGACCGGGCGATCCGGGAGATCCAACGGTATGTGCTGGTCCGCGTCGACCACCGGCTGGGCACCATCCAGCTCCACCGGCTGGTGCGCGACATGCTGCAGAGCCGTATGCCCTCCGAGCAGCGCCTGAGGATGGAGCACGGCGCGCACCTGCTGCTCGCCAGCGCCAGGCCAGGCGGGCCGAGCGATACCGGACACTGGCTGCGCTACCACTCGCTGGCTTCACACGTCGACGCGTCCGACGCGGTCGCCTGCCGCGACGACTGGGCCCATGAGCTGGTGCTCAACATCATTGCGTTCTACTACTACTGGGGGGACTACGACCGTTGCCGCAGCTGGGCGGAGCGGGTCGTCGGGCGGTGGCGGACGATGCTCGGCATAGACAGTGATCCGACCCTACGCGCAAGCAAGTGGCTCGGATACGTGTGGCGCGTTCTCGGCGATGTCGACCAGGCGGCAAGGATCAGCACCTCGTGCCTGGATCGGTACTTGCAGACCGTCGGCGCGGACGACGAAGGCACGATCGACGCGATGCTGCAGGTCGCTCATGACCACCGGGTCGCCGGCAGGTTCGCCGCGGCCCGGAAGCTCGACATGGACGCCATCAAGCGCGCCCGTCGCGTGTTCCGCGACGACGATCCCGAGGTGCTGAGGGCGGCGCACAGCCTCGGCGGCAGCCTGCTGCTCACCGGGGACCTGCGCGGAGCGCGGCAGCGCCACCGCGACACGCACCGCCGCCGGGCCGCCATCCTGGGTGGCGACCACCCGGAGACGCTCCTGACACTCAACAAGCTCATTGTCGACGAACGGGAATGCGGTGAGTACCTCGAGGCGCACCGCCGAGCCGAGCTGCTCTACCAGCGGCACTTGGAGCTGTACGGGGTTGACCATCCGGAGACGATCAACGTTGCTCGGAACCTTGCCGTCGCCCGCCGCCGTGCTGGCGATCACAACGGGGCACTCAAACTGGCCGAAGATACCGCCAGGCGGTTCGAAGACCGGTTCGACCCCATGCACTACGAGGCGATCGCCGCGACCGCCGGCCTGGCGATCGATGTTCGCGATGCGAACGAACTGCCGCGCGCATATGAGCTCGCCGCGCAGAGCGTGGAGCGGTACAAGCTGACGCTGGGCCCGGACCATCCGTACACCCTTTATGTCGCCACCAACCTGGGGACCGTGCTGCGTCTGCTGGGCGAACCGGCAGCAGCGCATCGCCACAATGACGCGGCATGGAGAAGGCTGAAATCTGCGCTGGGCGCCAACCACGTGACCACTCTGGTATGCGCGGTTAACCTGGCAAGCGATCTTGCGGCGCTCGGTGACCATGAGAGCGCGTATGACCTCGGCTCGGACACGCTCCGGCGGCTGCGCCGGTCCGCCGGAGCCGAACACCCGACAACACTGGCTGCCGCGCACAACCTCGCACTTGACCTGGCGGCACCCGGGAGGTCGGATGAGAGCGCCGCGCTTCTCACCCGGACTCTACGGTCCTATGTAAGAGTGCTCGGCAACCAGCATCCGGCGGTCAAGGCGGCAGTCGACCGCGCCCGCGCCAACTGCGATGCTGATCCGCCACCGTTCTGACATGTGTAGTGCCACCACCCGCCCCTCTTGAGCCGCCGCCGGACGGTGGGCGGGCCTCCCTGGACTCAGCAGCGGCCTGCTGCTATGTCCATAAGACGGCCAAGGATGTGCTCGCCGGACCTGCGCAGCCCGTCGTGCTCGTACTCGTTGGTCACCCAGGCCCGCGCGTTGCCGATGGCCCGCGCGGTCTCCAGCTGCAGGCCGGCGTCAACGTACATGTCATCGAAGTAGACGGCCGCGGCCACCGGCACCTCGTTGGCGGCGAGGCGATCCGGGTCGTACAGGGCCGACCAGCCGCCGGAGTCCGCCAGGAGGTCCGCCGCCGCGGCGAACGGCTTCAACGCGGCGATGTCGCGGAACATCCAGGAATACATCATCTCGCCCGTGAACAGCAACGGATCGGCTTCCGGCGCGAACTCTGGATGACGGTCCATGACGCGTTCGGCCGCCCACGCCGTAGCGGCGGCACCTTGGCCGTAGATGAGCTCCTGGAGCGCGAACAGCGGCGCATCGACGAACCCGGTCTCGTTCATCACCGCGTACCGGAAGCCGTCGGCGAGCTCAGCGCCGTGCCAGGCCCCCTCCAGCAGCCAATGGACCCGCTCGAACCCGTCGCTCGTCCCGAACACCATGCCCAGCAGGCGCAGCCGGCGGGCGGTGAGCCGGTCGCCGTCGGGCAGGCGCACGTCGTCAGCGTCGAGATGGTCCGCGACCGCGCGCACGGCCGCTGCGTCGTCGGGGTACCGCCGGTAGAAGTCGGCGTTCTTCGCGGCCACGCGCGGGTACGTCCGGGAGTACACCTCCTCGGCCGTCGCCGTCAGTCCGGGCAGCCCACCAGTGACGTAGCAGGCGCGCAGCCCCTCCGGCGCGCGGGACAGGTACGTGAGCGTGACAAATCCGCCGTAGCTCTGGCCGAGCGTCTCCCACGGCGCACCGCCCGTGAGGCGGGTCCGGACCATCTCCGCATCGGCCACGATGCTGTCGGCCCTGAACCGCCGCAGGTACGTCGCGAGTGCGGCCGGGTCCATTCCGGCGACGGTCCGCGCCGTCACCGGGGTGCTGCGGCCCGTGCCGCGCTGGTCGAGAAGCAGCACGCGGTGCGTGCGCAGCGCATGCCTGAGCCAACCGTCCGCCTTGACGGGGCGCGGGGCCTTTCCGCCCGGACCGCCTTGCAGGTACAGCAACCACGGTAGGTCGTCGCCCACCCGGTCGGGTGAGACCACCTCACGCGCGAACACCTCGATCGACCCTCCGTCCGGATCGGCGTGGTCGAGCGGCACAGCGAAGACGTGGTCCTCGATCACGAGGTCCGGCAGGCGGATCATCTATGCACCGTACCGGCGCGGGTCCGCAGGCCTTCGGGCCGCAGCCGCAGTGGCATGTGGCTGCGGGCGCAGGTTAGATCTTGTCGAACACTCCTGCCGGCACCACGATGCCGTGATAGCGTTGATATAGATCAATATATTTCGCCCCGGCCGGCTGGCTTCCACGTCCCCCCGGGCCTTCCACCGTTAGGTTGCCGGTAACTCCCTCCAGGAGATCAGTCATGGTCCAACCAAGCCCCCATTCGAACCGCGCAGCGCCAATCCGGGTGCTTGCGTTGCTGTGCGCCGTTGTGCTGGCCGCTGTCGCGGCAGTGGTGTGGACTGCTCCCGCACAGGCGCTCGGCGCCGGCCGACCCCTGTCCGCCACGACCTACGGCTCGTCGTTGTTCGCCGTCAACATCGACCCGAACAACGAAGCGGCCTGGCAGCAGTCGCAGCCCTGGACGCTGGCCAACGAAGGGTTCCGAGGCGTCCGGTTCGTCTCGCGGCAGTCGATCCAGCCACGCATCGACGCCCTGAAGGGTGCCGGCCTCAGCGTCATGGCGATCATCACCAGCGAGTCGGGCGGATACGTGCCGTGGAACGCCGACTTCCTCCAGATCGGCAACGAGATGGACCACGGCGACACCTACCTGCCCCCGGCCGTGTACGCCGACATGTGGGTCCTGTACCGCAACACGTACCCGCAGTTCGCGGGCGGTTTCGTGATGGGTGGACTGGCCTCGGGCGGGCAGAACGCCGTCAACTACACCGCTGCGGTGTTCGCCGCGATCGGTGGCCGCGCACCCTTGCCCGACATCATCGCCATCCACCCGTACGCAAAGACCACATGGCAGGCGGCGGGCGACTTCGACGCGATGTGGAACAGCTTCGGGCGTCCGATCATCGCCACCGAGTGGCACAACGAGGACGACACCTGGAACTTCCAGTGCATGCTCGCCGGCCGGTCGAGCGTCTGGAACTCTGTCTTCGCCTATACCGACGCGATGGTCCCCGGCTTCGGGCTACTCGACGGGGCCGGAAACCCCAAGCCCTTCTACTACTCGCTGCTGTCCGCGCCGGAGCACTGTCGATAAGGTTCGCTCCGACATGACGTGTTCCTCCCCGATATCGGTGATGGACGGGACGGACCCGACCGGCTAGCCCTCCAGCTCGGCGAGCACGGTGGCGGTTGACAGCGGCACCGCGCAGCGGCCCGCGGCGTAGCGGAGCGCCAGGAGATGCTCGTCGAGCGACAGGTCGGCCATCGCGTCCGCCACGAGGAACGGCTGGATGTCGCGGTTGAACGCGTCACAGGCGGTGATGAGGCACCCCATGTGCGCGTAGACGCCGCAGACGACGAGCTGGTCCCGTCCCGACCGCCGTAGCCGTTCTTCCAGGTCGCTGCGGAAGAACGCGCTGTAGCGCCACTTGGTCAGCACCGTGTCGCCCGGCTCGGGGGCGACGTCGTCGGCGATGCCGCGGTCGGTCTCCTCGACGCTCATGCCGGGGCCCCAGAAGTCGTACACCAGCCCGCGGTCCTGGCGGCTCATGCCGCCCGGCTGTGCCGTGTACAGCACCGGCACCCGGGCCGCACGCGCCGCCGCGAGCAGCTTCATGACGTTGGCGACCAGCTCGGTCCGCGGAGACTGCCCGGCCGGGAACGGGCGCAGGAAGTACCGCTGCATGTCGTGCACCAGCACCGCGGCCCGGTCCGGACGCGGGCGCCAGGGCACCGCCGGGCTCGGCAGGTCGCCGTCGCCGGGCATGCGGTACGGCGCGATCGGGTTCATGGCCATCTGGCTCGCTCCTGTCTCCGTCCGGCGTCATACGTGCAGGGCGGCACCGCCATCCACGTACAGGTCGTGCATCCACGTACAGCTCGTGCATCCACGTACAGGTCGTGCATTGTGACGTGACCGGCCTGGTCCGAAAGGAAGCTCCAGACATTGGTCTCTCCAAATGAAGTTGGAGCCGCTAGCCTCCGATCTTCGTTGCCTTCTTGCGTTCCAGCCGGACGTGCGCCCGCATGAGCTCGCCCGGGTTCGTCTGCGCCGCAAGGAGTGACAGCTCACCGCACAGCACCGTCGCGGCCGCGATGACCGCGAGCCGGCGTGCGTCCTCACCGGGCTCGCGTGCGGTCCGGCAGCCGAGCCGGGTCAGGTTCTCCTCGACGAAGTCGAGCCCCTTTCCGTTGCCGACAGTCCCCACGATCAGGTTCGGCAGGGTGCAGGAGAAGTAGAGGTCGCCGTCCCGGTCCTCGGCCACGGTCACACCTTGTGAGCCCTCGACAATGTTGGCCGCGTCCTGGCCTGTCGCCAGGTAGAACCCGAGCAGCATGTTCGCGTAGTGGGCGTTGGCCGAGCGGATGCCGCCGGCGAGCAGGGTGCCGATCATGTTCTTGTGCACATTCAGCTCGGCTATCGCGGCGGCCGAGGTGCGCAGCACCTTATGGACGATGTCGCGCGGTACGAGCAGCTCGGTGACCACGTTCTTGCCACGACCGAGGATTCCGTTGATCGCGGTCGCCTTCTTGTCGGTGCAGTAGTTTCCTGAGATCGAGCCGTACGAGATGCCCGGAATGGTCTCCAGGATGTGGTTCATGAGCGCATCGGCGGCCAGCGTCGCCATGTTGTGTCCGGAGGCGTCGCCGGTGGTGAAGTCGAACCGGAGAAACAGCAGGTTGGCCGCGATCTCGTGGTGGAACCCGATCAGCTCGACGAACCTGCCGCAGGTACGCACGATCTCGCGCAGCTCGTCGAGGCGCGCGTCGACCTCCAACGAGGCCAGGTACGCGGTCTGCGCGTCCTTGGCCTTGACGAACACCGAGCGCGTCATACGCTCGTCCACATGGGTGGCGACGATACCCCGCTCGACCATCATGGAGATCTTCGCGCCCCGGCCGACGGAGGGCCACAGCGGCGACTCGAAGGTGGCGAGCGGAACCTCCGTCTCGATTGTCGCCACATTCCCCGAAATTCGTAGGGGGCCCACCCATTTCATGGGAACGCCGGCGACCGCGTTCGTTTCGTTCATCGGGTGCCTCCAATCATCTCGTGGGTGGTGCGGTGGGGCCTGGAACATGTCGTTCTGCGCTCCCGTTCGTCGGCTGGACACGAACCGGCATGGGGAGCACCCCCGCGGCAGCCCACTCCTCCCGCAGCTGCGAGATCTCCCTTTTCGCCGCGGCGTCCAGCAACGCGATGCCGCAGTCGCCGCCCCCGGCGCCGGACGGCTTGGCGGCGCCGCCGACGGCCTCGGCGGCGTCGCACAGTGCGGTCAGCCTGGTGGTGAAGATGCCCAGCCGGACCTCGTCGTCCAGGTCGGCGAGCACCTGGCGGGCGCCCCGGACCTGTCGCAGCAGCTCGTGGTCGTCTCCCTGCTCGATCGCGCGGATCGCGCCGCGCACGCACTCATCGCTGCGCGCCAGGAAGCTCCGTTGTGAGCTGCTGCCTCGCCACTGCCCTACCTCCAGGCGCCCAGCCAGCGAGGAGGTGCTGGCGGGTTGTCCCGTCCAGCCCACCTCCAGCGCGAGCCCGCGGGGCGGCGGCAGCCGTCGCAGCCCGAAGCCCGGCCACGGCGCACGCATCATCTCGTCGATGCCCCGGCGCTGCGCCATGTCGAGCACAGCGGCCCGGTCGGGCGCGCGGTACGCGATCCACCCACCCCAGACGCTTGCGGCGAGATCTCCGCCGGAGGAGCGGGTGTCGCGCCGCGCCGTGGCGAGCATCGCCAGCCGGAACCGTGCGTCGGGCGGCAGCTCCACGCCGCAGTACGCGGCCACCGCGGTCACCGCGGCGACCGTCACCGCGCCGCTGGACCCCAGGCCGAACTTGGTTCCGTTGCGGTGCAGGCGGCTGGAGACCGAGACGCGTACCGGAGGCGTACGCAGGCCACGCTCGGTCAGCAGGCCGTCGACCACCTCGATGGCCGACACCACATGGCTGAGGCTGTCCAGCGCCGGTTGCCCGTCGTCGTCGCCGAGCCCGACGAGGGCGCCGCCACGCCGCTGTAGTCGAGCCTCTCCGGGGCAGAGATCGGAGTCGATCAAGACGTCGACACCGACGGATCCCGACACGGTGACGCTGACCTGCCGGTCGACCGCCACCAGGATCGCCGGGTGGCCTGGTTCCAGCACCGCGTACTCACCGGCGATGAACAGCTTGCCCGGCGCATGCCGGCTGGCCGTTCGCTGACCGGTCACTGCTCGGCCTCCGCCCGCAGGCGGGCTCCCGGCCCGCGCCGGGCGGTGACCACCGAGCATCCGGGCGCGGCGCCGCGCACCGCTTCGGTCACCCGCGGGGCATCCGCACGGTGGCAGAGCACCTTGACGTTCGGCCCTGCGTCCATGGTCGCGTAGGCCGGCACACCGTCCGCCCGTAGCTGCAGGACGCTGTCGAGCACGGCCACGGTGGCCGGCGACAGGTAGCGCACCGCCGGCCGCGCGGCCAGCATCGTCGCATGCATGCCGAGGGCGTTCCGCTCGGCGATCTCCCCCACCGCGTCGAGATCGCCGCGATGCAGCGCCGTCAGCATCTCCGACAGGTCAGCCTTGCTCGAGGTCGCCCACGCCCGGTAGAGCGGGGACGTCTCCACGGTCCGCCGCATGGCCGCGCGGCTGGACACGGCCTTGGGACCGGCGTTCACCAGCGCAACCACCAGCGCGGGGTCGAAATCCGGGACAGGCACCGGCTCGGCGAAGGAGCCGAGGTCCGCAGCCGCGCCGGTGCCCCGGCCGGCGTGGCACATCGCGAAGCCACCGAAGATCGACCGGGAGGCCGACACGGACCCGCGCCGGGCCAGGCGCGACAGCGCGGTGGGATCGAGATCGAGGCCGTACGCGGCGGCACCGGCGAGGGCGAGGGCGGCGAACCCGCTCGCCGAGGACGCCAGACCCGCCCCGGTGGGAACGGAGTTGTGGGTGTCGACGGCGGCCGGTTCGGTGCGCCCGGCCATCTCCCGTACCAGGTCCAGGAAGGCGATGACGCGCTGCCGCGGCTCGCCCTCCGCGGGCGAGCCGTTGAGCCTGACGCTGTCGGCCTGAGCTGCGGGACTGAGCCGGACGGTGGTTGTCGTCGGGAAGATGTCCAAGGTCATCGACAGGCTGTCGACGTACGGGATCATGAGTCGCCCGTCGCGCTTGCCCCAGTACTTCACCAGCGCGATGTTCGGATGGGCGACGGCGGTCGCACCGCGGTCGAGGATCTTCCCAGCCGACCCGGCCAGCTCCAGCTGATGGTCAATGGGCATCACTCGCGAACCTCCCCGCTGGTATGACCCAGGTCCGGACGGCGCCGGCTTCGTGAAGGCGCCGCACGACCGCCTCTGCCTCGGGAGGGTCTCCGGCCAGCGCGATCATGCAGCCGCCCAACCCGCCGCCAGTGATCTTGGCGCCCCGACCGCCGGCCGCGAGCGCGGCTTCGACCAGCGCGTCGATCCGATCCGTGCTGATCCCGATCTCCTGGAGCAGCCTGTGGTTCTCGGTCAGCCGCGCGCCGAAGCGGCTCAGCTCGCCGTCAGCGAGGTCGCGCAGGGCCGCATGCGTCAGGCTCGACACCTGGCGTACGAAGTCCTCCTGGGTCCCGGCACCGCGCTCGAACCTGCGCCGCACCAGCTCCACCGCCTCCTTGGTGCTGCCGCCGGCACCGCTGTCCGCGATGACGAACAGCCCGTCGAAGCTGGGATGCCGGCTTTCGCCGGCGCGACCGTCGGTCCGCTCGAGGTGGTGCGCGCAGCCGCCCCCCGACATGGCGATGGGCAGTTCCCGGGCAGTGCCGTTCTGGAAGAGGAGGGGAGACGTCGCACCGGTGGCGAGCGCATCGATGCCGCTCGCCCTGCCGTGCGCCACCTTCTCCGAAACCTGCACAAGATCAAAGACTATCGCGGCGTCGAGCCGGCGGTCGAAGACATCCGCGAGCGCCAGAACGACCGCCCGGGCGCACGCGGCACTGGAGCCGAGCCCGCGGCCCTGCGGGATCGTGCAGTCGATGAGCACATCGACACGCATAGGGTCGACGACGGCGGTCCTCTCCTTGAACTCCGCCACCAGGTGCTGCAGGCCGTCCGCGGCAAGCGGTGTCACCGACGCGGTCCCCGCTCCCGTTATCGCAAAGGAGATCTTATCCGCACCGTCGCCTGGACACGACAGTCGCGTCGCGTTCGCTGTGGCCGTCAGCTGCGGAACCGGGATGACCAGGGCCGGAGCGCCGTACACGACGGCGTGTTCCCCGAGCAGGATCGCTTTGCCGTGCGCGCGTCCGACACCGCGGCGACCGGGCCCGGCGCCCGGGTCACCCGCTGGGCTGCCGCAGTCGGCGAAGGTGGACGAGTTCGTCGGGGACATCACTGCGTCCGCTGCGTCGCCTTGATCGCCAGCTCGGCGAGCTGGCGCTTTGCGGGGCCGGTGACGCCGCTCGCCTCCAGCACGGCCATGGCCTGGTCGGCGCGGAGCGTGATCTGCCTTTCGATGTGCTCCACGGCACCGACGTCGACGAGGATGGCGCGGATGCGGGCGACCTCGTCGTCGGAGAGGTCGGTGCCGATCTTCGCCCGGAGGAAGCCCACCGCGTCCGGATCGCGTTCGTCCGCACGCTTGAGCGCCGTCGCGAGCAGGACCGTTCGCTTGCCCTCACGAAGATCGTCACCGGACGGCTTGCCCGTCACGGTGGGATCGCCGAACACGCCCAACAGGTCATCTCGGCTGCGCAGCGCCGCATCGATGTTCTCGTCGTCGCTCGCCTGGCTGATCAGGTCGAGCAGCTGACCGTACATGACCTCCGAACGCACCGCAGACCACACCGGTGAGACTCTAGCGTGCGCGTCCGCCGGCAGCCCGGAGGCACGGACCAGAACGTCGGCTCAGATCAGGGCCAGGTCACCGATCAGGATGGCGGTACCCGTGCCGAAGGCGTCGGGGTCACCGGAGAAGCCCCGCGGCAAGGATCAACCTGGGGTGCCGCTTGCGCGCCGGCGCCGCCTCGATAGGACGCAGCGCCTCGTCGGACTTACTCAGGGCGACGGCGACCCGCTCGTAC
This sequence comes from Micromonosporaceae bacterium, assembly GCA_035707405.1. GTDB lineage: Bacteria > Actinomycetota > Actinomycetes > Mycobacteriales > Micromonosporaceae > DASSUC01. The sequence goes on along the minus strand of DASSUC010000047.1, from coordinate 367 downwards.
AGCGGCGATGCTCCGGCGGTAGCCTCACCAAAGTCTCGGTACGCCTGGGCGAGGGTACGGGCCCTACCGGTCACGTCCAGACCGATCTCAGCGTGATCAGCTGGACGGACTCGGCGTTGATATTCCGGACCTAGCCACCTCTCGCCGCTGCCGGGTCAGTACTCCCGTCAGCGCTCGATCAACAGGGTATGTCCGACCGGGCGACGCCGCGCCGGATGCCGCACGCTTTATAGATGGTGGGCGATACTGGGATTGAACCAGTGACCTCTACCGTGTCAAGGTAGCGCTCTCCCACTGAGCTAATCGCCCGTGCCTTTCGAGGCGGGTGCGGGAATCGAACCCGCGTACAGGGCTTTGCAGGCCCTTG
>DASSUC010000046.1:0-5420 GCA_035707405.1 Micromonosporaceae bacterium | reverse complement strand
GAGCCGGAGGCGCGGATCGAGTAGCCGGCGTCCTCGCGGCTGATGCCGCTGGCCTCCCGCAGCCGACGAAGCTGCGCCCCGAGGAGGATACGGATGACAGTCGGCCCGCCGGGAGGCCCGTCCGGCAGCGCAGCTGTCATGCCCTGCCAGCCCTCCACCTGCTCAGATCAGCCCAGCGACGCCCCACCCAAGGTCATCCGTGAGCATGTCACAGGCGGTAGGGAGGTCTCCATCAGCGTCGTCCGACTTCCGGGGAGTCAGCACGACCGCACGACCCGGGCGCACCGAACGGCTGACCCGGCGCAGGCCACATGGCTCCGGATATTCTCACGGGGCCGTACCGGCCAGCGGCCCGCCCGGCGGCCGTCTCGCCCTCGCCCTCGACGAAGGAACCCGGCTTGTCCGCGACCGCCCCACCGAGACCGCCCGACAGGCCCGCGGTGCTGGAGGCGGTCGGCGTGGGCAGGCGGTTCGGGGCCGTCGTCGCGCTCGACGGGGTGGACCTGTGCCTGCGTCCCGGCCGGGTGCACGCCCTGGTCGGGGAGAACGGGGCGGGCAAGTCGACGCTGGCCCTCATCCTCGCCGGCGCGCTGCGCCCGGACCGCGGCCGGATCCTGCTGGACGGCGCCGTGGGCGTCCTCGCCAACCGCGGCGCGGCGATCGCCGCGGGGATCGGGCTGGTCCCGCAGGCGCTGAGCCTGATCGGCGAGCTGACGCTCGTGGAGAACCACCTCCTCTCGCTCGCCGCCAGCGGCGCCCGGCGGCTCAGCCGCGCCGCGGCCCGCCGCCAGGTGGCCCAGGCCGCGGCCCAGGCAGACGTGGAGCTCCCGCTGGACCGGCGTACCCGGGACCTCGCCTTTGCCCAGCGGCAGCTCGGTGAGGTCGTCCTCGCCCTGGCCCAGGGCGCCCGGGTGCTGCTGCTCGACGAGCCGACCGCGGCGGCCGGGCCGGTCGAGGCCGACCACCTGCTCGGCCGGGTCCGGGCGCTCGCCGATGCGGGCACCGCCGTGGTCCTGGTCACGCACCGGCTGGACGAGGTGGCGCGGGTCGCCGACGAGGTGACCGTGCTGCGAGCCGGGTGCCGCGTCCATCACGGCCCGGCCGGCGCCATCGGCCCGCACCAGCTCGCAGAGCTGATGGTGGGCGAGCGGGCGGCGGACGAGGCGATGCCCGGCGCCCGCACCGGCAGCAGGCGGGCGCAGGAGGGCTGGCCGGCGCCGGGTGCGCAGACCCGGGCACCGGTGCGGCTGCGGGCGCATGGACTGTCCGCAGCCGCGGACACCGGCCCCGGCCTGCGCGACATGTCGCTGGCCGTGGCCGGCGGCGAGGTGCTGGGCATCGCCGGCGTGGCCGGCAGCGGCCAGCGGGCGCTGGCCGAGACCCTGGTCGGGCTGCGCCGGCCGGCGCGCGGCACGGTCACAGTGGACGGTGCCGACATCACCGGCGCGCCGGCCGCAGCGGTCGCCCGCGGCGTCGCCTACGTGCCCGACGACCGCGCGGACGGGGTGATGGACGCGCACAGCGTGGCCGACAACGCGGTGGTGCTGCGCGCCGGCACGCCGGAGCTGACCCGGGCCGGGCTGCGCCTGCGCCGCCCGGCTGAGGCGTTCGCCCGGGCGCTGTGCGCCCGCTTCGGCGTACACCCTCCCGAGCCGGGCCTTGCCGCGGCGGCGCTGTCCGGCGGCAACCGGCAGAAGCTCATGGTCGGGCGGGAGCTGGCCGGCCGGCTCGCGGTGGTCGTCGCCCACGGGCCGACCCAGGGCCTGGACGTCGCGGCAGCCGCCGTACTGCGCCGGGAGCTGCGGGCGGCGGCCGACGCCGGGGCCGCGGTGGTGCTCATCTCCACCGACCTGGACGAGGTGCTCAGCCTCGCGGACCGGGTCATGGTGCTCGTCGGCGGCCGGCTCGTCGACGAGGTGCCGCGCGCGGACGTCGACCTGGCCCGGCTGGGCCGGGCAATGGCGGGCCTGGCATGACGCCGCGGGTGACGCGGGCGCTGCGCGGCGCGGCGCCGGTCGGGGTGGTGGCCGGGGCGGCGCTCGCCGCCGGCGCGGTCCTGCTGCTCGCCGTCGGCATCGACCCCGTCACCGGATACCGCGAGATCGTGCTGGGCGCCGTCGGCGACCGCTACCACCTCGCCGAGACCGTGGTCCGGGCCGTGCCGGTCGCGGTGGTGGCCCTCGGCGTGGTGCCCGCCCTGCGGGCACGCGTCTTCACGATCGGCTCGGAGGGGCAGCTCGCCCTGGGCGCGCTGGCGTCCACAGTGGTCGTACTGGCGCTCGGCGACGTGCCGGCGCCGCTGTCGCTCGCCGTGGGGGCGCTGGCCGGGGTGGCCGGTGGGGCGCTGTGGGCGCTGCCGGCCGCGCTGCTGCGCGGGTACGCCCGGGTCAACGAGATCCTCTCCACGCTGCTGCTGAACTACGTGGCCGGCTTCGGGCTGCTGTGGCTGTTGCGGACCGCGCTGCGCGAGCCCGGCACGTTCACCACGCCCAGCAGCGCGGACCTGCCCGAGGCCGGGCGCATCCCGACGCTGCTGGCCGGCACCCGGCTGCACTGGGGCGTCGTGCTGGTGCTCGTCGCCGCCGCCGCGCTGGCCTGGTGGGTGCGCTCGCCGCGCGGCTTCGCACTCGACGTGTACGGCACCCACCCCGCCCTGGCCGCCCGGATGGGCGTACGCCCGGCCGGGGCGGTAGTGTCCACGATGCTCGTCGGCGGGGCAGCCGCCGGGCTCGCCGGCTGGGTCCAGGTGGCCGGGGTCCAGGGGCGGCTCTACCCCAGCGTGGCCGGCGGGCTCGGTTTCACCGGGCTGGTGGTGGCCCTGCTCGGCGGGGTGCGCCCCGCCGGGGTGCTCGGTGTCGCGCTGCTCTTCGGCGCGCTCGCCACCGGCGCGGAGGGCCTGCAGGTAGGCACCGGCGTGCCGGCGTCGCTCGCCACCGTGCTGCAAGCACTGCTGCTCGGCGGGGTGGCGCTGAGCGCGGCAGCCAGCCACCGGCGGCTGCGCCGGGGCACGGGGGAGAGACCTGGGTGAAGCTGCTCACGCTGGCGTTCTGGGAGGTGGTGCTGGCCGGGTCGGTCCGGCTGGCCGTGCCGCTGGCCCTGGCCGCGCTCGGAGAGACGCTCGTGGAGCGCTCCGGCATCCTCAACCTGGGCGTCGAGGGCATGATGATCATGGGTGCGCTCGCCGGTGTCTGGGCGGCCGTCGGGGCCGGGTCCTGGGCCGGGGTGGCGGCCGGGGTGGCGGCCGGCGCCCTGCTGGGTGCGCTGATGGCCCTCGCGGTGGTGGGGGGTGGGGCGAACCAGGTCGTCATCGGCGTCGCGCTCACCCTGCTCGGCACCGGGCTGGCCAGCTTCCTGTTCCAGGCGTGGGTCCCGTCGGGCCGCCAGGGCGTCAGCGTGCCGCCGCTGCCCGTTCTCCGGGTGCCCGCTCTCGCCGACCTGCCGCTGGTCGGGTCCGCCCTGTTCGCGCAGAACCTGCTCATGTACGGCACGCTCGCGCTGGTCCCGGCGCTGGCGTGGACACTGCGCCGCAGCCGGTTCGGGCTCGCCGTACGGGCCGTCGGCGACGACCCCGCGGCGGCCGCGCTCCGCGGCGTCGCGACCGCACGGGTACGGGCCCTGAGCCTGGTCGCCGGCGGTGCGCTGGCCGGCCTGGCCGGCGCCGCGATCACCGTGGGGTACCTCGGCTCGTTCACCGACGGGGTCACCGCCGGGCGTGGGTTCGTCGCCATCGCGATCGTCATCATCGGCAACTGGACCCCGCTCGGCGCGCTCGCCGGAGCGCTGCTGTTCGCGTTCTGCGACAGCCTGGCGCTGCAGGCACAGAGCGGTGGTGTGGTGCTGCCGGTCGAGGCCTGGTCGGCGCTGCCCTACCTGGTCACCCTGGGCGTGCTCGTCGCCACGTCGCGCCGCCGCCGGGCCCCTCGCGCGCTGGGCGTCTGAGCGCGCGGCCGGACGCGGCCGCTGGTTCAGCACGGCCGCGAGGACTAGGCTGGGCCAGCGGTAGACACGGACGCACCACGGGAAGGTGTCCAGTGACCGTCAGCCGCACCAGCGCAGGCTACGACCCGCGTAAGAAGATCGACGCCACCGTTCCCCACTCGGCCAGGATCTGGAACTACTGGCTGGGCGGGAAGGACAACTTCCCCGTGGACCGCGCGGCCGGCGACCGGTTCCGGGAGGTCTTCCCGGGGATCGTCGAGGGTGCCCGCGAGTGCCGCGCGTTTCTCGTCCGTGCCGTGACCCACCTGGCCGGCGAGGTGGGCGTCCGCCAGTTCCTCGACGTGGGCACCGGCCTGCCGACCTCGCAGAACACCCACGAGGTGGCGCAGCGGGTGGCGCCGGAGTGCCGCATCGTCTACGTCGACAACGACCCGCTGGTGCTGGCGCACGCCCGCGCCCTGCTGACCAGCAGCCGCGAAGGGGCCACCGACTACATCGACGCCGACCTCCGCCAGCCGGCCCAGATCCTCGCCGGCGCCGCCCGGACGCTGGACCTCACCCAGCCCACGGCCCTGATGCTGCTGGGGATCCTGGGCCACGTCGTCGACGACGACGAGGCGCGCTCGGTCGTACGCGAGCTGATGGGCCGCCTGCCGTCCGGCAGCCACCTGGCGCTCTACGACGCCGCCCCGATGAGCGAGGCGGTGGTCGAGGCCCAGCGGGAGTACAACGAGAACGGGGCGGTCCCGTACCACCTGCGCCCGCCGGAGACGATCGCCAGCTTCTTCGACGGCCTGGAGCTGCTCGACCCGGGCGTGGTCGACGTCACCCAGTGGCGGCCCGACCCGTCCCGCAGGCGGGCCCCGGTCCAGCAGTTCGGCGGTGTCGGGCGCAAGCCCTGACCCGCCCCCCTGCGGGGCCGCGCCGGGCGGCTCAGCCGTCCTGGGCGACGAAGTCGTGCAGGGCCTCCTCGAGGATCTCCCTGGTACGGTCCGGCGGCTCGGCCTCGACGCACAGCTGCTCCATCATCACCGCGTAGTCGCTGGTGTCCTCGGGCTTGTCCAGGTAGAGGGCGCTGGCGAGGTGCTCGATGTAGACGACGTCGGATATCTCCTGGTCCGGGAAGCGCATGATGGTGAAGGGCCCGCCCGCCCCCGCATAGCCGCCGGCGCTGAACGGCATCACCTGGAGCTGGACCTCCGGCACCGTGGTGGCCTCGATCAGCTTCTCCAGCTGGGCGCGCATCACCTTCGGCCCACCGACCGGCCGCCGCAGCGCCGCCTCGTCCACGACCGCCCAGATCCGCGGCCCCGCCCCGGGGTGGTGGCTGAACACGCTCTGCTGGCGCTGCATGCGCAGCTGGACGCGGTGCTCGATGTCGGCGGGGGAGCTGCTGCTGTGGCCGAGCAGGATGACGGCTCGGGCGTAGTCCTCGGTCTGGAGCAGGCCGGGGATGAACTTGACCTCGTAGGTGCGGATGA